>NZ_LIPU01000002.1:0-288665 GCF_001418245.1 Tepidiphilus thermophilus
ATACACGCCATGCTCGCGGCACCAGGCCCCTTTGCTCGCCTCGTCCATCGCGGCGGTCGAGAGCACCGCTTCGAATCGGGCCCCCGCACTCCAGCCCCGCTCGCCAACGGGCTGGGAGAGCGCCTCGGCTCGCCAGCGCGCTAGCGTCGCAGCTGAAATGCTCAGCTCTCGCGCCAGCGTCTGCACCGCGACACTTTCTGGCGGCAACAGCCGTGCAACCGCCCTGTCCTTGAAGGACTGTCCGTATCTGGCCACTTCGTTCTTCCTTTGTCGCCCTCTGGTTTCAGGATCTATCGAGACGACAACTATTCTGACACAGAGGGGGTCATGGCAGCAGGCTCGTTGCTGACCGAGCGGGTGGCCTGTTTCGCCGCATCACCCTCGCTGGCGAACTGGGCCTGCAGCCGCTGGATGCTTCCCTGGGTCTCGGCCAGGCGGGTTTCGGTGCGTTTGCTGTCGGTCTGCAGCAGGGCGATCTGGCGGTCCAGGTCGTCGATTTCGGCGCGCTTGCGCTCGATGATCAGCCGTAGATCGCTTTTTTTGGCATAGACGATAGGGGCGTGATCGGCGATGAGCCTCTGGGCAGCTGCGTTCATCACACCCAGATAGATCGGCTCCAGCGCTTTCGGCGCCTTGGCGGAAAGCGTGATGACGGTGGCCCCTTTGGGCACGGAGGCGTCGATCTTCAGATGGGTGAGGCTGGCATCTTCCCGGAGCGCCTCGGCGATGGCCACCGGAATGTAGGCGTCCTTGAGCTTGGAGAGTACGGTGTCGGTGCCCTCGAGCGGCACGATCTGTTGGGCATCCTTGCCCAACGTTTGCGTACCGATCTCGATAGTGGCCTTGTATTCGTAGGCACGGGGGCGCAGGAAGGCGAACGCAGCGCCGGCAAGGAGCGCCAAGATGATGACCGCCAGCACGATGCGCCGCCGCCGCCAAATAGTGAGGGCGAGGTCCGTGAGGCTGATCTCGTCGTCGTAGGCAGTGAACGCTTGGGTCGTGGCGGGGCCTTGCGGCAGGGGCGAAACCATGGAAAAACGTCCGGTGGAGAGCTGAATCGGCGGCAAGTATACCTCATCTCCACTCGGGTGGGATTCAGGAACGACGCCGGCACGAGCGGTTTCGCTGACGTCGAGGCCAGGGCCGAGGCGCTGCTCGCGCTATAATCTCTAGCTTTCGTCCCCAGATTCCATTGGTGCCATGTCCCTCGACAAGAGCTTCGAACCCAAGGCGATCGAATCGCGCTGGTATCCCTACTGGGAGGAACACGGCTACTTCCGCGCCGGTTTCGATCCGAGCAGAAAAAATCCCTATTGCATCCTGATGCCGCCGCCCAACGTCACCGGCACGCTGCACATGGGGCACGGCTTCAACCAGACCATCATGGATATCCTGGTGCGCTGGCGGCGCATGAGCGGGGACAACGTGCTGTTGCAGCCGGGCACCGACCATGCCGGCATCGCCACCCAGATCGTGGTCGAGCGCCAGCTCGAGCGCGAGGGACTCACGCGCTACGATCTGGGACGGGAGAAATTCCTCGAGCGCGTGTGGCAGTGGAAGGAATATTCCGGCGGCACCATCACGCGGCAGATGCGGCGGCTGGGCACTTCGGCCGACTGGACCCGCGAGCGCTTCACCATGGACGAGGGAATGTCGCGCGTGGTGCGCGACGTCTTCGTCCGGCTCTACCGCGAGGGGCTCATCTACCGCGGCAAGCGCCTGGTCAACTGGGATCCGAAGCTGCGCACGGCGGTCTCCGATCTGGAAGTGTCGGCCGAAGAGGAAGAAGGGTTCCTCTGGTCCCTCCTCTACCCCTTCGCCGACGGGCCCATCGACGGGCAACGGGGCGTGGTGGTGGCCACCACGCGGCCGGAGACGCTCTTTGGCGACGTGGCGGTGATGGTGCATCCGGAAGATCCCCGCTATCAGGGGCTCATCGGCAAGGAGGTAATCCTGCCGCTGGTGGGCCGGCGCATTCCCATCATCGCCGATGCGGCCGTGGATCCGAGCTTCGGCACCGGCTGCGTGAAAGTGACGCCAGCGCACGACGCCAACGACTACGCCGTAGCCCAGCGCCACGGGCTGCCGCTGATCAACATCTTCCGGCTCGATGCCCATCTGAACGACCAGGTGCCCGAGCCCTACCGCGGGCTCGACCGGTTCGTGGCCCGGGAAAAGGCCGTGGCCGAGCTGCAGGCGCAGGGGCTTTTGGTCGAGGTGAAGCCGCACAAGATGATGGTGCCGCGCGGCGAGCGCACGGGCGTGGTGCTCGAACCCATGCTCACCGACCAGTGGTTCGTGGCCACCACCAAGCCCGGGGCGGACGGCAAGTCGCTCGCGCAAAAGGCGCTCGAAGTGGTCGAGGACGGCAGCATCCGCTTCTTCCCCGACAACTGGGTGAATACCTACCGCCAGTGGCTGGTCAATATCCAGGATTGGTGCATTTCGCGCCAGCTGTGGTGGGGGCACCAGATCCCGGCGTGGTACGCCGACGAAGATCCGGCCGAAAATCGTCGCTTCTGGGTGGCGCACGACGAGGCGCAGGCCCGGGCGCTTGCCGCGGCCGAGGGCTACACGGGGCCGCTCACGCGCGACGCGGACGTGCTCGACACGTGGTTCTCTTCGGCGCTGTGGCCTTTCTCCACGCTCGACTGGACGCCGGAGTATCCGGCCAAATCCAACCCGGCGCTCGATCTCTACCTGCCCTCTTCGGTGCTGGTCACGGGTTTCGACATCATCTTCTTCTGGGTGGCGCGCATGGTGATGATGACCACCCACGTCACCGGCAAGATTCCGTTCAAGCACGTCTATGTCCACGGCCTCATCCGCGATGCCGAGGGGCAGAAGATGTCGAAGTCCAAGGGCAACGTGCTCGACCCGATCGACCTCATCGACGGCATCGACCTGGAATCGCTCATCCAGAAGCGCACCACCGGCCTGATGAACCCGAAACAGGCCGCCTCGATCGTGGAGCGTACGCGCAAGGAATTCCCCAACGGCATCCCGGCGTTCGGTGCGGATGCCCTGCGCTTCACGTTCGCCTCGCTCGCGAGCCCGGGGCGAGACCTCAAGTTCGACCTCGGCCGTTGCGAGGGCTACCGCAACTTCTGCAACAAGCTGTGGAACGCGACGCGCTTCGTGCTCATGAACGTGGGCGAGAATCTGCCGGAGACGCCCGCCGCGCCCGAGGCGCTGGGCTTTGCCGAACGCTGGATCGTCTCCCGCCTGCAGCGGGTGGAAGCGGAAGCGCAGCGCCACCTCACCGACTACCGCTTCGACCTCTACGCCAAGGCGCTCTACGAATTCGTCTGGGACGAATACTGCGACTGGTACCTGGAACTTGCCAAGGTGCGTCTTGCGCAAGGAGACGAGGCGGTGCGCCACGCCACGCGCCGCACGCTCATCCGCGTGCTCGAAGCCGTGCTGCGGCTGCTGCACCCGGTGATTCCTTTCATCACCGAGGAGCTCTGGCAGCACGTAGCCCCCGTGGCCGGGCGCAAGGTGAGCGACTCGATCATGGTGGCGCCCTACCCCGTCGCCGAGCCCGGGCGGCTCGACGAAGCGGCCGAGCGCGAGATGGCGCTCTTCCAGGCAATCACGCGGGCGGTGCGGGGCTTGCGCGCCGAGATGAAGCTCAACCCGGGCGAGCGCGTGCCGCTGGCGGTGGCGCTGGGCGAGGCGGCCGACGAGGCGCTCGCGGCGACGATCGCCGGGTTCGTTCCCTACCTGCAGGCGCTCGCACGGCTCACGGAAGTGCGCACGCTGGCGCGCCTACCCGAAGATGCGCTCGCGCCGGTAGCGGCAGTGGAGACGCTGCAGCTCATGCTCGACGTGCCCATCGACGCCGCCAAGGAGCGCGAGCGGCTTGCCAAGGAGATCGAGCGCCTGCGCGCCGAGATCGCCAAGGCGAAGAAGAAACTGGAAAACCCCAGCTTCGTGGAACGCGCGCCGGCCGAAGTGGTGGCCCAGGAGCGCGAGCGCATCGAGCGCTTCAGCGCCACGCTCGCGCAGCTCGAACCGCAGCTCGCGCGCATCGAGCGGCATTTGGCGGGGGGGTGAGACAGAGGCGCTCGCAGCTCAGACGGACTCGGAATACTCCCGCGCCAGGTGTTCATAGCGCGGGATCGCAGCCAGTTCCTGGGCGAGCGCCTCACGCCGCTGCACGGCGTCGTAGTGCGCCTGCAAGGCGAGCCAGCTTTCGGCATCGACCCCAAAGAAAGCGGCCAGGCGCAGCGCCGTATCCGCGCTGATGGCCCGCCGCCCCTGGATGATCTCGTTAATGCGCCGACGGGGCACGCCAATCGCTCGCGCCAAAGCGTACTGGCTGATGCCCAGTGGCTTGAGCCAGTCTTCTAGCAGGATCGTGCCAGGGTGGACCAGAGGAACTTCACGGCTCATCGGCATGGCTTTCTCAGTGGTAATCAACTATTTCGACTTCCCAGGCGTCGCGCCCGTCCCAGACGAAGCACACGCGCCACTGGACATTGATGCGGATGCTGTACTGACCCTCGCGATCCCCCGTGAGTAATTCTAGTCGGTTCCCCGGTGGAACACGGAGAAATTCCAATGATGTGGCCGCGTGCAGCTGCTGCAGCTTGCGCATGGCCACTGCCTCGAATGCCACGAACCGCGCAATGCGCTTGCCCTGAAAAAAGGCTTCGGTGTCGCGGCAACGAAACGATCGGATCATGGTTTGATTGTAACGCCAAAGGTGACGAACGCCAACGACAAGATCACGAAGCTGGTTTTGGCTGGTTGCTCAATGTCGATCCCAACCACTGTGCCCAGCTCGTCGAAATCGAGCACGATGCCTGATGCCACCTCTTCGGAATCCGCTGCCGGGCGTTCGCTGAAGCGGACGTCGTCGTAAATCAGTCACATTTCATACGTTCCTGCGTCTTGCAATCTAACCCATCCTATCGCCGAATCAGCACGAATTCATATTCCCCTTCGCCGGTTTCACGCGCCACTTCGAGTACGTTGCCGCTCTGGCGGGCGAAGGCGGAGAAGTCTTTCATCGAACCGGGGTCCGTGGTCCGCACCCGTAGCCGTTGCCCCGAGTGCAAGGTGGCCAGTGCCTTCTTCGTGCGCAGGATGGGCAGCGGGCAGCGCAGCCCGCGCGCGTCGAGCTCGAGATCGACCATCATGATGAATGGTTTCCTCCGCAGGTTTGACGCCAAGCGTCCTCATCGGTTAGAATAGCACCTCTTCAAGGAGATGTGGCCGAGAGGTCGAAGGCACTCCCCTGCTAAGGGAGCATACCGGCTAAAACCGGTATCGAGGGTTCGAATCCCTCCATCTCCGCCATTACATGAGCATAACTCCTTGCCCCCATGCCCACCATCATTGAGTTGTCGATCCGGAACAAGGCGGAGGGCACGTGATGAAACAGACCGTAGAAGCCATCATCGACGAAAAGGGGCATGTCCGCCTGGTCGAACCCGTTGAAATCAAAGGAATGCGTCGCGCCTTGGTGACCATATTGGACGAAGCTCCCGCTGAAATCGACGAGGTCACACAGCTGGCTGAAAAGGCCCTTGCGGAGGATTGGCTGAAACCGGAAGAGGATGAGGCATGGACGCACCTGCAATAGGCGACGTGGTCCTCGTGCCTTTTCCATTCTCAGATTTATCAGCATCCAAACTACGGCCGGCACTCGTGCTCGCTCATAGCGGACGGGAGGATTGGCTGTGCCTGCAGATCACCAGCCGATCCTACGCTGATCCCTTCGCGATTGAACTGGCGGAAGGTGACTTTTCCTGTGGCTCACTGCAACAGACCAGCTATATCCGTCCCGGGAAACTATTTACCGCTCATCAAGATCTGTTCCAACGCATGGCAGGACGGATCAGGAATGAGAAACTCGAAGAGGTGCGAAACCGGGTCATCGAGCTGGTACGCAAAGGCCGACTGTCCGAGTGACGGCCGCTCGAAGAATGAAACCAATTGGGATCGGTGCAGAGCAAACCCCCTCACTCCCGCTGCGCCGCGAATGCTTCCAGCACATGCCTGACCCGGGCCATGGTCTCGGAAAGCGTCGCCTCGATCTCGGTGAATGAAATCTCGCTCGCGTCGGCGCCGCGGCCGGCGGCGTAGTTTGCCACCACGTTGATCGCGGCGTAGGCAAGGCCCAGTTCGCGGGCGAGCGCGGCTTCGGGCATGGCGGTCATGCCCACCACGTTGGCGCCGTCGCGCTCCAGGCGGTCGATCTCGGCGGCGGTCTCCAGGCGCGGGCCCTGGGTGCAGGCGTAGACCGCGCCGTCGATCACCGGCTCCCCTGCCTTTTGCGCGGCGCGGATCAGGCGTTCGCGCAGCGCCGGGGTGAACGGCAGGGTGAAATCGATGTGCGTGACCGGATCTTCTTCGCCTTCGAAGAAGGTCGACACGCGCCCCCAGGTGTAGTCGATGATCTGGTGCGGAATCACGAGGGAGCCCGGAGCGTATTGCGCCTGGATGCCGCCGACGGAAGCCACCGAGATGACCTCGCGCACGCCCACGTGTTGCAGCGCCCAGAGGTTGGCGCGGTAGTTGATGCGGTGCGGCGCATAGGTGTGACCGTAGCCGTGCCGGGCAAGGAAAGCGATGTCCCGGCCGGCGATGCGCCCAAGGGTGAGCGGCCCGGAGGGGTCGCCATAAGGGGTGCGCACGACCTGCCGGTGCACGATTTCCAGATTGTTGAGCGAGGTGAGGCCAGTGCCGCCGATGATCGCGAACATGGAATTTCCGCATCGAGCCGAAAGGATGCGGAATTTTACACGACGCCGCCTTGCCCCTTTGTTATAATTGGCGTTTTCGTACGTCTGGAAGTCCATGTCCTCCGCCATTCGCAACATCGCCATCATCGCCCACGTCGATCATGGCAAGACCACCCTCGTCGACCAGCTTCTCAAGCAGTCCGGCACCTTTGCCCAGCATCAGACCGTCGCCGAACGGGTGATGGACAGCAACGATCTCGAGCGCGAGCGCGGCATCACCATCCTGGCCAAGAACTGCGCCATCCGCTATGGCGACACCCACATCAACATCGTCGACACCCCGGGCCACGCCGATTTCGGCGGCGAAGTGGAGCGGGTGCTCTCCATGGTCGACGGCGTGCTGCTGCTGGTCGATGCCGTCGAAGGCCCCATGCCGCAGACGCGCTTCGTCACCAAGAAGGCGCTGGCGCGCGGGCTCAAGCCCATCGTGGTCATCAACAAGATCGACCGCCCCGGCGCCCGGCCCGACTGGGTGATCAACGCCACATTCGATCTCTTCGCCGAGCTCGACGCGAGCGAGGAGCAGCTGGACTTCCCCATCGTCTATGCTTCGGGCCTGCAGGGCTACGCCACGCTGGATCTGAACGAGCCGGGCAAGGACATGCGCCCGCTCTTCGAGACCATCATCGCCCACGTTCCGCCGCCGCCGGTGACGATCGACGCGCCCCTGCAGCTGCAGATCTGCTCGCTCGACTATTCGAGCTACGTGGGGCAGCTGGGCATCGGCCGCATCCGCCAGGGGCGTCTGCGCCCCAACCAGGAAGTGGGCGTGTGGCTGGGCGAACAGAACCTGGGTCGGGCGAAGATCGGCCAGGTGCTGAAATTCGTCGGCCTGGAGCGCGAGGCGGTGCCCGAGGCGGTGGCAGGCGACATCGTGATGATCTCCGGCGTGGAGCAGGTTGGCATCGGCGTGACGGTGTGCGATCCCGAGGCGGCGCAGCCGCTGCCGCCGATCGAGGTGGACGAGCCCACGCTCACCATGACCTTCATGGTCAACACGTCGCCCTTGGCCGGGCGCGAAGGGAAATTCGTCACCAGCCGCCAGATCCGCGAACGGCTGGAGAAGGAGCTGCTCAAGAACGTGGCGCTGCGCGTGCGCTTCAGTGAAGATGGCGACAGCTTCGAGGTCTCCGGCCGGGGCGAACTGCACCTCACCATCCTGCTCGAAACCATGCGCCGCGAGGGCTATGAGCTGGCGGTGGGCCGACCGCGGGTGGTGTTGAAAGAGATCGACGGCGAACTCCACGAGCCCTACGAGCGGCTCACGGTCGATATCGAGGAAGGCCACCAGGGCGCAGTGATGGAGGAACTGGGGCGCCGCCGGGCGGAACTGCTCGACATGACGAGCGACGGCAAGGGGCGCGTGCGGCTGGAATACCGCGTGCCGGCGCGCGGCCTCATCGGATTCCAGGGGGAGTTCCTGACGCTCACGCGCGGCACGGGGCTCGTGAGCCACATCTTCGACGGCTACGGACCTCTCGCCGGTCCCGTGGGCGGACGACGCAACGGGGTGCTCGTGTCGCAGGACGACGGCCAGGCCGTGGCCTATGCGCTGTGGAAGCTGCAGGATCGCGGCCGCATGTTCGTCAGCCCGGGCGATGCGGTCTATGAGGGCATGATCATTGGCATCCACACGCGGGAAAACGACCTGGTGGTGAATCCGATCCGCACCAAGCAGCTCACCAACATCCGCGCTTCCGGCTCGGACGAGGCGATCCGGCTCGTGCCGCCGATCGAGCTCACGCTGGAGGCGGCGGTGGAGTTCATCGAGGACGACGAACTCGTCGAGATCACGCCGAAGTCGATCCGCCTGCGCAAGCGCCACCTGCAGGAACACGATCGCCGCCGCGCGGCGAAGCAGACGGCGCTCGCCTGAGCTTCCTTTCGCGAAAAAGCCCCTTCGGGGGCTTTTTCGTTACAGTCCCACCGAGCGGGCGCGCAGGAAGTCGCGGAATTCGTTGGCGACTTCGGGGTGGCGCAGGGCGAATTCGACCGTGGCCTTGAGGTAGCCCAGCTTGGAGCCGCAGTCGTAGCGCACGCCGTCGAATTCGTAGGCGAGGATGGCTTCTTCCTGCAGCAGCGAGCTGATGGCGTCGGTGAGCTGTAGTTCGCCCCCCGCGCCGGGCTGGATGCGATGCAGGTGCTCGAAGATGTTGCCCGAGAGGATGTAGCGCCCCACCACCGCCTGGGTGCTGGGGGCTTCTTCGGGCTTGGGCTTCTCGACGATGCCGGTGATGCGCTGGATCTTGCCGCGGGCTTCGGGTTCGGTGCTGACGATGCCGTACTGGCGCGTCTCTTCGCGCGCGACGTTGATGGTACCGAGCACCGAGCAGCGGTGGTAGTTGTAGACGTCGATCATCTGGGCGAGCACCGGCTTGCCTTCGGGGTGGTCGCAGAGGTCGTCAGCGAGCAGCACGGCGAAGGGTTCGTCGCCCACGACCGATTCGGCGCATAGGACGGCGTGTCCCAGGCCGAGCGCCTCCGACTGGCGGATGTAGATGCAGTTGACGCCCTTGGGAACGGTCTTGCGCACGACTTCGAGGAGTTCCTTCTTGCCGCGGGCCTGCAGCTCGGATTCGAGCTCGTAGGCTTTGTCGAAGTGGTCCTCGATGGAGCGCTTGGTGCGGCCGGTGATGAAGATGAGCTCGGTGATGCCGGCGGCCACCGCTTCTTCCACGGCGTACTGGATGAGGGGCTTGTCGACGATGGGCAGCATTTCCTTGGGGCTCGCCTTGGTGGCGGGGAGGAACCGGGTGCCCATCCCGGCCACGGGGAACACGGCCTTGCGCACGGCTTTCTTCATTTCATTCGACTCCTGCGGTTGATCCATGGGTTCATCCTTGGGTTGTGCTGCGCTCGGCGATCAGGCGCTCGAGCGTGTCTTCGTCGATGACGGGAACGCCCAGCTCGAGCGCCCGCTGCAGCTTGCTGCCGGCTTCGCTGCCGGCGACGACGTAATCGGTCTTCTTCGACACGGAGGCGCTCACCTTGCCGCCGTGCGCTTCGATGAGAGCCTTCGCTTCTTCGCGCGTCAAGCGCGGTAGCGTGCCGGTGAGCACGAAGGTGAGACCGGCGAGCGCCCTGCTCTTCTTGGCGGGGACGCTTTCTTCCCAATGCACGCCGAGCCGGCGCAGGCGCTCGATCACCTGGCGGTTGTGCGGCTCGTCGAAGAAGTCGCGGATGCTCTGCGCCACCACCGGGCCGATGCCTTCGATGGCGGTGAGCTCGTCGAGCCTGGCGTTCATGAGGGCGTCGAGCGAGCCGAAGTGCCCGGCGAGGAGCTTGGCGGTGGCCTCGCCCACGTGCCGGATCCCAAGGGCATAGATGAAGCGGGCGAGCGTCGTCTTCTTGCTGCGCTCGATGGCGGCCATCAGCTTGGCGGCGGATTTTTCCCCCATGCGGGGCAGGCTCGCGAGCCGATCGGCATTGATTTTGTCGGGGTCGTAGAGATCGGCCGGGGTTTCGACCCAGCCGAGATCGACGAGCTGCTCGATGAGCTTCTCGCCCAGCCCTTCGATGTCCATCGCCAGACGAGAGGCGAAATGCTCGAGGGCGCGTTTGCGCTGGGCTGGACAGTACATGCCGCCGGTGCAGTAGGCCGCGGCTTCGTCCGGGTCGCGGGCCACCGCCGAGCCGCACACGGGGCAGTGCTCGGGCATGACGAAGGGGCGTTCGCTGCCGTCGCGCCGCTCGGGGAGCACCTTGACGATCTCGGGGATGACTTCGCCCGCGCGGCGCACCACCACCCAGTCGCCGATGCGGATGTCTTTGTCGCGGATGTAGTCTTCGTTGTGTAGCGTAGCGTTGGTGACGGTGACGCCGCCCACGAAGACGGGTTCGAGCCGGGCGACGGGAGTGAGCGCGCCGGTGCGTCCGACCTGCACTTCGATGCCGACGAGGCGGGTGATCTCTTCCTGCGGCGGGAACTTGTGGGCGATGGCCCAGCGCGGCGCGCGGGCGATGGTGCCCAGGCGCTGCTGCGCGGACAGATCGTCGACCTTGTAGACCACGCCGTCGATGTCGAAGGGGAGCCGGTCGCGATCGGCCTCCATGCGGCGGTAGTAGGCAAGCAGCCCCTCGGCGCCTTCGGTCACTTCGCGCGCGTCCGACAGGGGAAAGCCCCAGCGCTGCAAGAGCGCGAGCGCCTTGCTGTGCGTTTCCGGCCAAGGGTGCCCCTCGAGGCGCACGAGCTGGTAAGCGAAAAAGCGCAACGGCCGCTTGGCGGTGACGCGCGGGTCGAGCTGGCGCAGGCTGCCGGCCGCGGCGTTTCGCGGATTGACGAAGGTTTTCTCGCCCGCTTTGAGCTGCGCTTCGTTGAGCCGCTTGAAGTCTTCGCGCGTCATGATGACTTCGCCGCGCACTTCCAGCAGCGTCGGCGGGGAGTCGAGCCGCAGGCGCAGGGGGATGGAGCGGAGGGTGCGCAGGTTGGCGGTGACGTCTTCGCCGGTGAAACCGTCGCCCCGGGTGGCGCCGAGGCTGAAGAGGCCGTCGCGGTAGATGAGGGAGATGGCGAGCCCGTCGAACTTCGGCTCACAGGCGTAGCGGATGCGCTCGATGCCGAGCAGCTCACGGCAGCGCCGGTCGAAGGCGAGCACTTCTTCGTCGGTATAGGCGTTGGTGAGCGAGAGCATCGGCACTTCGTGCCGGACTTCGGCGAATTCGGGCGCCGGTTTGCCACCCACGCGCTGGGTGGGGGAATCGGGGGTGACGAGCTCGGGATAGCGGGTTTCGAGCGCGACGAGTTCGCGGAAGAGCCGGTCGTATTCGGCATCCGGCACGAGCGGCTCGGCGAGCACGTAGTAGGCGTAGTCGAGCCGGGCGATCTCTTCGCGCAGCCAGCGGGCGCGTTCGACCGCCTCCGGCGGGGCATGGGAGGTCATCGTGGTCCTTTCATCCAGCGAAGAGGCGGCGGGCGATGGCGCTGCCGGGAGGGATTTCCTGCGCCTTCATGCGCTGGTGGATCTGGGCGATGCGCTCGCGGATGAGCCGGCCGGCCTCGGGCGTGATGGGGTTGCCGGCATCGTCGACCAGCTGGCCGTCGAGCGTGGCGGCGAGCTTCTCGGCAAACGTGAACATGCGGTCGAACACCACCGGCGAGGGGATGCGCGTGACTTCGAGAAAGAGGGTGACGCCGTTTGCCTGGTGCAGCTTGATGTCGGGCTGGCGCAAGGGCCGCCCGTCGAGGTCGGCGAGGGCATAGAGCGGGACGCCATGGTCGTCGAGCAGGCGATAGAGGCCGTCTTCACCGAGCGTGAGGCCGGCCGCTTCGGCGGCAGCCCGGATCTTGGTACCGGGAATGGGGGCGTTGCGCGGCACGACGTTCACCGCGATCTGCACGTCGACCTCGGCACAGAAGCGGTCGAGCGCAGCGGCGCGCTCGAGCACGGTGACGCGCGATTCGATGGCCCCGGGCACGGCACCGAGATGGTCGGCGACGCGTTCGACACCGCCGGTGAAGCGCAGGTACTCTTTCTCGCCGATGGCGCCGGTTCGGTCGGCGAGCTGTAGCGAGGCGAGCGCGAGGTGGTATTGACCCTCGGTCTTGGCGGTGAGCGGCTGCCAGTCGTTGCTCGCGTCGTCGAAGACGTACCAGCCGACCGGACGCGGCGAATCGCGGAATTCGCGCATGACGGCTTCCCGTAGCGCCGCGGCATCCATGCCGCCGAGCGATTCGAGGCGCACCATGAGATCGACCCCTTCCTTGAGGCTGTCGGGGTGATGTCGTGGCGTGCGGGCGAACCCTGCTTCCGCGGCGGGTTCGCGCCGGGGGGAGACGCGGTGCGCAGGGCCGAGCACGCCCTCTTCTTCGGTGAAGTCGCTGCCGGGCGCGTCGCCCGGCCCCCGTTCGCCCGCATCGAGCAACGGGTCGTGCGACGGGGTGTGCAAGGTGCGCTCGAGGGTGCGCCGGCTGCGGGTTTCCTGCCATTTCCCGTAGCCGAAAAAGCCGGCGGTGACGATGACGACCACGCCTCCCAGTGCGATGAGCAGATCGGTATCCATGCGTGTTCCTTTGCCTCGGCGCGCGGCCGGAATCAGGGCGTTTCGGCGAGCCGCAGCGCCTCGTCGATGTCGACGGCGACGATGCGCGAGACGCCCTGCTCCTGCATCGTGACGCCGATGAGCTGCTCGGCCGCCGCCATCGTGATTTTATTATGACTGATGAAGAGAAGTTGCGTCGTGCCGGACATCTCCCGCAACAATCGGGCGTAGCGCTCGGTGTTGGCGTCGTCGAGCGGCGCGTCCACCTCGTCGAGGATGCAGAAAGGCGCCGGGTTGAGGGCGAAGAAGGAGAAGACGAGCGCGATGGCGGTGAGCGCCTTCTCGCCGCCCGAGAGCAGGTGGATGCTCGCGTTCTTCTTGCCCGGCGGCTGGGCGAGGATCTGCACGCCGGCATCGAGGATCTCTTCGCCAGTGAGCACGAGCTTGGCCTGCCCGCCGCCGAAGAGCCGGGGAAACAGTCGGCCGAAATGCGCATCGACGGCGTCGAACGTGGCGGCGAGCGCCTGGCGCGTCTCGCGGTCGATGCGCCGGATCGCTTCTTCCAGCGTGCCGATGGCAGTGGTGAGATCGGCAAGCTGCGCTTCCAGCGCCGTCTTGCGTTCTTCCACCTGACGCAGGGCTTCGAGCGCGGCGAGGTTGACTTCGCCCAGCGCGGCGAGCTCGCGCCCCAGCCGCTCGGTCTCGCGGGCGAGCTTGGCGGCGTCGAGATGGTCGAGCTGAGGCTCGAGGGCGGCCAGATCGGCGCCGAGTTCGGCGAGCCGCTCTTCGGCGTGCGCAAGCGCCGCGGCTGCTTCCTGCCGCTGCAGCCGCGCCTGCTCGAGTTCGTCGCGCAGGGGTTGCAGGGCGAATTCCTGCCGCTGGCGGGTCTCTTCGAGTTCGCGCAGCTTCTGGTGACGTTCGTCGAGCACGAGCCGGGCTTGGGCGAGCGCGCTGGAAGTGCGTTCGCGCGCCTCGCGCACGAGGGATTCCTCTTCGAGCGGGGCGGCGGCGAGCCGTTCGCGTTCGGCCAGGCGCTCGGCGCGCTCGCGCTCGAGCCGCTCGAGGCTCTCGGCGGCGATCCGGGCGCGGCGCTCGCTCTCCTCGCGTTTGAGGGCGCATTCGCGGCAGGAGAATTCGGCTTCCTGCAGCTCGCGCGCAATCACCTGGCGCTGCGCGCGGGCGTCTTCGAGGCGCTCGTGCTGGCGGCGGAGGTCGGCCTGGCGTTCGAGGCAGGAGGATTCGAGCGCGGCTTCGCGTTCGAGCAGGGCAGCGATGCGCTCTTCCAGGGTGGCGAGCTCGGTGCGCTCGCGCTCGGTCTGCTCGCGCAGGGCGGTGCGCTCTTCGTCGATGGCATGGCGCCGGCGGCGGGCGTGCTCGAAGGCGGATTCGAGCCGGGCGAGTTCGAGCGCATGCGCGCGCTGCAGCTTTTCGGCCTGCTGCAGCTCGCGGCGCAAGGCGTCGTGCGCCATCTTCGCTTCGTCGCAGGCGGCGGCGCAGCGGACGCGTCTCTCCGCGGCGGATTCGCGCTGCCGTTCGCGCTCGGCGCATTCTGCCTCCAGCACACCGAGCTCGCGGGCGCGCTCGAGGACGCCCGCGAGCATCCGTTCGTCGGCGCCGAGGCTGCGCGCCCCATGGGGATCGACGATCCAGCCTCGCCGGTCGACCAGGCGCAGCCCGCGTTCGCGCGCCCAATCGAGCAGCGCTTCGTCGATCGCCTCGACGAAGACGGTATGGGCAAGGAGACGCTGGAGGGCGCCGGCAAGCGTCGGGTCTCGGGCGGAGATCGCCGCTGCGGCCCGCACCGCGCCTTCGGGCAGTGGCTCGCCTTCTTCCAACCCCGCTTCGCAGGGAAGATCCTGCCACAGCCAGGCTTCGCCGGGACGCGGCGCGTGCTCGACCCGCACGGCGGCCTCGGACAGCGGCGCAAGGCGCGCCCCGAGCCAGGGGCCGAGGAGCGTTTCGGCCGCCGTTTCCCAGCCGGCAGCGACTTCGAGCCGCGGCCACAGCGCCGTTGCGCCCTCGCCCGAGCCACCAGCGCAGCGCGCCTGGGTTTCGGCGAGCGCCCGGCGGCGTGCTTCGAGCCGACCGAGCTCGGTGTCGAGCCGGCGGAATTCGTCCTGGGATGCGTCATGCTGCGCCTGCGCCTCGCGCAGCCGGGTTTGCGCGGCCTCGAGCGCCTCGCGCAGCGCTTCGACCCGCCCGGCGAGCGTCTCTTGCCGCGCGTGCTCGCGCTCGAGCGCCTCCTCGTCGCCGCCAGCGAGCGACGAGGCTTCCTGCGCCAGGCGCTCGAGCCGGGCCTCGCCCGCCTGCAGCGAGCGCTCCAACGCGGCGATCCGGGCGCGTTCGACGGCGATCTGCCGTTGGGCGTCGTGCCGCTCGCGCTCGGCGATCGCCGCGCCGTGGCGGGCATCTTCCAGGGTGCGCTCGAGCGCTTCCAGCACCTCGTCGAGCGCTTCCAGCCGTTCCTGCAGCGTCTCGCGCCGAGCCTGGGCGAGCGCGTCGAGCTCGTCCCAGCGCGCCCGCTCGAGGCGGGCCTGATCGCCCTCTTCCTGCCAGCGCCCTGCCTCCTCGCCGATGCGCTCGAGCCGCTCGGCGAGCGCGGCGAGCGTCTCCTCGCGATGGCGCCGCTCGCCGATCACGCGTTCGAGCCGGGCGCTCGCCTCGAAATAGACCTGCTGGGCGGATTCGAGCGCCGCGGCAGCCGCTTGCGCCTCGGCACGGGCCGATTCGAGCGCCGCTTCGAGACTCGTTCGTTCCTGCCGCTGCCGTTCCAGCTCGGCTTCGAGCGCGGCGATGCGCTCGTCTCCGGCGGCAAGCGCCGCGGCCGCCTCGCGCCGCCGCAACGCCCAGGATTGCTGCCGCGCCAGGCGCAGGCGTTTTTCCAGCTCACGATAGCGCCGGGCGCGTTCGGCCTGGACGGCGAGTGTCTCGGCCTGGGCGGCGAGCTCGGCGTGCAGGTCGGCCAGCCGCTCGAGGTTGGAACGCGCCTCCTTCAGCCGCGCCTCCGTCTCCTTGCGCCGTTCATGGTAGCGGGTGACGCCAGCCGCCTCTTCGAGGAAACGGCGCAGTTCCTCGGGCTTTGCCTCGACGATACGCGAGATCATCCCTTGCTCGATGATGGCGTAGGCGCGCGGCCCCAGTCCCGTGCCGAGGAAGAGATCGACCACGTCGCGGCGGCGCACGCGCTGCCCATTGAGGAAATAGCTGGATTCGCCGCCGCGGACGACCACGCGCTTGACCGAGATCTCGGAGAATCGCCCCCAGGGGCCGGGCACGCCGCCGTCGGCGTTGTCGAAGACGAGCTCGACGCTCGCGCGCGCCAGGGGCTTTCGCTTGTCCGAGCCGTTGAAGATCACGTCGGCCATCTGCTCGCCGCGCAGGGCGGAGGCGCGCATCTCGCCGAGCACCCAGCGCACGGCGTCGATCACGTTCGATTTGCCGCAGCCGTTGGGCCCGACGATGCCCACCAGCGCGCCCGGGAGCACGAGCGTGGTCGGCTCGACGAAGGTCTTGAAACCGGCCAGTTTGATCTTGATGAGTCGCACGGCGTGAAAGGAAGACCAATGAAGGCTTCGAGCCGCGCATGATACCATTTCGCGTTAGGTGAAACTGGAATCATCTCCACGGAGGATCTCATGGCCAACTGGCAAGGCATCGCATCGCTGATCGACGCCGCGTTCGAAGAGCGCGCGCGCTTCTCCCCCGGCAACGCGCCCAAGGAGGTATTCGACGCAGTGGAGGCGGTGATCGACGGGCTCGATCGCGGCGCGATCCGCGTGGCCGAGAAACGCGAGGGCGATTGGCACGTCAATCAGTGGATCAAGAAAGCGGTGCTGCTCTCCTTCCGCCTGCGCGACAACCGCCTCATGGAAGGCGGCGAGACGCGTTACTTCGACAAGGTCGAGCCGAAGTTCGCCCGCTACGGCGAGGCAGACTTCCGCGAAGGGGGCTTTCGCGTGGTGCCGCCGGCGGCGGCGCGGCGCGGTTGCTACATCGCCAAGAACGTGGTGCTCATGCCCTCCTACGTAAACATCGGCGCCTACGTCGATGAGGGCACCATGGTCGATACCTGGGCCACGGTGGGCTCCTGCGCCCAGATCGGCAAGAACGTGCACCTCTCCGGCGGCGTGGGCATCGGCGGCGTGCTGGAACCGGTGCAGGCCGGGCCGGTGATCATCGAGGACAACGTCTTCGTCGGCGCGCGCTCCGAGATCGTCGAGGGCGTGATCGTGGAAGAGAACGCCGTGATCTCCATGGGGGTCTATCTGGGCATGAGCACCAAGATTTACGACCGCGAAAGCGGCGAGATCCTGTACGGGCGCGTGCCCTCCGGTGCCGTGGTCGTGCCCGGCAGCCTCCCCTCCCCCGACGGCAGATACAGCCTGTACTGCGCCGTGATCGTCAAGCGCGTGGATGCGCAGACGCGCGCGAAGACCGCGATCAACGAACTGCTGCGCGGAGCCTGAGGAGGCGACCATCATGCCCATCGTCACGCCGGTGCTGGAAAAGCTCTTTTGCGCGATGCACGATCGCAACGCCTCCGACATCTTCATCACGGCGGGGGCGCCGATCCACATCAAGATCAACGGCGTCGTGGCACCGATCAACCAGCAGGTGATGAAGCCTGAGCAGGTGCGGCGCATCCTCGAAGAGGCCATCGCCAGCGAGGCGCTGTGGCAGCGCTACGTCGAACGCAAGGAGCTCAATTTCTCCCTGGGCTTGTCCGATGTCGGCAACTTCCGCATCAACGCCTTCTGGCAGCGCAACAGCCCGGCGGCGGTGATCCGCTACGTGAGCCGCGACATCCCCTCGTTCGAGGCCCTGGGGCTGCCGCCCGTGCTGGGCGAGATGGCTTTGGGCAAACGCGGGCTCATCCTGGTCGTCGGCCCCACCGGTTCGGGCAAATCGACCACGCTCGCGGCGATGATCGATCACCGCAACTCGACCCTGCCGGGGCACATCCTCACGGTGGAAGACCCGATCGAATACCTCTTCCGCCACAAGAAATCGCTCGTCAACCAGCGCGACGTGGGGATCGACACCCTCTCCTGGGGCGAGGCGCTCAAGAGCGCCATGCGCCAGGCACCGGACTGCATCCTCATCGGCGAGATCCGCGATCTGGAAACCATGCAGGCGGCGATCGCCTATGCGCTCACCGGACACCTGGTGCTCGCTTCGCTGCACGCGAACAACACCTATCACGCGCTCAACCGCATCGTGAATTTCTATCCGCTGGAGAGCCGGGGGCTGCTCTTCTCGGATCTGAGCGTGGCGCTGCGCGCCATCGTGGCCCAGCGCCTGGTGCGGCACGTGAAGGGGCAACGCATCCCGGCGGTCGAGATCCTCGTCAATTCGCGCCTTATCGCCGAGATGATCGAGAAAGGCAACCTCTCCATGATCAAGGACGCGATGGAGCGCTCGCTCTCCCCGGGTGTGCAGACTTTCGACCAGGATCTGGTGCGACTCTACCGCAGCGGTGCCATCACCCTGGAAGAGGCGATCGCCCAGGCCGATTCGCCCACCAACCTGCAGTGGGAACTGCAAAACGCAGGGGTGCAGACCACGATCCAGGATGGCGGCATTCCCACCGCCGACGTCGACCTGCCCTCGCAGATGACCGAAATCGAGTTTCCTTCGCTGGCCAGCACCAAGACATGAACGTCCTTGAACTCGCCCAGGCGCTCATCCGCCGCCCTTCCGTCACGCCCGCGGAAGCCGGCTGCTTGGCGCTCATCGGCGAGCGGCTCGCCGCGCTCGGCTTTACCCTGGAGCGGCTCGATGCGGGCGGCGTGGCCAACCTCTGGGCGCGGCGCGGGGAAGAGGGACCGCTCTTCGTCTTCGCCGGACACGTCGACGTCGTGCCGCCCGGCCCCGAGGATCGCTGGCGCTTTCCGCCCTTTTCTGCCACGGTGGCCGAGGGCAGGCTCTACGGGCGCGGCGCCGCCGACATGAAGAGTTCGCTCGCCGCCATGGTGTGCGCGGTGGAAGCCTTCCTCGCGGGGTGCCCCGCGCATCGCGGCTCCATCGGCTTTCTGCTGACCTCCGACGAAGAAGGGCCGGCGGTGCACGGCACACGCCACGTGGTCGAGGTTCTGCGCTCGCGCGGCCTGCGCTTCGACTACGCCCTGGTGGGCGAGCCCACCTGCGAGCGCGTGCTCGGAGACACGATCAAGAACGGCCGGCGCGGTTCGCTCACTGGCCGGCTCACGGTGCATGGCAAGCAGGGTCACGTCGCCTATCCCCATCTGGTCGATAACCCGGTGCATCGCCTGGCGCCGGCGCTCGCCGAACTCGTGGCCACCGAATGGGATCGGGGCAACGAACATTTTCCGCCCACGTCGCTGCAGGTGACCGACCTGCACGCCGGGGTGGGTGCGACGAACGTGGTGCCCGGCGAATGCCGCATGACTTTCAATTTCCGCTTTTCCTCCGAGCAGACGCCGGAGGGCCTGCAGGAGTGGGTGGAGGCGATTTTGCACCGCCACGGCGTGCCCTTCTCCCTTTCCTGGGAGCTGGGCGGGCGCCCCTTCCTCACGCCCCGGGGCGAACTCGTCGCGGCGCTATCGGACGGCGTCGAAGCCGCCTGCGGGATTGCGCCGCGGCTCTCCACCAGCGGCGGCACCTCCGACGGACGCTTCATCGCCGCCATCTGTCCGCAGGTGGTGGAATTCGGACCGGTCAATGCCACCATCCACCAGATCGACGAATGCGTGGCGCTCGAAGAACTGGAGCCACTCGCCGCCGTCTATCGCGGCGTCCTGGAACGCTTGCTGCCCCCTGCCGGAGAAGCCCATGCACGAAGCTGAAGACGATCCGATGTTCGAAGCCCACGAGCACGACGAGACCGAGGCGCTCATCACGGTGCGCGACTGGGTACGCTACGCCGTCACCCGGCTCGAGAGCGAAGAGGCGTTCTACGGCCACGGTTGCGAGGACGTCCTCGATGAGGCGGTGTGGCTGGTGAGCGGCGCCTTGAAGCTGCCGCGCGAGCGCTTCGAGTGGTTTCTGGACGCAAGCCTCACCGAGTCCGAGCGCCAACGCCTGGCCGAGCTGGTGGAGCGCCGCGCCGTCGATAAAGTGCCGACGGCCTACCTGCTCAACGAAGCCTGGCTGGGACCGTTTCGCTTCTACGTGGACGAGCGCGTGATCGTGCCGCGCTCGTTTCTGGCCGAGCTGCTCGAGGAGCGCTTCTCGCCCTGGCTCGAGCAGCCGGAAAGAATACAGCGGGTGCTCGATCTGTGCACCGGCTCGGGCTGCCTCGCGATCATGGCCGCCTATGCTTTTCCCCAAGCGGAGATCGTGGCGGCCGATCTCTCGGACGAGGCGCTGGAAGTCGCGCGGATCAACGTCGAAGCCTATGACCTGCAGGATCGCGTACGGCTACTGCGCTCGGACGTATTCTCGGCGCTCGGAGGTGAAACGTTCGACTTGATCGTGAGCAACCCGCCCTACGTCACGGCGCAGGTCATGGCCGAATTGCCGCAGGAATACCGCCACGAGCCGGCGCTCGCGCTCGCCGCGGGAGAAGACGGGCTCGACGTGGTGCGGCGTATCCTCTCCGAAGCGAAGCGCCACCTCACGCCGCAGGGCTGGCTCGCCGTGGAAGTCGGGCACAACCGGGCACTGGTGGAAGCGGCCTTCCCCGAGCTCCCCTTCACCTGGCTCGCCACGGAGACGGCCGAGGACAAGGTGTTTCTCTTGCCCGCCTCGGCGCTATGAGCACCGCGCAACGACGCAATCGGACCGCGCAGTAGATTGATCCCCCGGCGCTCTCTCAGACGGCGAAACTCTCGCCACAGCCGCAGGTCGCCTTCACGTTGGGATTGTCGAACTTGAAGGATTCGTTCAAGCCTTCGCGGCGGTAGTCGATCACCGTGCCGTCGAGCTTGGGCAGATCCTCCTGCGCCACCACCACGTTCACGCCGTGGCTCTCGAACACGAGATCCTGTGGCCCCGCCGCGTCGGTCACGTCGAGCTTGTAGGCAAAGCCCGTGCAGCCGGAAGGGGTCACGCCCAGGCGCAGGCCCAGGCCGTGGCCACGTTTTTCCAGGATCCGCCGCACCTGGGCAGCGGCGCGTTCCGTCAGGGTGATCGTCATGGTCTTCGTTTCCTTTGCTTGCAGTAGATGAAATGACGCCGCTCGTGCGTCGGGGTTCCGCTTCAGCGCCCGCGCAGGGCAAGGATGCGCTCGCGCAGCAGGCGGATCGCCGTGTCGATCTCCTCGGCGGTGGTGAAGCGCCCCAGGGTGAGGCGCAATGCACTGCGGGCGAGCTCTGGCGAGCGGCCCAGCGCGCGCAGCACGTAGGAGGGTTCGAGACTCGCCGAGGTGCAGGCCGAGCCGGCCGACACGGCCAGTTCCTCGCCCAGCGACAGGAGCAGCGCATCGCCCTCGATGCTCTCGACCGAAACGTTCAAGTTGTGCGGCACGCGATGTTCGAGGTCGCCATTGAGGTGGATGCCCGGCAGTTCCTGCAAGGCGGCGAGCAGCCGGTCGCGCAGCGCCCGGATGCGCGGCAGCTCATCGGACATCTCCGCGCGCGCGAGGCGATAGGCTTCCCCCATGCCGACGATCTGGTGCGTGGGCAGCGTCCCCGAGCGAAAACCGCGTTCGTGCCCTCCTCCGTGCATCTGCGCTTCCAGCCGCACCCGCGGGCGACGGCGCACGTAGAGCGCGCCGATCCCTTTGGGGCCGTACGTCTTGTGGGCGGAAAAGGACATGAGCGAGACGTCGAGTTTTTGTAGGTCGATCGTCACCTTGCCGGTGGCCTGCGCCGCATCGACGTGAAAGAGGATGCCGCGCTCGCGGCACAGCGCCCCGATCTCCTCGATCGGCTGGATGACGCCGATCTCGCTGTTGACGAGCGCCACCGACACGAGCAGCGTGTCTGGCCGCAGGGCGCGTTCGAGTTCGTCCACGTCGACCAGACCGTTTTCCTGCACCGGCAGATAGGTGGCGGTGAAACCGCGCGCTTCCAGCGCCTTGACGCTGTCGAGCACCGCCTTGTGTTCGGTCTGCAGGGTGATGAGATGCCGTCCCTGGTCGCGGTAGAACTCGGCCACGCCCTTGATGGCGAGGTTGTCGGCCTCGGTCGCGCCCGAGGTCCACACGAGTTCGCGCGGTTCGCAGCCGACGAGCTCGGCCACACGGCTGCGCGCCTCTTCCACGGCTTTTTCCGCCTCCCAGCCGTAGGCGTGGGTGCGGCTCGCCGGGTTGCCGAAGCGCTCGGTGAGCCAGGGAATCATGGCATCGCGCACGCGGGGGTCCACCGGCGTGGTGGCGGCGTAGTCGAGATAGATCGGTCGTCGCTGCATGAAGGAATCCTTTCAATCGGCACACAGGGCCGCGAGGCGCCGCAGATCGCCTGCCGCCTGCGCGAGCGCGGCGAGAAACCCGTCGATGTCGGCTTCGGTCGTGCTGCTGCCGGTACTCACGCGCACGGCCCCGCGGGCGAGCGCCTCGGGTACGCCCATGGCAAGAAGGCTGCGCGGTGCGCCAGGCTCACCGCTGGAACAGGCCGAGCCGGTCCCCACCGCGAAACCGGCGCGATCGAGCCGGCTGGCGAGCGCCGCCCCCTCCAGCCCGGGCAGCGCGAAAAAGGTGGTATTGGGTAGCCGCGTCGCCCCGGCGCCAAAGATCACCGCCCCCTGCGCCGCGAGCCCCGCTTCCAGCCGCTGCTGCAAGGAGCGCAGGCGGGCGTGCCAGGATTCTCTGGCTTCGAGCGCTTCGACGAGCGCCGCGGCCATGGCCATCGCGCCGGGCACGTTCTCCGTGCCCGAGCGCCGTCCCGCCTCCTGCCCGCCACCGGTGATGAGTGGCTCCAATGCCACCTCACGCGCGAGCACGAGGGCGCCGATTCCTGGCGGCGCGCCGAACTTGTGCCCCGACAGCGTGATCGCATGCACGCCCAGGCCGCGCCGCGACAACGGCATTTTTCCGGCCGCCTGCACCGCGTCGCAATGCACCAGAGCGCCGGCCTCGCGCGCTGCTCGGGCGAGCGCCGCCACGTCCTGGATCACGCCCGTTTCGTTGTGCGCCAACATCACCGAGACGATCGCCGGGCGCTCGCGCAGGATGCGCTCGAAGGCAAAAGGGTCGATTCGGCCTTCGGCATCGACGGGGATCTCGACCAGGCGCCAGCCGTGCGCGGCAAGGAGCCTTGCCGTTTCGTAGACGCTGGAGTGTTCGACGGCGCTCACGGCGATGAGGCCGGGTTCCAGGCGCGCCGCCGCCCCGCGCAGAAAAAGCGCGTTGGCCTCCGTGCCGCCACTCGTGAAGACGATCTCCTCCGGCGAGGACTCCAGGCATTCAGCCAAGGTACGCCGCGCCTCTTCGAGCAACGTACGGGCGCGGCGCCCTGCGGCGTGCAGGCTGGAGGGGTTACCGAGCCGCTCGTCATCGAGGCAGGCGTGCAGCGCGGCGCGCGCCGCCGCGGCGAGCGGCGCGGTGGCGTTCCAATCGAGATAGACGCCACCTGCGGCGAAGGTCATCGCCTCAGCACGCCTCGCAGGCGGTGAGCTCGCTCGCCTCGCCCGCCTTCTTGCGGGGACGGCGACGGGAGATGACACGCTTGATCTCGCCGCGCACCACCGCCCCCAGGGTGACGGAATCGAGATACTCCATCATGCGCACGTTGAGGTTGCTCCACAGGTGGTGCGTGGAGCAGATGTGGTCGTTCTGGCAGTTTTCCTTGCCGCCGCACTGGGTGGTATCGAGCGGCTCGTCCACCGCTTCGACGATCTCGGCGATGGTGATCTCGTCCATCGGCCGCCCGAGGCGGTAGCCGCCGCCGGGTCCGCGCACGCTCGACACTAGCCCCTCGCGCCGCAGGCGGCTGAAGAGCTGTTCGAGATAGGACAGAGAAATGTCCTGGCGCTCGGCGATGGTCGCCAGCGCCACCGGCCCCTTGTCCTGGTGCTTGGCCAGATCCACCATCGCGGTGACCGCGAATCGCCCTTTCGTCGTCAGTCGCATCGTCCATCCTCCCGCCGGGTCGTGGCCGACGTGCCGTAAGCAAGATAACTTACCCTACTGAAAAAGTCAACTATTCGGGCGATGCGTTTCTGCTATCCCGGGCTATTCCACCCAGCGCGAGACGCGCTGCGGATCGAACCCCTGATCCTCGCCGGGCAGATCGGGCAAGGCGATGCCGGCCGCTTCCAGCCGGCGCACGAGTTCGGCGAAGCGCCGGTCGGATTCGACCGCGTGATCGAGCAGCGCATGCACCGCCTTGGCGAGCGGATCGTCGAGATCCTTGGTGAGCCCATAGGCGGTGAACCCGATCTCCTCGGCCTTGCGTCGACGGGCTTCGTCGCGCGACTCTTCTTTTTCCGGCTCGAGGATGCGCGCGAGCGTCCCCACCGCCGTGGCCCCAGCCGGAACCGGCTTGACGACGACCGCGTTCGAGCCGATTTTTGCCCCCGCTCCGACGGTAAAGCCACCCAGCACCTTGGCCCCGGCCCCCACCACGACGCCGGCTTCCAGGGTGGGATGGCGCTTGACGCCGCGATAGAGCGACGTGCCACCCAGCGTCACGCCTTGATAGATGGTGCAATCGTCGCCCACCTCGGCGGTCTCGCCGATCACCACCCCCATGCCGTGGTCGATGAACACGCGCCGGCCGATCGTCGCGCCAGGATGGATCTCGATGCCCGTGAGCCAGCGCGTGAGGTGGCTGATGAAGCGCGCGAGCCAGCGCCAGCGCTTCGTCCACAAAAAATGCGCCAGCCGGTGCAGCCAGAGGGCGTGCAGGCCCGGATAGCAGGTGAGCACTTCCCAGCGCGAGCGCGCCGCCGGGTCGCGTTGCAGGATGCTGTCGATGTCTTCACGCAGGCGTTCCAGCCAGGAGGGCATGAAGGGGTTCCTTTCTCGGTTGCGCCGCAAGGCGGATCATTTTACGGGATTTTACGCGCCACCGCCTTGAGCATGCCACGCAGGATGTCGAGCTCGGCCCGTTCGAGCCGGGCGCGCGCAAGCAGCCGCCGCAGCCGCGCCTCCAGCCGTTTCGGCGAAGCTGGATCGTAAAAATCGAGCCGCTCGAGCACGGCGAGCCACTGCGCGAGCAGACCTTCGACCGCCTCGTGTGAAGCAGGCACGAAATCGGGCGCGTCCGCGATGGCGCCTGCCTGCGGCGCAAAGGCTTCGCAGGTGCGGGCGAGCACGTAACAGGCCACCTGCACCGCCGCCGCGAGGTTGAGCGAGGAATACGCGGGATTGGCGGGGATCGTCGCCGGGAAGGTGCATTGCCACACTTCCTCGTTCGCGAGGCCATTCGTCTCGTTGCCGAAGACGAGCGCAGCCTGGGTGTCGGGTGCGGCCTGCAGCGCCTGCAGCACTTCCCGGGCGCTCTCTTCCGGCGTGCGAAAAGGCTGAACGTAGGTGCGCGAGCGCGTGGTGAAGGCCACGCTCACGACGGTTCCGGCGAGCGCCTCGGCGAGCGTCTCCACCACCGTGGCGCCCTCGAGCACGTCGACCGCGCCCGAGGCGAGCGCCGTGGCCTGGGGATCGGGAAAACGCCGCGGTGCCACCAGCACGAGCCGGGACAGCCCCATCGTCTTCATCGCCCGGGCCGCCGCACCGATGTTGCCCGGATGCGAGGGGCGGCACAGCACGACGCGCACATGGGAAAGCAATCGCATGCCCTCGTGATCTAGCGTAAGCGACAACAATTCAGCGTTGCTCCCGTGTATGCCATATGCGCAAAACGAAGATATCCGAGTCACGGAGCTCGTATCGCATCTCGTAATCGCTTATGAGCAACCGACGAACCTCGCGCGGCGCGAACTGAAAAAGCTGCTCCCCGATCCGGGGATTCGTCACCAAGATATTCGGCGCCGAAATCAGGGTTTTCAGCACCCTCTTGGCCGCCTGCTCATTCTTCGGGGCAAGAAAAGCGTAGAGACGCTCCAAGTCGGACAAGGCCTTGCCCGTCCAGCGTATTTCCCTCATCGCGGCTCAGGCATCGGCAAGGGTTGATCGGTACCGATTCGTTCGACCCATTCCTGAACGACCCGATGCTCCACCACGTACCCCGCATCGACGTCTTCGAGTGCTTCCCTCGTGAGACGATCCTTTTCTTCCTCTTGGGCGATCCAGGCCGCAAGTGCCTGTTTCAAGATCCAGCCCCGCGACCGCTCCATGCGCCGGGCGAGATCATCGACTTTCTCGGCCAAAGGGACAGGCACGTGGACTGTCAGAACTCGAGTCTCGGTTTTCGACATCTGTAGTCTCTTCATGTTCTGAATCAATGTGATTCATTCTAAATCGCCATTGAGAAAAACTCAACGCACGGCAGAAGAACTGATGCTTGCCGCACATCAAGTCTGCCCCTTCTCCAATGCCGTGCACGGCAACATCGATGTGTGCGGGAGGACTGAAACGTACGACCTTGGCCGGTTTTCCGTCCGCCGGCTCCGTCGCCCTTTACGGTAAAATTCAAGGTTGGCCCGCAGGGGCGTTTCACCACCGAGGATTTCGCCGATGATCGTCCACCCTACCCTCAACATCGCCATCAAGGCCGCCCGGCGCGCCGCCGCCATCATCAACCGCGCGGCGTTGCAGCTCGAGCGGCTCACCATCGAAGCCAAGGCGTTCAACGACTTCGTCACCGAGGTCGACCGCGCGGCCGAAGAGGCGATCATCGAGACGATCCGCGAAGTGTACCCGGAACACGCCATCCTCGCCGAGGAATCGGGCGCACTGGCCGGGGAAGGGTTCGAGTGGATCATCGATCCGCTCGACGGCACGACGAACTTCATCCACGGCGTGCCGCAATACGCCATCTCCATCGCCGTGCGCAAGGACGGCGTCTTGGAGCACGCGGTGGTCTTCGATCCCCTACGCAACGAACTCTTCACCGCCTCGCGCGGCGGCGGAGCCTATCTCAACGAACGGCGCATCCGGGTGAGCCGCACGGTGAAGCTGCACCAGGCGCTCATCGGCACGGGCTTCCCGTTCCGCGAGTTTCGCCACATCGACACCTATCTAGCGATCTTCCGCGATCTGGCGCAAAAGACCGCCGGCATCCGCCGCCCGGGCGCGGCGGCGCTCGATCTGGCCTACGTGGCGTGCGGCCGCTTCGACGGTTTCTGGGAATTCGGTCTCAAGCCTTGGGACATGGCCGCCGGGGCCTTGCTGATCCTGGAGGCGGGCGGCCTGGTGAGCGACCTCTCCGGCGAGGGCGGCTTTCTCGAGAGCGGCAACGTCGTGGCCGGCACCCCCAAGGTTTTCGTGCCGCTGCTCGGCGTGGTGCGCGAGCATCTGCCGGCGGAGCTTCCCCGCTGAGGGCGGTTTGTGTCATGCCGGCCGTAGCCGATCTCTCCGCCCACACCCCCATGATGCAGCAGTACCTGCGCCTCAAGGCGCAGCATCCGGAGTGCCTGCTGCTCTTTCGCATGGGGGATTTCTACGAGCTCTTCTATGAGGACGCCGAAAAGGCGGCGCGGCTGCTCGATCTCACGCTCACCACCCGCGGCCAGTCGGCCGGAGCTCCTATTCCCATGGCTGGCATTCCGTTCCATGCCCTGGAGACCTACCTGGGGCGGCTGATACGCGCCGGGCTGGCGGTGGCCATCGCCGAGCAGCAGGGTGAGCCGGGCGCGCAAAAGGGACCGATGGAGCGGGTGGTGACCCGCATCGTCACGCCGGGCACGCTCGTCGATGCGGCGCTGCTCGACGAGCGCAGCGATGCGCCGCTTGTCGCCCTTTTTACCCGCAAAGGGAGGACGGGCGTGGCGACACTGACTTTGGCGAGCGGCGACTTTCGCCTGCTGGTGTGCGACACCGCCGAGCTGGAAGCCCAGCTCGAGCGCCTGCGCCCGGCCGAAGTGCTCGTGCCCGAGGAACTGCCCTTGCCGCCGGTGCTGGAGACGGGGCGTGCGCCGCTGCGCCGCCTGCCCGGCTGGCAGTTCGATGCGACGATCGCGCGGCGGCTGCTGACGGCCCATTTCGGAGTGCAGGATCTGGCCGCCTTCGGCGTGGAAGTGGCGCACGAGCCGGCGCTCGCCGCGGCCGCGGCGCTTTTCGAATACGTGCGCCAGACGCAGAAGAGCGAGCTCGCCCACGTGCGCACGCTGCGCCTCGAGCGCGACGACGACTATCTGTGGCTCGACGCCGCCACGCGCCGCAACCTCGAACTCACCGAGACGCTGCGCGGCGAATCCGCCCCTACCCTCTTCTCCACGCTCGATTTCACCCGCACGGCGATGGGCGCGCGCTGGCTGAAGCACGCCCTGCACCATCCGCGGCGCGATCCCGCAGCGGCGCGCGAGCGCCAGGCGGTGATCGGAACCTTGATCGCGCAACCGCGCACCTTCGCCGCGATCCTCGAGCGGCTCGACGGCCTGGGCGATCTGGAGCGGATCGCCGCGCGCATCGCACTCGGTACGGTGCGCCCCAGGGAACTGGCGGCGCTACGCACCTCGCTGCGCCGCCTGCCCGAGCTGCGGGCGCTGCTTGAACCGCACCGCGAGGTGCCGCGCCTCGCCGCGCTGAGCGACGCCCTGGCCGTGCCCCCCGAGGCACTCTCGCTCCTGGAGCGCACGCTCGCGGACGAACCGCCGACGCTGGTGCGCGACGGCGGCGTGATCGCCCCGGGGTTCGACGCCGAGCTCGACGAGCTTCGCGCCCTGCAAAACGACTGCGGCGCCTTCCTGCTCGAACTGGAAGCGCGCGAGCGGGAGCGCACCGGTATCGCGACGCTCAAGGTCGAATACAACAAGGTGCATGGCTTCTACATCGAGGTGAGCAAGGCGCACGCCGACAAGGTGCCGGCCGACTACCGCCGGCGCCAGACGATGAAGAACGCCGAGCGCTTCCTCACGCCCGAGCTCAAGGCCTTCGAAGACCGGGCGCTGTCGGCGGCCGAGCGGGCGCTCGCGCGGGAGCGTTTCCTCTATGAGGACCTGGTACGCCAGCTGCTCGCCTGGGTGCCGGCGCTGCAGCAGGCGGGGCGCGCGGCCGCCGAGCTCGACGGGCTTTCCTCGCTGGCGCAAGCCGCCGAGCGCTACGGTTACGTGGCGCCGGAATTCGCCGAAACGCCGGGGCTCGCGATCGAAGGCGGGCGACACCCCGTGGTGGAGCGCCAGGTGGAGACGTTCGTAGCCAACGACGTACGGCTCGACGGCGAAACGCGGCGGCTCTTGGTGATCACCGGCCCCAACATGGGCGGCAAATCCACCTTCATGCGCCAGACGGCGCTCATCGCCCTGCTCGCCTACGTCGGTGCCTGGGTGCCGGCGCGGCGCGCCGTCGTCGGGCCGCTCGATGCCATCTACACCCGCATCGGCGCAAGCGACGATCTCGCCTCCGGCCGCTCCACCTTCATGGTGGAAATGACGGAGGCGGCCTACATCGTGCACCACGCGAGCGAACGCAGCCTCGTGCTGATGGACGAAATCGGCCGGGGTACCTCGACTTTCGACGGCATGGCGCTCGCATGGGCGATCGCGCGCCAGTTGCATGGCAAGAATCGCGCCCTCACCCTCTTCTCGACGCACTATTTCGAGCTCACGCGCCTGGCCGAAGAGCTGCAAGCCTGCGCCAACGTGCACGTGGAAGCAGTGGAGCACGAGGGGCGGGTGGTCTTTCTCCACTCGGTGCGCGAAGGGCCGGCAAGCCGCAGTTACGGCATCCACGTGGCCGCGCTCGCGGGCATGCCGCGCGCCGTGCTCAGCCAGGCCCGCCGGGAACTGGCGCGACTGGAGGCCCGCGCGATGGAGGAAAGTCGCCAGCCGCAGCTCTTCGCCTGCGAACCGGGCGAGGACTTGCCGCCCGAACCCGAGCCGCAGCGCATCGAAGTGCTGCCGGCCTGGCTCGCGCCGCTCGCCGACGTCGATCCGCGCACCCTCACCCTGGGAGAGGCGATCGAGTGGTTCGAGCGCCTGCGCGCGGCGCTGCGTGCAGCCGAAAACGAAGCGCCCCGCCTTACTCGGTGAGCGTGCGCCACAGCGTTTTGCCGCCGCTCGCTTGGTCGATCTCGGCGAGCACCGCTTCGTGGGCGACGAGTTCTTCCTCGCTCGCCCGCAGCACCCGCAGCGCCGGCCGGGGGGCGCCGTCGCGCCGCGCGCCACCTTGGACCCTCACCGCGGGCGCTGCGTCCAGCATCAGGGTTTCCTGCCCCCGGGTCATCGCCAGATAGACTTCGGCGAGCAGTTCCGCGTCGAGCAGCGCGCCGTGCAGGGTACGGTGGCGGTTGTCGATGCCGTAGCGCTCGCACAGCGCGTCGAGCGAGGCCTTCTTGCCCGGGGCGATCGTCTTGGCGAGCTTGAGGGTGTCGATCACGCCGCTGACCACCGTTTCGATCGGGTCCCGCCCCAGACGGGAGAGTTCGGCGTTGAGGAACCCCAGGTCGAAGGCGGCGTTGTGGATGATGAGTTCGGCCCCGCGCACGTAGTCGAGGAATTCGTCCACGATATCGGCAAAGCGCGGCGCATCGCGCAGCATCTCGTCGGTGATGCCATGCACCTCCACCGCCCCGGCGTCGATCGAACGCTCAGGATTGAGATAGCGGTGGAAGCGGTTATCGGTAAGGCGCCGCGCCAGCAGCTCGACGCAGCCGATCTCGATGATGCGATCCCCGTTCTTCCAATCGAGCCCCGTAGTCTCGGTATCGAGCACGATCTGATGCATGGCTCACTTCTCCTGCGTCTCGGCGGCTCCCCGCCGCACTTCCTCGATGCCGCGGCGCGCGAGCTCGTCGGCCCGCTCGTTGCCCTCGTCCCCGGAATGCCCGCGCACCCAGTGCCATTCGACGGGAAAACGCGCCGCGAGCGCATCGAGCTCCTGCCACAGATCCTGATTGGCCACGGGCTTGCCAGCAGCGGTGCGCCAGCCGCGGCGCTTCCACTGCGGCAGCCACTCGGTGATGCCCTTTTGCACGTACTGGCTGTCGGTGTAGATCGCCACCGGCACGGCCCGGCGCAGCGCGCGCAGCGCCTCGATCACCGCCCGCAGCTCCATGCGGTTGTTGGTGGTGGCGGGTTCGCCGCCCCACAGTTCCTTGCAGTGACCGTTCCAGCGCAGCACCGCCCCCCAGCCGCCGGGGCCGGGATTGCCGGAACAGGCCCCGTCGGTATGGATCTCTACCTTGCGCGTTTCGCTCACGATTCCCTTTTCAGCTTCGTGCACTCGGCGATCGCCGCGAGCCGCTCGGCGCGCTGTTTCTTGCGGTTTTGCCAGTCCGGCTGGATGATCCGCATGCCGGGCACGCGCTTGACCGCGTCGAGCACGTAGACGCCGCCAAAGAGCGGCCACCAGCGGTCCCCCGCCGCCTCGAACGCGCGACGCGCGCGCGGCAGCCGCTCGCCGGGCGGAGCGTACATGCCAAAACGCCCACCGCGCGGCTCGAAGCCGAGCACGAGCAGCCGGTCCTTGAGGCGCGGTACCGTCATGCTGCCCGGCAGTCGCGGCCAGCGTTCGTGCCGTGACAGCAGCCGCCAAGGATACCAAGGGTTGAAGCCGAAGAACAGCGCATGCCCTTCCGGCACCAGCACGCGCTCGAGCTCGCGCAGCAGGGCGTGCGGATCGGCACTGCGATCGAGTGCAAACGGGGCCACCACCAGGTCGAGCGCGTTCGACTCGAACGGCAGCTCGTCCCAGGCGGCGCGTACTTCTCCCCCTTCGGGGTCGCAATGCCAGCGCCAGGGAATACGGCTGGAGGCGAGCAGATCGCGCTGCGGCAGGCCGAGCTGGATGGCGTAGAATCCGAAGACGTCGGCGACGAAACGCCCGACGACCTCCTCGCACCACGCCCAGACCCGCTCGCCGCCTGGAGAATCCAGCCAGGAGGAAAACGCCGATGCTTGCCTCTCAGGAGAAGTCATGACCCAAACGTTCCTCGAACCCATCGCCGCTTTGAGCGATAACTATATCTGGTTGTTGCACGATGGCCGCCACGCCGTGGTGGTCGACCCGGCCGAGGCCGCCCCGGTGCGCGCGGCGCTCGCCGCCCGCGGCCTGAACCTGGCCGCCCTCCTCGTCACGCACCATCACGCCGACCACACCGGCGGCGTGCCGGCCCTGCGCGCCGAATACGAAGTGCCTGCGTATGGGCCCGCCGCCGAGGACATCGCCTGCCTCACCCATCGGCTGCGCGAGGGCGAGGCGGTGGAAATTCCCCAGCTCGGCCTGAAACTCGCCGTGTGGGAAATCCCCGGCCACACCCGCGGGCACCTCGCCTATGTCGGCGCGGACTTCGCTTTTTGCGGCGATACCCTCTTCTCCGCCGGCTGTGGCCGCCTGTTCGAAGGAACACCGGCGCAGATGTACGCTTCGCTGCAGCGCCTCGCCGCGCTTCCCGAGACGACGCGCGTGTGCTGCGCCCACGAATATACCCTTGCCAACCTGCGTTTCGCCGCCGTGGTCGAGCCGGATAACGCCGATCGCATCGCCTACCAGGGCCGCTGCGAAGCAAAACGCGCCGCGGGCGAACCGACGCTGCCGAGCACGATCGGCCTCGAGCGCGCGGTCAACCCTTTTCTCAGGGTGCATACGCCGACGGTGGCTGCGGCGATTGCGCAGCACTACGGATACTGCCCCGCCGATCCGGTCGAGCGCTTCCGTCTGCTGCGTCAATGGAAGGACGGCTTTCGCGGTTGAACCCGGTTCAGGAAGAAGCACAGGGAGGCGCGGGCGAAGCAGGGTTAATGGCATCCGCATCACAGATGACGACCCGATTCCTGCCCGCTTTTTTCGCCTGATAAAGGGCGGCATCGGCAAAGTCGATGAGGCGGTTCGCCGGCATGGCAGGCAATTTTGCCGGATGCGCCACGGCACCGCCCACCGAGATCGTCACATGCTCCGCCGTGCCTTGGGCCGGGTGGGGAATGCGCAGTTTCTCTACGTTCTCGCGGATGCGCTCGGCGATGTGGCGCGCTCCGGCAAGGTCGGTGTTGGGCAGCACCACGGCGAACTCCTCGCCACCATAGCGCGCGGCCATGTCGCCGGGACGCTGCAGGGAGCCGGCGATGGTGGCAGCCACGATCTTCAAGGTGTCGTCGCCGGCCAGATGCCCGAGGCTGTCGTTGAACGCCTTGAAGTGATCCACGTCGATCATCAAGAGGGCAAGCGGCCGCTCCTCGCGGCGGCAGCGGGCCCACTCGCGCGCGAGCTTGTCGTCGAAGCCGCGGCGGTTGGCGATGCCGGTGAGACCGTCGAGATTGGTGAGCCGGCGCAGTTTCTGGTTGGCCTCGTCGAGCCGGCGGGTGAGCAGAAGCAGGTTCTGCTGGGCGTGCGCCAGGCGTAGCATGGCCCGCAGCTTGGCTGCCAGCACCACGAAAGAGACCGGCTTGGCGAGATAGTCGTCGCCGCCCGCCTCGATTCCCGCCTCGATGGCGCGATCGTCGCTGCGGGCGGTGAGAAAGATGATGGGGGTCCACTCGCCCGGGCGCTCGGACTGGCGGATGCGCCGGGCCACCTCGATGCCGTCGATGCCGGGCAAAATCACGTCGAGCAGTACGACATCGGGATTTTCCCGGAAAAAGAGCTCCAACCCTCCCTCGCCGTCGTGCGCGAGCAAGGGGGTGCAGCCCATTTTTTCGAGGTGGCGCGCAAGCACCGCGGCGCTGGTGACCGTATCCTCGATCACCAGCACCTTGGGCTCGCTACCGGGAAGCCTGCCGGTGGACGCCTCAGTGCGCGTGCCCGCCGGCCCCGTGAGGGTGTCCATGGGCGATCTCTTCGGGCGTGGCGGGACGCACATCGGCGACTTCGAGCTCGAACACGAGCGCCATACCCGCGAGCGGGTGGTTGCCGTCGACCACCACCTTGCCTTCAGCGATGTCGGTGATGCGATAGAGGATGTCGTCCTCGCCGTCCTCACCCACGCGCTCGAAGGCCATGCCGACCTCGATGTTCTCGGGAAAGAGGCTGATGTCCTCGATGAAGACGAGCTCTTCGTCGTACTCGCCGAACGCTTCTTCCGGCTGCAGCTTCAGGCGCAGCGTGTCGCCCACGCTCTTGCCCTGCAGCGACTCCTCGATCTTGGGGAAGATCCCGTCGTAGCCGCCGTGCAGATAGACCAGGGGTTCCTTGCCGTCGTCGATCAATTCGCCATCGCTGTCGCGCACCGTGTAGCGCAGCGTGACCACCGTGTTTTTTGCCACTTCCATGGAACGAACTCCGTACAATCAAAGTAAGATGACACCGCCCGAGGACACCCCCGTCCGATGCCGAGCCATTGTAGCAGCATGACCGCCGGCACGGCAGGAGGTTCCTAAAGTTTTTGTCGCGCTCGCCGTAATCTTACGAAATCCATCGAGCAGAGAGTCCGACCATGCGGATCAACCAACCCGTGACGCAGCAAGAATACCCCGTGCGCGACGACGTGGTGATCGTCTCCCACACCGACAAGGAAGGCGTCATAAAATATGTGAATGACGACTTTTGCGAATACGCCGGGATGACGCGCGAGGAGCTCATCGGCCAGCCGCACAACGTCATCCGCCACCCCGACACGCCGCCCGAGGTGTTCCGCGACCTGTGGGAAACCATCCAAAGCGGTCATCCCTGGCAGGGCGTGGTCAAGAATCGGCGCAAAAACGGCGATCACTACTGGGTCAAGGCCACCGTGGCGCCGCTACCCGACGGTTCGGGCTACATGAGCATCCGGCTCAAGGCCTCGCCGGAAGAGATCGCCGCCGCCCAGGCGCTCTACGCCCGCCTGAACGCCGATCCCTCGCTACGGCTCGAGCGCGGACAGCTGCGCCCCCCGGCGCCGGTGCGCCTGCTGCGCCGCATCACCCTCAAGGCCCGCTTCTGGACCACGGTGGTCGTGGCGATGCTGCTCTTCACCGGCATGGGATATACCGCCGTGCAAACCCTGCAAAGCGAGATCGGCACGATGGGATCCATCTACCAGGATCGGGTGCTGCCGCTTGCCGACCTCGCCACGGTGAAGCACCTCATCGAGCGCAAGGGATCGATGCTCTACCGCGCGTTTGGCGAGGCAGCCACCCAGTACGGCAGCGGCGAGTATTACCGCGAAGAGTGGCAGGAGATGGACCGGGCAGCGGCCGAGATCGACCGGCGCATCGCCTCCTACCTCAAAAAAACCGACGATCCGGAAGAACGGGCGCTCTTCGAGAAATTCGAACGAAATCGAAGCGCCTACCATGAACTGCTGATGACGGCGCGCACCGCCCTGGAGCAGGCGCCCGATCGCGACACCGCTCTGGCAATCGCCGGAGGATTCCTGACCGCGATGGAAGATCGCGGCCGGGTGGTCCATGCCACACTCGACGAGCTCATCGCCTTCCAGCGCGCCCGTACCGATGCCGGCCTGCAGCGTGCCGCCAGCGAGGCCCGCGGTACCGAATACGCCCTGCTGGGGCTGGGCGTGGCCGGTTTCGTGCTGCTCGCCGTGCTGGCCGCCTGGGCAGGGCGGCGCATCGAGCGCGGCATGGCCAACATGCTCTCCATGGCGCGCTCCATCGCCCGGCTCGACCTGCGCACCGACGTGGACGACCCGCAGCGCGACGAGATCGGAGATCTGCTCGACGCGCTCAAGATCATGCGGGCGCGGTTCTACGAAGTGGTGATCACCCTGAGCCAGGTCGGACACAAGCTCAAGGACGCAGTGCAAGACGAGACCCAGCGTGCGCTGCAGACCTCCGATGCGGCGAGCAAGCAGGCCGAGGCGGCGCAGCGCATGGCGAGCAGCATCGAGGAGCTTTCCGCCACCATGGACGAAGTCGCCGCCAGCTCCGAACGCTCGGCGCAGCAGGTGGCCGAGGGCGTCGAGCGCAATCGCGCCGCCGCCGCCCGGGTGCGCGCGAGCGCCGAGAAGACCGAGCGGCTCGCCGACGAACTGAGCGCCTTCGCCGGCGAGGTACAGTCGCTCACCGAAGCGATGCAGTCGGTACGCTCGGTGGTCGAAGTCATCCGCGACATCGCCGAGCAGACGAACCTGCTGGCGCTCAACGCCGCGATCGAGGCGGCGCGCGCCGGCGAACAGGGACGCGGCTTCGCCGTGGTGGCCGACGAGATACGGAAACTGGCCGAACGCACGGCAAAATCCACGGTCGAGATCGGCGAGATGATCGGCCAGGTCGAACAAAAAGTGGAAGCGACGGTGACCCACATGGCCGAGGGCCAGCGCACCGTGGGCGAGACGGTGGAATCGGCCCGCGAAGCCGCGCAGGAAATCGCCCTCGTCGAACAGAGCATGGATCAGATCGGAACACAGGCGCTCGCGATCCGCGACAGCGTCCAGGAGCAGGCCGCCGTGACGCGGCACGAAGCCGAGGAAGTGGGCCGCATCGCCGAGATGGCGGAATCCCTCGCGCGCCTGGCGCAGCAAGGGCGAGAACTCGCGCGAGAGCTCGATGCGATGACCCAGGCGATGGCCCAGATGCTGCGCCAGTTCCGCACCTGAGGTCAGTGCGAACGAGCGACTACGGCGCGGCGAGGCGCAGCCAGGAGTTCAAGCGCTTCCGCTGCTGCGCCGTGGGGCGCGGCGCAAGGGCGAGCTCCACCCGCTCCAGCGCGGGGGGCGCGAGTTCGAGCACCGCCTCATAGAGCCGCCCCTCGCGAAAAGCGTGCACCGGCACCCGCGCCCCCGCGCCGCGGCGACGCAAGACACTCTCCCACTGGGCCGGCGTGGCCTTGAGCCTGTCGATCGCCACGAGCTCGTCGCGCGGCGCGATGCCGGCACCCTCGGCCGGGCTCGCGCGGCGCACCGCTGCCACCCGCATCGAATCGCGCTCGAAGCGCAATCCCGTATCGGGCAAGGCGGCCGCGATCTCGCGCCACTGCACGCCGAAGCGGCGCAGCAACGCCACCAGGGGCGGATCCTCGGTGCCCTGAACCATTCTTTCCAGCCAACGCGCGAGCCGCGATCCGGCCATTTCGTGGAGCACGGCAAACGGCGCCTCTTCCCCCATGCCCTCCCCGCTGCGGCCGTAGCGTTCCCATAGCGCGCGCAGCAGCGCATCGAGCGAAGCGCCGCGTTCGCGCAGCTGCAGATCGAGCGCCAAGGCGAGCAACGCCCCTTTGGCGTAGTAGCTCACGGTGGCGTTGGCGCTGTTCTCGTCCGGGCGGTAGAACTTGATCCAGGCATCGAACGAGGCTTCCGCCAGGCTCTGGCGCAGCCTCCCCGGAGTCGTCAGCACCTGGGTAGCCGTCTTTGCCAGCAGACCCAGGTAACGGTCCGCATCGATCACCCCGGCGCGCACCAGCAGTAGATCGTCGTAGTACGACGTCCAGCCCTCGAAGAGCCACAGCAGGCGCGTGTAGTTTTCGGCGAAGAGATCGTAGGGGGTAAAGGCAGCGGGCTTCAAGCGCTTCACCACCCAGGCGTGGAAATACTCATGGCTGAAGAGCCCCAGCAAGCGCACGTACTCGTCCGAGGGTGCGCCCATGCCCGGCCAGGGCAGATCGCGCCGCGCCGCAAGAAGCGCCGTGCTCTCACCGTGCTCCAGGCCCCCATAGCCCTCGTCGGTGAGCGTCAACAGGAAGAGATAGCGCGCGAAGGGGACTTCGCCGAAGAGTTCCTGGGCCGAGGTGCAGATCGCCGTCAGGTCGGCCGCCAGGCGCACCCGATCGAAAGGCTCGGCGTGCCCGGTGAGCGCCACCGTGTGCGGCACGCCCCCGGCGCGGAATTCGACGAATTCGAGCGGCCCCATCAAGACGGGAGCATCGATGAGCGCATCGTAGTCGGGCGCACGATAATCCCCGAAGCTCCAGAGGGCCGTTCCCTCGGCGGGCTCGAGCGCGGTGGCCACTTTCCATCCGGCACAGCGGGGATCGGACGGCGGAAGGAGTCGAACCCGATGTTCCTCGCCGCTTCGCCCCTCGAGGCGCAGAAAGAGGCTCGTGCCGTTGAAAAACCCCCTGCCCGTGTCGAGCCAGGCTTCGCGCACCGACGCGTCGAAGGCCCACACGCGGTAGCGGCAGCGCAGCGCGCAAGCCCCGCGCGGCGGTACGATCCTCCACGAGCACTTGTCGATTTTGGTCGCGGCGAGGGGCCGCCGCGACCCATCGGCCAGCACCGCCTCGGCCTCGAACTCGAGCAGGTGACGGGCAAACTCGCGGATCAGATAGGAACCGGGGATCCAGGTTGGCAGACGCAGCACAAGCGCCTCCTCTCCGGCCAAAGAGGCTTCCATCTCGACCAGGAATTCGTGGGCCGCGGGATCGTCGCAGCGGACGGTGTATTCTATCGACATTGAACTTCTCCTCGTTCCGGCAGCGAAGGCTCGGCGATGAGCCTATAATGCCTCAAAATCCCCCGTGCGCCCCCATGACCGAATCCCTCGCCCTCGTCCTGTGCCCTTCACCGACCGAACGGGCCACGTTGCTCGCCGTGCTCGCATCCTTGGGCTACGAAACGCAGACGGCGGAGACGCCCGAAGGAGCCATCGCCCTCTTCGAACGGCGCCATCCGGACCTCGTGGCGATCGCCGACGGCGAGGAACTGCCCCGTCTCCTGGAGGAACTGCGGCGCCGGCGCCGCCACGAGGTCGAATTCTTCGTGATGACGCATGCGGAAGAAGACGCCCTCCGCGCCCTGGAGGCGGGTGCGAGCGAGGTCACGACCGGCCCGCTGCACCCGGCCTTGCTGCGCCACCGGCTGCAGCGTCTGCACGCCGAACGCCTGCTGCAGCGCCATTTCCACGGCCTGCGGCAACTGTGCGCCACCGCTTCGCGCATCGCCGGCATCCTCGGCTGGGGCTGGCGGCCCGACGAGGATCGGTTCCAATGGCCGGACGGCGCCGAGACATGGTGGCACGGCGCAGCGCCGCAGCGACAGGGGGAGCTGCTGGCGCGAGTACACGACGAAGACCGCTTCCGCGTCGAAACGGTTTTCGAACATCTCCGGCTGATTCGCCGCCAGACCGAAGTCGAATTCCGCCTCAAGGAAGAGGCGGTGCGTTTCGTGCGGCTGGTGGCCGAGCCCTGCGCCGAAGACGAAGATCTGATCCTGGGCGTACTCGTGGATGTAACCCAGGCAAGGCGTTTCGAGGCCGCTCTGGCGCATCTATCGCATTACGACGAACTCACCGGCATTCCCAACCGCAAGCATTTCCTGCGCGCGGCGCGCGAAATACTGCCCCATGCAACCCTCGATCGGCCCCAGCTCCTCCTCTACCTCGACGTCGCAGGACTGGCGGGCATCAACGACGCCTACGGCGACCGGGCCGGGGACACCGTGCTGCGCACCCTCGCCCAGCGTCTCGCCCACTGGAGCACACGCTACGGCGGCATCGCCTGCCGCGTGGGAGGGGACGAGTTCGCCGCCCTCATCATCCCGGGCTCCGAGAGCCATGAGACGGAAGCGCTGGAGGAACTCCTGGAAACGCTCGAGCAGCCATTGCCCCTCCTGGGCCGAGATGATCGAAGCGAGGAACTACGGCCCCGCGTGACGATCGGCGGCGTCTGGATTCCGGCCGCCGGCAACGAGCTTGAAGCGCTCATCCGGCTTGCCCAGCGACAGCAACGCCACGCCCTCGCCTCAGGGCGCCGTTTCTCCCTCACGGCGGAGCCTTCAGCGGACGATGCGCCGACGGTGCAGCTCGAAGCGGCGTTGCATCAAGCGTTGGCGCGGCAGGAATTCTTCCTCCTCTACCAGCCCCAACTCGAGCTCGAGACGCGCCGGATCGTCGGCGCCGAAGCCCTGCTGCGCTGGCGCCATCCCCAGCGCGGCGTGCTGCCCCCCATCCAGTTCATCCCGCTGCTGGAAGAAACAGGGCTGATCCTGGAAGCAGGCCGCTGGATCATCGAGGAAGCGGCAACCCAGCTCGGCGCCTGGAACGACGCGGGGATTCCCCTTCGCCTCGCGGTCAATCTCTCTGCGCGCCAGATTCTGGACGACGGGCTGGTCGATCACATCGCGGAATGCCTGCGCCGCCACCGCTTGCCCCCGCCGCAGCTCGAATTCGAGATCACCGAAACGCTCGCCATCCGCGACCCCGAACGGGCCCGCGCCATGATCGCTGCCATCCGCTCGCTGGGCTGCCCCGTGGCGCTCGACGACTTCGGCGTAGGCTACGCCTCGCTCGAATACCTGCTGCAGTTTCCCTTCGACGCGATCAAGCTCGACATGTCCTTCGTCCATCGCCTGGTAGAGACGCCGGTCGATCGCGCCATCGTGCGCGGCGTCGTCACCATGGCCGACGCCTTGGGAAAGCGCGTCATCGCCGAAGGCGTGGAGACGGCGCGGCAGGCCGATTACCTGCACGCGATGGGCGTCGACGAGATCCAGGGCTGGCACGTGGGCAAGCCAATGCCGGCGGCCGCGCTCGCCGAGCGGCTGCGCGAAGACGGCCACGGCCCTCAGTGACGCAGGCGCTCGAGCGCTGCCTCGACGCGATCGACCCCGATCACCTCCAGCCCCGGAATGGGCTGCCTGGGGACGTTGGCGCGCGGCACGATCGCCTGGGTGAAGCCGAGCTTGGCCGCCTCGCGCAAGCGCTCCTGCCCGCGCGGGGCCGGCCGGATCTCGCCGGCAAGCCCCACTTCCCCGAAAACCGCCAGACGCAGCGGCAGCGCCCGGTTCTTGAGCGAAGAGACGATGGCCAGCGCCATCGCCAGATCGGAAGCCGGCTCGGTGATGCGCACCCCGCCCACCGCATTGACGAACACGTCCTGGTCGAAACACGACACCCCGGCGTGGCGGTGCAGCACGGCGAGCAGCATCGCCAGGCGGTTGGGCTCGAGCCCCACCGTCAGGCGCCGCGGCGTGGGGCTTGCCGAACCGTCGACGAGCGCCTGAATCTCCACGAGCAGCGGCCTCGTGCCTTCGAGGGTGACGAGGATGGCGCTGCCGGGCACGTCGGCGCGGTGCTCGGAGAGAAAGATCGCCGACGGGTTGCTCACCGCCTTGAGCCCCCGGTCGGTCATGGCGAACACGCCCAGTTCGTTGGCCGCGCCGAAGCGGTTCTTCACCGCCCGCACCAGACGAAAGCTCGAATGCGCGTCCCCCTCGAAATAGAGCACGGTATCGACGATGTGTTCGAGCACGCGCGGCCCGGCCAGGCTCCCTTCCTTGGTCACGTGCCCCACGAGCAGCACCGCCGTGCCGCTTCCCTTGGCGTAGCGCGTGAGCTGGGCCGCGCATTCGCGCACCTGCGCCACCGACCCCGGCGCGGAGGTGAGCGCCTCGGTGTACATCGTCTGGATGGAGTCGATCACCATCACGCGCGGCGCGAGCCCCTGCGCCGCGGCGAGCACCCGCTCGAGCTGGATCTCGGGCAGCAGCGGCAGGGGCAAGCCCGCCAGTCCCAGGCGCTCGGCGCGCAGCGCCACCTGCTCGGCCGACTCCTCCCCCGTGACGTAGAGCACGGGACCGGCCCCGGCGGATTCCAGCCGAGCGAGCGCCTGCAGCAGCAAGGTGGATTTGCCGATGCCCGGATCCCCGCCCAGCAGCACCACGGCGCCGGGGACGATGCCTCCGCCCAGCACCCGGTCGAACTCCTCGATGCCCGTGGCCTGACGCTGGAGGGGGCGGCGCTCGATGCGATCGAGCGTGACCAGGCCCGAGCCCGCGTCGACCGCGAGCGCCGCAGGACGTTGGATGGCCCGATGCAAGGTTGGCCCCGAGTCATCCGCCTCGCGCGTTTCCTCCAGTGTGTTCCACTCCTGGCACTGGCTGCACCGTCCCTGCCAGCGTGGGAAACGCGCGCCGCACTCGCGGCAGACGAAGACGGTGCGTGCCTTGGCCATCAGCGCCCGAAGAAGAATTCAGCCGAAGGCAGCTGCTGTTCCATGGCCCGGATGCGCTCCTGCAAAAAATCGACGAACGTCATGATCAGCCGTGAACGGAAACGATCCTTGGGCGCGATGAGCTCGAAAGGCGTATATTGCGGCGGATCGAGCGGCGCAGCCGCCAGCTGCCCCGTGCGCAACTCTTCGAGCAGCGCCGCGCGCGACGCGATGGCCACGCCGATGCCGGCCGCGGCGAGGTGTTTCACCCCCTGCAAAGTTCCCATCTCGGCGGCGATGGTCAGCGATTCGGGCGCGATTCCGGCCGCCTCGAAGAAGGCTTCGGTGATCTCGCGGATGCCGTTTCCCGGATCGCGCTGGATGAAAGGATAGGCCGCGAGCTCCTTGGCGCGCACGGGCTTGCCCTTGCGTTGCGCCAAGGGATGGCCGGGCGCAAAGATCGCCCACAGCTCGTCCCGGCCGATCTGCTTCTGGTCGAGTCCCGGCTCGTCGGGCGCGATCTCGATGATGCCCAGGTCGAGCTCGCGCTCAAGCACCCGCTGCTGGGTGAGCTGCGAAGTCCCCACCACCAGCCGCGGGATCACCCGCGGATGGGCCCGCTTGAACTCCTCGATCACGCGCGGCATCCAGTACGTTGCCAGCGTGGTCGAAGCCCCGATGGAGAGCAGCCCCGCGAGCTCGCTGGTGAGCTCGGCCACCCGCGTCTCGAGTTCCTCGTCGAGCGAGAGCATCTTTTCCGCGTAGGCGAAGACGATCTCTCCGGCCGGGGTGAGTTTGAGCTTGCCGTGGCCGCGCTCGAGCAGCCGCGTGTTGAAGTGCTCCTCCAGCTGCTTGATCTGGAAGGTGACGGCGGGTTGCGTCATGAAGAGCCGCTCCGCCGCCTTGGTGAAGGATCCCGCCTTGACGACGGTGTAGAAGACCTGTAGCCGACGATCAGCCATCGAAAATCACCTCTTCGGACGATGAGTGGGGGAAGGGCGCGGCGTGGCGCGCGGACGCGGGGCTTTGCCGTTTGCGGCAGGAACGCTTGCCTTCGCCGGCGGCGTCAGCCCGAAAGTCTGCACCACCGTCTCCGGCGGCAGCTCCATCCACATGCCGCGCCGGAGCCGCGGCGGCAGCGCCACGGGACCGTAACGCACGCGGATGAGCCGGCTCACGGTGAGCCCCAGCGCCTCGAACATGCGCCGCACCTCGCGGTTGCGCCCCTCCTTGATCGTGACGCGATACCAGTGATTCGCCCCTTCGCCTCCCGCATCGACGAGGGACTCGAAACGCGCCGGGCCGTCTTCCAGGGTGATGCCACCGGTGAGTTCCTCGATCTGCTGCGGCGTGAGCTCGCCGATGAGGCGCACGGCGTATTCCCGCTCCAGCTCGTAGCGCGGGTGCATCAAGCGGTTGGCAAGCTCCCCGTCGTCGGTGAAAATCAGCAGCCCCGAGGTGTTGAAGTCGAGCCGTCCCACCGCGATCCAGCGCCCTTTGCGCAGTGCCGGCAAGCGATCGAACACCGAGGGGCGTCCTTGCGGGTCTTCGCGCGAGACGATTTCCCCTTCGGGCTTGTGATAGAGCAGCACGCGCGGCACGCCGTGCCCCGGCCGCCAGGCGAGGAGCTTACCGTCGACCTTGATCCGGTCCCCCGGCCCTACCCGGTCGCCGAGCTGCGCTGGCCGATCGTTGATCGCCACCCGCCCCTGCACGATCCACTCCTCGATGGTGCGGCGCGAGGCAAGTCCCATGCGCGCGAGTACCTTCTGCACCCGCTCGCGCGGCGCCTCGGTAGAGGCGGCCGGCGCCGGAGCGTCCTTGCGCGCACGGGTGCGCCGCGGCGCAGCGCGGGGCGTTTCAACTTCCTTGGTTTTCATCTTCATCCTTGTCGTGCGCTTCCTGCAGGGGTTCGAGCATCGCTTCGAGCTCGGCGAGCGGAGGCAGTTCCCTGACGTGGCGTAAGCCCAAATCGTCGAGAAAGCGTTGCGTGGTGGCATAGAGCGCGGGGCGTCCGGGGCCGTCGCGATGCCCCACGATTTCGATCCAGCCCCGTCCCTCCAGTGTGCGCAGCACCTGCGTCGAGACCGTCACGCCGCGGATCGCTTCGATGTCGCCGCGCGTGACCGGCTGACGGTAGGCGATGACGGCCAGCGTCTCCCACACCGCCCGGCTGTAGGCGGGCGCGCGTTGGGTCCGCAGCCGGTCGAGCCAGGGCTGGATCTCGGCCCGCGTGCGAAAACGCCAGCCTCCCGCCGTGCACACCAGCTCCACCGCTTTCCCGCTCCACTCCTGCTGCAATTCGGCGAGCACGGAGGCGAGGATGTCCGCCCCCGGATCGGGCTCGAAGAGCCGGCGCAGCGCGTCCAGCGTCAGGGGCTCGTCGCTTGCCAGCAGCGCCGCCTCCACGATGCGCTTGGTCGAAAATTGCCCGCTCGTCATGACCCGGCCGCCAAAGGTTCGGTGTGCGGCTCGGCTTCGACCGGACGCACCCACAGCGTGCCGAACGGCTCGCGCTGCTCCAGGTGCAAGGCGCTTTCCTTGCACAGTTCCAGCACGGCCACGAAGGTGACGGCCACGCCCAATCGCCCCTGCTCCGGTTCGATCAGGGTGGCGAAGGCGAGCGCCCCGGCGGCGTGGCGCAGCCGGCGCAGCACCCGGCTCATGGCTTCGCGCACCGAAACGGCCTCGGCGGCGACTTCATGCCGGCGCTCGAGCCGCAGGCGCTGCAGGATGCCCGTCCACGCCTCGAGGAGCCGATCCAGGCTCGCCTCCGGCTGGGGCCGCTGCGGCGTGTGACCCCACTCGATCGGCCCGGCCCAGAGAAAATCCCGTCCCGCCCGCGGATGCTCGCCCAAGACGCGCGCCGCGCGTTTGATGCGCTCGTATTCCAGCAGGCGGCGCATGAGCTCGGCCCGCGGATCGCTTTCCCCGTCTTCCGGCAGCACCGAAGGGGCGCGCGGCAGCAGCGAGCGCGATTTGATCTCCAGCAGCATGGCCGCCATCAGCAGATAGTCCGCCGCCAGATCGAGGTCGAATCGGCGCATCGCCTCCACGTAGGCGAGATACTGCTCGGTGAGCCGCGCCACCGGGATGTCGCGCACGTCGAGCCGGTTCTTCTGGATGAGATACCACAAGAGGTCGAACGGCCCCTCGAAGGTCTCGAGGAAGACGCGCAGCGCCTCCGGCGGAATGAAGAGATCCTCCGGCACGGCGGTGAGCGGCTCGCCATAGACGCGCGCGATCGGCGCCTCAGTGGCCAGCATTCCATCTCCGCTCACGTGTACTCCAGGCCCATCGCTTCGCGCACGTCGCGCATGGTCGCCTGGGCGAGCTTGCGCGCCTGCTCGCAACCGTCGGCGACCACGTTGCGCACGAGACTGGGGTTCTCCACGTAGGGCTGCGCCCGCTCGCGCATCGCCTCCTGTTCCTTGAGGATGGCTTCGAGCACGGGCTGCTTGCATTCCAGGCAACCGATCTTGGCGCTGCGGCAGCCCTCCTGCACCCACTGGTGGACCTCTGCATCGGTGTAGATCTTGTGGAACTGCCATACTGGGCAGCGTTCCGGATCGCCGGGGTCGGTGCGGCGTACCCGGGCCGGATCGGTCTGCATGGTGCGCACCTTGCGCGTGATCGATTCGGGGTCTTCGCGCAGGTAGATGGTGTTGCCGTAGCTCTTCGACATCTTCTGACCGTCGAGACCGGGCATGCGGGAGGCCTCGGTGAGCAGCACCTGGGGCTCCACCAGAATGTGCTTGCTATAGCCCTCGAGATAGCCGTAGAGCCGCTCCCGGTCGCCCAGCGACAGGCTCTGGGCTTCGTCGATGAGGGCGCGGGCCTGCGCCAGCGCCTCGTCGTCGCCCTCCTGCTGGAAACGGGTGCGCAATTCGAGGTAGAGCCGGGCGCGCTTGCTGCCGAGCTTCTTCACCGCCTCTTTGGCGTTTTCCTCGAAATTGGGCTCGCGGCCGTAGAAATGGTTGAAGCGGCGCGCCACCTCGCGCGTGAATTCCACGTGCGGGATCTGGTCCTCGCCCACCGGCACGAGGTTGGCGCGGTAGATGAGGATGTCGGCCGCCTGCAGCAGCGGGTAGCCGAGAAAGCCGTAGGTGGTGAGGTCCTTGTGCGAAAGTTTTTCGAGCTGGTCCTTGTAGGTCGGCACCCGTTCGAGCCACCCCAGCGGCGTGATCATGGACAGCAGCAGATGCAGCTCGGCGTGCTCGAGCACCCGCGACTGGATGAAGAGCGTGGCCTGGTTCGGGTCGATGCCCGCCGCCAGCCAGTCGATGAGCATCTCCCAGGTGGCCTGCGAGATCACCTCGGGCTTGTCGTAGGTGGTGGTGAGCGCGTGCCAGTCGGCCACGAAGAAGAGGCAGGGATATTCGTATTGCAGACGGGCCCAGTTCTTCAGCACGCCGTGGTAATGCCCCAGATGCAGGCGCCCGGTGGGACGCATTCCCGAAAGTACCCTTTCAGCATACATGGTTCTTCGCCTTTTCCGGTTCGAGGAGCTAAAAGCCGATCGTCGCGAGGATGGTGCTGCGCACCGCGACGAACATCGGCCACAGGATCGAGGAAGCCGCGCCGCTCAGCATGGCCACGAGCAAGATGGCGATGCCGTAGGGTTCCACCTGCGACAGGGCCCAGGCCGGACGCGGCGGCAGCAGGCTCACCAGCATGCGGCCGCCGTCGAGCGGCGGCAGCGGCAGCAGGTTCAGCACCATGAGCGCGACGTTGACCGAAATGCCGGCGTCGGCCATGCGCGCGAGCGGCACCGCCCAGAAAGGCGGCAGAAAAGTGAGCGCGAGCTTGAACAAGAGCGCCCAGCCGAGCGCCATCGCCAGGTTGATGCCTGGCCCGGCGCCTGCCACCCAGAACATGTCGCGCTTGGGATGGCGCAGGCGCGAGGGGTCGATCGGCACCGGCTTCGCCCAGCCGAAGAGCAGCGCCCCGGCGCCGGTGAGTAGCGACAGCAGGAGGATGCCGGCCGGCACGAGGAGGGTACCCACGGGGTCGACATGGCGCAGGGGGTTGAGCGAGATGCGCCCGGCACGCTCGGCGGTGGGATCGCCGAAGGCGCGCGCGACGTAGCCGTGCGCCGCCTCGTGCAAGGTGATGGCCAGCAGTGCCGGCAGGGCCCACACGGCGAGATCGGCAAGGAAGGCGTTCATTCGACGAGAAACGGCGTGGGGTCGCCCGCCCCGACACGCACGATGCGCGGCGTCTCGCCCGTGAGATCGACCACGGTGGTGAGCTCGCGGCAGGTCTCGCCGGTGTCGACGATCACGTCGATGAGCTTGCCGATACGCTCGGACACGGTCTCGGCATCGGGCAGGGGTTCTTCCTCGCCCGGCAGGATGAGGCTCGTGCTCAGCAGCGGTTCGCCCAGCGCTTCCAGAATCGCCTGCACCACGCGGTGCTGCGGCACGCGAAGCCCAATGGTGCGCCGCTTGGGATGCAGGATGCGTCGGGGCAGATCGTGCGTGCCTTCGAGGATGAAGACGTAGGGGCCGGGGGTGTTGGCCTTCAGCAGGCGAAAGACGCGGTTATCCACGCGGGCGTAGTTGCCCAACTCGGAGAGGTCGCGGCACAGCAGCGTGAAAGGCTGTGACTCGTCCATGTCGCGGATGCGGCGGATGCGGCGGATCGCCTCGACGTCACCGAGATGGCAGGTGAGGGCGTAGCTCGAATCGGTGGGCATGGCCACGACCGCGCCTTCCCGCAATTGGCGGGCGACGAGGTCGACGAGACGTTTTTGCGGATCGACCGGATGAATGGAGAGGATTTGCGCCATAATCAAACATTATAGCGCGCATTCGAGCAGCTGCCACACCGGCGTGAGGTCGGGCGGCAAGGGATGCGCTGCCCCCAGGTCGACCGGCGATTCGGCCGGGGCATGGAAGTCGGAGCCTATCGAGGCGGCAAAGCCCCAGTGACGCGCAACGTGCGCCCAGCGGCGCATGTCGTCGGGCCCGTGGGAACCAGAGCTCACTTCGACGGCCGCGCCCCCCGCCTCATCGAAGCGCCGCAGCAGCTCTTCGAACTGCGCCGCCGAGAGACGATAGCGCGCCGGATGCGCCAGCACCGCCACGCCGCCTGCGCCGCGAATCCAGGAAATCGCCTCTTCGAGCACGGCCCACTCGTGCGCGACGTAGCCGGGTTTGCCCTTGGCGAGATAGTATTGGAACACCTCCGAGACCGAGCGCATCAAGCCGAGCGAGACGATATGGCGGGCGAAATGCGCGCGGCTCACCAGGGCTGGATTCTTCGCCAAGCGCATGGCGCCTTCCCAGGCCCCGTGGATGCCGTGGCGCTCGAGCTCCTCGGCGATACGCCGGGCCCGCGCGTCGCGCCCCGAGCGCACCCGCTGCAAGCCTTCGCTCAGGGCGGCATCATCGGGGTCGACGCCCAGGCCGACCACATGGATCGTCTCGTCGGCGAACGACACCGAGATCTCCACCCCCGGCACGAACGAGATCCCCCACGCGCGCGCCTCTGCCTCGGCCGCAGCGCAGCCGGCGGTCTCGTCGTGATCGGTGAGGGAAAGCAGCGCCACGCCGTTCGCGGCAGCGCGACGCACCACCTCGGCCGGGTCGAGCACCCCGTCCGAGACGAGCGAATGGCAATGCAGATCGACTTTCATCACGCCCTGCCCTTCGCCCGGAGCCTTTCGTTCAGTGAACGGAAACGAGCTCGATCTCGAAAGTGAGGTCGCGCCCGGCAAGTGGATGGTTCGCGTCGATGGTGATCGAATCCTCGGTCACCTCCACGACGACGATGGGGATCTGCCGACCGTCGCGCGACTGCATCACCAGCTGCTGCCCCACTTCCGGTTCGAGATCCGGCGGCAGCTGCTCGCGCGGCACCTGCAGCACCGCCTCGGCCACGCGCTCGCCGTAGGCCTCGGCCGAGGGAATGGTAACGGTCTTCGTCTGCCCCACGGCCATGCCTTCCACGGCCTGTTCGAAGCCGGGAATCACCTGCCCTGCGCCGACGGTGAATTCGAGCGGGTCGCGCCCGGCGGAGCTGTCGAACACCGAGCCGTCGTCGAGCTTGCCGGTGTAATGGACCTGGACGGTATCGCCCGCTTTTGCTGCCTGATTCATGATCTTTCCTTTCCGCTGTCGAAATGGTACACGTCGGCACAGACCGGCGCGCCCGTCACCTTACTCGGTTTCTCCCGCTTTGGCTAGACGTCCACGGAAAAATTCCCTTGCCCGTTTCGGCGCTTGATGCTAATTTGGCGCCCCTGCCGTCTGCCACGGAGCCTGCGATGAATCCCACGCCCCACGACCGATTCTACCTGCCCACGCACCAATGGCTGCGCCGCGAAGACGGCGGCGCTTTCACGCTGGGCATCACCGATCACGCCCAGCGCGAGCTCGGCGACATCGTCTACGTACAACTGCCCGAGCCCGGTCAGCACCTGGAAGCCGGCGACGTGCTCGCGGTGGTCGAATCGGTCAAGGTCGCCTCCGAGATCCTCTGCCCCTTTCCCGCCACCGTGGTCGCGGTGAATGAAGAAGCCCGCGAGCGGCCCGAGCGGCTCAACGAAGCCCCCTACGAAGTCTGGCTCGTGCAACTGCTGCCCGACGACGGCGCCTCCATGCCGGCGCTGCTGGATGCGCGCTCCTACGACGAACTCCTCTGCGCCTGAAGCATGCCTGCCCCTTCCTCTGCCCCCTCGAGGCTGCTCTTCGTTCTGACGGCGCTCGTGCTCCTGGCGATGCTCGGCTGGTACTGGCGCGAGAGCCGTCCCGTGGAACTTCCCTCCTCGCCGCTCGCCGACCCGCGCATGCAGTGCGTCTCCTACGCCCCTTACTACCGCGACGGCTACACCCCGTTCAAGGAAGACCTGCGTCTCACCCGGGAAGAGATCGCCACCGATCTGCGCGCCCTCGCCGCCGTGACGCGCTGCGTGCGCACCTACTCGGTCGACCAGGGGCTGGATCAGGTTCCCGAAGTGGCGCGCGAACTCGGGCTCACCGTGCTCCTCGGGGCCTGGATCGGGCGCGACGACGAGAAGAACCGCCGCGAGCTCGAGCGCGCACTGGACGTAGCCAACGCCAACACCGACGTCGTCACGATGCTCATCGTCGGCAACGAGGTGCTGCTGCGCCGCGAGCAAAGCCCGGAGGCGATGGGGCGATGGCTGGAAGAAGCCCATGCGCGCAGCCGCGTACCGGTGACCTACGCCGACGTCTGGGAATTCTGGTTGCGTCATCGCGCTGCGCTCGAACCGCACGTCGACCGCGCCACCATCCACATCCTTCCTTACTGGGAAGACCGGCCGCAGCCGATCGAAGCGGCGATCGATCATCTCGTGCGCATCAGGATGCTCGCCCGCACCCTGCTCACCAAGCCGGTGGTGATCGGCGAGACCGGCTGGCCCAGCGCCGGGCGCCAGCGCGAAGGGGCGATTCCTTCGCGCGTCAACCAGGCGCGCTACGTGCGCGAGTTCCTGGCACTGGCGGAGCGCCGCGGCTGGCAGTACAACTTCATCGAAGCGGTCGACCAGCCCTGGAAGCGCTGGCTCGAAGGCACCGTGGGCGGTCACTGGGGCATGCTCGACACGTCGCTCGCGCCCAAATTCCCCCTCACCGGGCCGATCGCCGAGCGTGAATCCTTCTGGCCGGTGCTCGCCTGGGCGGGCATGGGTGCCGCGCTGCTGCTCCTCCTGGCCGCGCCAAGGGCTGTGAGCGGACGCGAGCACGCATGGCATGCGCTCGCGGGCGCCGTGCTGGGGCTCATCGCGATGTGGCAGTGGGAACACGCCCTGCTCGCCTACCGCGACGCCGTGGAATGGGCGGTACTGGGGGCGATCGGGATCGCCTCGATCCTCGTCGCCGCGCGGCTTGCCGTGGCGCCGCGTCTTCCCTCCAAAACCACCGCGTCCAAGTCCGTCGCGCTCGCGCTGCGGCTCGTGCTTTTTGGCGCCGCCGTGGCCTCGGTCTGGCTCGTGGTCGACGGCCGCTACCGCGACTTCCCCACCGCGCTCTACCTGCCGCTCGCGCTCTTTGCCTGGCGCCGCGCCTGGCCCGTCTCCGCCGAAGAGCGCCTCTGGGCCTGGATCCTCTTCGCCTTCGGCCTCTACCGCTGGCTGGAAGAACCGGGCAACGGCCAGGCGCTGCTGTGGGGCCTCACAGCGATGACGTTTGCGCGCGCCATCCACGCGGCGCATCGAACCACAGCCGCGGCAAGACCCATAGCGCCGCGATGACCCCCGGCGTGGCGGCATAGAAGACCGTGGCCGCCACGCCGAGCCACAGCGCCGCCACCGCCCAGCGCCGCGACCCATAGACCTGGGCGAGCGCCGCGCACAGCACCGCCACCCAGCCGATGCGCTCCTCGAGAAAAGCCTGAACCAGCAGGAACTTGGCCGCGCAGGCAAAGCCCCCGCCGGGCACCCACGTCCCGCCGCAGGCCGCCGGTGCGAGCTGCGCCTCGAGCCAGCCGAAGCGCACCCACAGGCAGGCGAGTCCCAGCAGGATCGCCCCCACGAACCAGCCGCGCGCCAGCGCACGCCATCTGCTCTTCTTCGTCATCCCGTTCGTCTTTCGCATTCGCCAGGAAACAAACATTTTCTCATCGTCTCGGCCAATTCCGCACGGGAAGCCGTAAAATTCGCCGTTATCCTCCCGTACGACGGACCGGTGCAGTGAGCGCAAAACTCCATCTCTTCTGGCGGGGGCTCGTCGCCCTCTTCCTCACCCTGCTCGTGATGTTCGGCACCTTCAAGCTGTGGCAATGGCAGGTGCGCGTCGACACCATGCCCGGCGTCTCGGGCGAGATCGGCGGCTTTGCCTACACCCCCTTCCGTCGCGACCAGTCACCCCTGGAGAAGAAATACCCCACGCCCGAGCAGGTGGCCGAAGACCTCGACATCCTGAGCAACTACACCCACCGCATCCGTACCTACGGCGTCACCGACGTCCCCGCCATCTATCCTCTGGCCGAAGAGAAAGGCTTCAAGGTGGCCATGGGCCTGTGGGTGTCGGCCGACAAGGAACTCTCCGAGCGCGAGATCGCCACTGGGCTCGCTCTCCTCAAGAAACACAAGAACATCGAACGCATCGTGGTGGGCAACGAAGCCCTGCTGCGCAAGGAAATGACGGTCCAGGAAATGGCCGCCCATCTCGACCGCGTGCGCGCCGACATCCGCCGCCAGTTCCGCAAGGGGCAACGTCCGCCGGTCTCCACCGCCGAGCCCTGGCACGTCTGGCTCGCCAACCCCGAGCTGGTCGACCACGTCGACTACCTCATGGTGCACCTGCTGCCCTACCACGAAGGCATCTCCTCGGCCCGCGCGCTCGAATACGCCTTCAGCCGTTACGAAGAGCTGCGGCAGAAGTTCCCCAAAAAACCCATCGTGATTGGCGAGATCGGCTGGCCCACCAGGGGTGAGGTGATGCCCAACCTCATGGGCGGCGACGAATACGCGCGTGCCGCCTCAGAAGACGCCGCCCGCTTCGTGCGCGGCTTCCTTGCCGACCCGCGCTCCGCCTTCCTCGACTACTACATCATGGAAGCGTTCGACCAGCCGTGGAAAGTGGCCGTCGAAGGCTGGGCCGGCGCCTACTGGGGCGTGTTCGACGCCGACCGCCATCTCAAGTACCCCCTCGACGGCCTCATCGTGCGCGACGTGCGCTGGAAAGAAAAGGCGCGCCTGGCGGTGGCGATCGCGGCCGTTCCCATGTTCCTCATCGCCTTTGCCCTCGGCAGTTGGAACGTGCTCGGGCGCCTGTGGCTCATGGGGCTGGTGCAGCTCTCCGCGGCCGTGCTCGTAGTCGGCGTCTATCTGCCCAAGGATTATTACCTCTCGCGCGGCGACCTCGTCGGCCTCGTCTTTCTCATCGTCGCCACCCTCATGACCATCGCCGTGCTGCTGTCACACGGGTTCGAGTTCGGCGAGGTGCTCTTCAAGCGGCAATGGCGCCGGCGCTTCACCCCCCGTGAGCCGCTGCCGCCCGAGCAGCAGCCTTTCGTCTCCATTCACCTCGCCTGCTACAACGAACCGCCCGAGATGGTGATCGCCACCATCGACTCGCTCGCCCGGCTCGATTACGCCAACTACGAGGTGATCGTCGTCGACAACAACACCACTGACGAAGCCCTATGGAAGCCGGTGGAAGCGCACTGCGCCACGCTCGGGCCGCGGTTTCGCTTCTTCCACCTGCCGAAGTGGCCCGGGTTCAAGGCCGGGGCGCTCAATTTCGCCCTCAAGCAGACGGATCCGCGTGCCGAGATCGTCGGCGTGGTCGATGCCGACTACGTCGTCGAACCCGACTGGCTCGCCCGCCTCGTGCCGCACTTCCTCGACAGCCCCCAGGTGGCCGTGGTGCAAGCCCCGCAGGCGCACCGCGACTTCGAGCACAGCTTCTTCCAGCGCATGTGCAACTGGGAGTTCGAAGGGTTCTTCCGCATCGGCATGCACCACCGCAACGAGCGCAACGCCTTGATCCAGCACGGCACGATGACGCTCATCCGCCGCCGGGCACTGGAGGAAGTCGGCGGCTGGTCGGAATGGTGCATCTGCGAGGATACCGAACTCGGCCTGCGCCTGATCGAGCTCGGCTACGAAACCCGCTATGTCGATCACATCTTCGGTCGCGGGCTCACGCCGTCGGACTTCGCCGCCATCAAGTCGCAGCGCTTCCGCTGGGCGTTCGGTGCGATGCAGATCCTCAAGGCCCACCTGCCCAAGCTCCTGGGGCTACAGCCCTCGAAGCTGAACTTCGCCCAGCGCTACCACTTCCTCACCGGCTGGTTCGCCTGGTTTGGCGACGCGCTGCACCTCGTCTTCGCGCTCGCCTCCATCTACTGGACGCTGGGCATGATCCACTTTCCCAAGACCTTTGCCCTGCCGGTGGCCTCGCTCGCCATGCCCGTGCTCGGATTCATGGCCTTCAAGACCGCCCTCGGGCCCGTCCTCTATCGCCGCACCATGCACACGCGCTGGATCGACATCCTAGGCGCTTCCATCCTCTCCGTGGGACTCGCGCACACCATCGCGCGCGGCGTCTTCGCCGGGCTCTTCCAGAAGAAAGGCACCTTCGTGCGCACTCCCAAAGGCTGGCGCGCCAAGGGAACCTTCGCCTTCTTCGGTCCCATCCGCGAGGAACTCGGCCTGCTCGCGGCGATCCTAATCGGCGCGGCCGTACTCGTGGCCAAGCGGGGACTGCTCGACCTGGAAGTCAAGCTCTGGCTCTCCATCCTCATGCTGCAAGCGATTCCCTACCTGGCCGCAGTCCTGTGCCAGATCATCGCCTATCTGCCCGACAACGCCCCGCCCGAGGAACAGGCCGCCAAGCCGGCTGTACCGAGTGTTGCGGAAACCCCCGCCGGCGTTTCGGGTACAATGGCCCATTGAACCGTAATTTCGTAGGAGTGTCATGGCTCAGTATGTCATGTCCATGCTTCGGGTGAACAAGGTCGTCCCCCCGAAGCGCCACATCATCAAGGACATCTCCCTTTCCTTCTTCCCCGGGGCCAAGATCGGCCTGCTGGGCCTCAACGGCGCGGGCAAATCCACCGTGCTGCGCATCATGGCCGGCGTCGACAAGGAATACGACGGCGAAGTGCAATGGCAGCCCGGCATCCGCATCGGCTACCTGCCGCAGGAACCCCAGCTCGACCCGGAAAAGACCGTGCGCGAGGAAGTCGAAGAAGGGCTGGGTGAGCTCGTCGAGGCGCGGCGAAAGCTCGAGGAAATCTACGCCGCCTATGCCGAGCCCGACGCCGACTTCGAGAAACTCGCCGAAGAGCAGGCCAAATACGAGGCCATCCTCGCCAGCGCCGGCACCGACCTCGAAAACCAGATGGAGATCGCCGCCGACGCGCTGCGCCTGCCGCCGTGGGACGCCAAGATCGCGAACCTCTCCGGCGGCGAAAAACGGCGCGTGGCGCTGTGCAAGCTCCTGCTCTCCAAGCCCGACATGCTGCTGCTCGACGAACCCACCAACCACCTCGACGCAGAATCGGTCGAGTGGCTCGAGCAGTACCTCGTGCGCTTCCCCGGCACGGTGGTGGCCGTCACGCACGATCGCTACTTCCTCGACAACGCCGCCGAATGGATCCTCGAACTCGACCGCGGCGAGGGCATCCCCTGGAAAGGCAACTACAGTTCGTGGCTGGAACAGAAAGAAAAGCGCCTCGAGCAGGAAGCCAAGGCGGAAGCCGCCCGCCTCAAGGCGATGAAGCAAGAACTCGAATGGGTGCGCCAGAACCCCAAAGGGCGGCAGGCGAAATCCAAGGCGCGTCTGGCGCGCTACGAGGAACTCTCCTCCATCGAATACCAGCGCCGCAACGAGACGCAGGAGATCTTCATCCCACCCGGCGAGCGGCTCGGCGACAAGGTGATCGAATTCCACCACGTGAGCAAAGGCTTCGGGGATCGGCTCCTCATCGACGATCTCTCCTTCTCTGTGCCCAAGGGAGCGATCGTGGGCATCATCGGCCCCAACGGCGCGGGCAAATCCACCCTCTTTCGCATGATCCTTGGCAAGGAACAGCCCGATTCCGGCACCATCGAGATCGGTCCGACGGTGAAGATCGCCGCCGTGGATCAGTCCCGCGAAGGGCTAGACCCCAACAAGACGGTATGGGAGGAAGTCTCCGGGGGGCTCGACATCCTCAAGGTCGGCGCCTTCGAGATGCCCAGCCGCGCCTACCTCGGCCGCTTCAACTTCAAGGGGGCGGACCAGCAAAAACCCGTGGGCAAGCTCTCGGGCGGCGAGCGCGGGCGGCTGCATCTGGCCAAGACGCTCATCCAGGGCGGAAACGTGCTGCTGCTCGACGAACCCTCCAACGACCTCGACGTGGAGACGCTGCGCGCCCTAGAAGAAGCGCTGCTCGAATTCCCCGGCTGCGCGCTCGTCATCAGCCACGACCGCTGGTTCCTCGACCGCATCTGCACCCACATCCTCGCGGCCGAGGGCGACTCGCAGTGGACCTTCTTCGAAGGCAACTTCCACGAGTACGAAGAGGACAAGAAAAAGCGTCTCGGCGAAGACGCCGCCCGTCCGCGGCGCGTGCGCTACAAACCGATTTCGCGCTGAGTCTTCGTTTTTTACGATCGAAGCCCCTGCCCTGACAGGGGCTTTTTCTTGCCTATGTTTTTGGTTTTGGTTAAGATGAATCATGATGATTCAACCATAAGAGAATTTCCCTATGCCCAGCAGAGCCGTTTTCCGCAAGACGCCCAAAGGGGTAGATGAAGTTCAGCACCGTTCGGGAAAATTGACGCCGCGCCAGCGTCGTATTCTCATCATGGTCGACGGCAAGCGGACCGTGGAAGAGCTGCGCGAACTCGCGTCGACCGACGATCTCTCCAACGTCCTCGGTCACCTCGAAGAAGAAGGCTACATCGAGCTCGTCGGCCTCAAAGGCGAAAACGAGGCAATCACCCGCCAAGACAGACTCCCCTCCCTCACCGATTTCCGTCCGCTTCCAGAACCGCGTAACCCCGAAGAACTGGACATGGCGCGTCATTTCATGATCAACACCATCAAGGCCTTTTGCCGCGGCCCAATCATCCATCTCTCGCTCATCGACGAGATTGCCGCAGCCCAATCGCACGAAGAGCTGCGCGCGCTCTATGGACAATGGTTTCGGCTGATCCAGGAAAGCGCGGAAGGAAGAAGAAGGGCGGAACAGCTGCGCGCCGATCTGCTCAAGGTTCTATGATGAACGAGGTTCATCGGCAAAGGGCCTGAAAAAGACCACCTCGATTTTCGTTCCCCGACCGTCGGCCTCGCGAGCGCTCGAGCGCAGCTCCCACCCTTCCCGTTCGCACAGCCGGCGCACCATCACCAGGCCGCGACCACCGCTCGCCCCATCCGCGGTTTGCGGCATGCCGATCCCGTCATCCTCGACGCACAGCCGGTCCGGTTCGATGCGCACCGTGATGCGGTGGCACTGTGCATGCTGGATCGCGTTGCGCACGAGATTGGCGACGATGACGGAGAGCGCCGCCGGGGATCCATGGACGAGAGGATGGGCCAAGACGAGCAGCTCCAAGGTGATCTCCGATCCTTCGGCGAAGAATTCGATGTGCGCCAGCGCCTCACGGGCCACGTCGACGACGTCGAACTCCTCTTTGGTCGCTTCCGGTTCGCGCGCGAGCATCAGCAGCGTCTCGATCGTCTCGGCCATCCGTGCACTCGCATGTTCGATGCGCACCAAGGCACGGCGCGAACGCTCGGACAGCGCCGCATCCTCGGCGAGAAGCTCCGCCGCCAGACGGATCACGGTAAGCGGCGTGCGCAGCTCGTGGCTTGCGTCGGCGGAAAATTCCCGCTCTCGGGCCAGCAGCTCGGACATGCGCCAGCGATACTCGTCGAGCGCTCGCGCCAGCACCAGCACCTCTTCGTCCAGCCCTTCTTCGGCGAGCCGCACCTCGGCGGCGAGATCGTTCGCCTCGCCCAGGCGCCCGGCGAGCCGGGTGAGCGGCGCGAGCAGCCGGCGTGAAAAGTAGAAACCGAACCACAGCGCGACATAGCCGGAAAAAGCCGCGCCGCCGAGCACGATGAACACGCTCACCCATTCGCGCCGTTCGATGCTGGAGATGTCCTCGAGCACGGCGTAACGCCGCCCGTCGCCGAGGCTCGCCAGCCCGACGATCCAGGCCCGGTGCCCCAGTTCGAATTCATGGATTCCGTCGGCGCGGGAAAAAATGCGATCCGGCACGCCCTCGAGTTCGAACGAGGACAAAACATAGACCTTGGGATGGCGGGGATGCTCGCGCAGGACGTAATGCTCCGGGGTGCTCAAGAGGTGCTGCAACCGCTCCTGCACCGTCGCCTTTACCGCTTCCTCTTCCAGGGTATAGCTCACCCAGAGCATGGCGCCCGACACCAGGGGCCCCAAGGCTACGCCAAGAAAGACGAAGGCGGCGATGAGCCGCAGGCGCAGGCTAGGAGGACGTTTCTGCTTCATCGGGCACGGCCAGCCGGTAGCCCACGTGCGGCACCGTGTGCAGCAAGGGGACGTCGAAGGGACGGTCGATCGCCAGCCGCAGGCGGTGGATGTGGGCGCGCAAGGCGTCACTGTCGGGCGGATCATCCCCCCACAGCAGGGATTCCAGGCGCTCGCGCGGCAGCACGGCGGGTGAGGCACGCATCAGCAGGCGCAGCAATTGATAATCCAAAGGTGCCAGCGCGATCCGGCGCCCCTGTCGCGATACCTGCCGGGTGCGCTCGTCGAGCAGCAGATCTCCCACTTGCAAGCGTTGCTGCTCCAACCCTCCGGCGGCGCGGCGCACTTGCGCACGCAAGCGCGCTTCGAGCTCGCGCAGCGACAGCGGCTTGACGAGGTAATCGTCGGCCCCGGCTTCGAGGCCGAGCACCTTGTCATCGAGCTCACCACGGGCGGTGAGCATGAGGATGGGGGTGGCAAGGCCTTCCTCTCGCAGGCGCCGGCACAGCTCGACGCCGTCGATGCCGGGCAAGCCCAGATCGAGCACGATGGCGTCGAACGCCTTGCTGGCGGCAAAATGCAGGCCGCTGAGGCCATCGCGCGCCAGATCGACGCGGTGTCCTCGCGATTCGAGATAATCTACGATATTACCCGCCAGATCGGGATTGTCTTCGATGAGCAAAACGTCCATGGCGACTCATTATAGGAGAGTTGTCGATCGAGGGCACAGGAGGGCTCCGTTCCCTCGACACCTTCACACCGCGTTGACGTGGCTGCGCCTATCATGGCGCCTCCACGAACGCCTCCCTACGCAGCATGCCCGCTTCCCCGACGATCTTTCCCTGCGGTCCTCTCGAAAAACCATCGCCAGCGGCTGCAGCAGGCCATTCGATCCCTTTTTATGTTTTGACCTGGCTCGCCGGCATCGGTTTGCTCACCTTCGCCTTTCTCTACGCCTTGCCATTCATTCCCATCGACGAGACGCGCTACCTCGGCGTGGCCTGGGAGATGTTCGCCCGCGGCGACTTCCTCGTACCCTATTTGAACGGACACCCCTATCACCACAAGCCGCCGCTGCTCTTCTGGATACTCCACGCAGGCTGGGCCATTTTCGGGGTGAACGACTGGTGGCCGCGGGTGGCGAGCGCCAGCCTCTCCTTTGCCGGAGTGCTCCTCACCGCCCGTCTCGCCCGCCGCCTGTGGCCGGAGACGCCGGCGCTCGGTGGATGGGCCGGTACGATCCTGCTCGGAACGGGACTGTGGGCTGTGTTCACGGCGGCCGTGATGTTCGACACCTTGCTCGCCGCCTGCGTGCTGCTGGCGATGAACGGCCTATGGGATGCCGCTCGAGGCCAGAGACGTGCTTGGCTATGGGTGGGCGCCGGCATCGGTCTGGGCGTACTCGCCAAAGGGCCGGTGGTGCTGCTGCACGTGCTGCCGGCGGCACTGCTGTGGCCCTGGTGGCGGCCGGAAGCGGGGCTGCCCGGTCGCTGGTACCGACGTTTGGCGCTCGCCGCCCTGGGTGGCGCGGCCATCGCCCTCACCTGGGCGGTGCCGGCGGCGATCCGCGGCGGCCCGGAGTATGCCCACATGATCTTCTGGGGGCAAAGCGCCGGGCGCATCGTCGAATCCTTCGCCCACCGCCGCTCTTGGTGGTGGTACCTGCCGCTCTTGCCGCTCCTGCTCGCACCTTGGACGCTGTGGCCGAGCGCCTGGCGTGCGCTCGCGCGTCTGCGCCCCCTGCGCGAGCCGGCGCTGCGTTTTCTCCTGGCGTGGGCAGGAATTTCTTTCCTCGCCTTCTGCGCCATCAGCGGCAAGCAGGCACATTATCTCCTGCCGCTCTTCCCCGCCGTGTCCCTGCTGCTTGCGCGGGCACTCGCCGTGCACGGCGAGCACCCCAGCCGCCTCGATCGCCTGCCTGTTCTGCTGCCGCTCGCGGCGGCCGCCGCCCTCGTCTTCTTGCGCCTGCACCCGCCAGCGCATCTGCCGCCTTTCCTGGCCAACCTTCCTTCCTGGCCAGCGGCGGCGCTTGCCACCCTGGCGATCACCGGTTGGCTCCTGCCTTGGCGCACGCGTTCGGCCTGGCTGCCAACCTTTGCTCTCGGCACGGGGCTCTTCCTCACGATCCTCGCCCTGGGATTGGGCCGGGCCGCCGCCCCCTATTACGACGTACGCCCGGCGAGCCGCTTCATCGCCCAAGCCCAGGCCGAAGGGCGTCCGGTGGCGTTCGTGGGTCAATATCACGATCAATTCCACTTCTACGGCCGTTTGAATCAACCGATCGAGGAAATCTCCTGGTCGGAGCTGCATGTTTGGGCCAAGGAACATCCCGAAGGGATCCTCATCGATACGTTCAAGGGCATGCCGCCCCCCGAGTTCGCGGCGCCCCTCTTGCAGCAACCCTATCGCGGACAAATCCTCTTCATCGCCTCCGCCCGCGAAATCGCGGCGCTTTCCCATCCTTCATCCCCCACCCTTCAACCCAACGACGACGTCGACGACGCGTCGGAGTGAACTTCATGGACCTCTCCATCGTCATTCCTGTACATAATGAACGCGACAACGTCGCCACCCTCGCCGACGAAATCCAAGCCGCGCTCGGCGGCAAGCTCGACTTCGAGGTGATCTTCGTCGACGACGCGAGCACCGATGACACGTTTGCCGTGCTGCAAGACCTCTGCGCCCAGAAGGGGCCGAACTGGCACGTGGTGCGCCATGAGCGCAATGCCGGTCAAAGCGCGGCGCTGCTCACCGGGGCGCTCGCTGCACAAGGAGCATGGATCGGCACGCTCGACGGCGACGGTCAGAACGATCCGGCCGACCTGTGGCGTTTCTGGACCCTGGTGCAGCAGGAGTCAGACCCACCGGACATGGTCATCGGCCACCGCGTCGATCGCCACGACACGTGGATTCGACGGCTATCCTCGCGCATCGCCAATGCGGTCCGTTCGGCGCTATTGCACGACGGCGTGCCGGACAGCGGCTGCGGCGTAAAGCTCATCCGGCGCGAGCTCTTCCTGCGCCTGCCTTACTTCGACCACTTCCACCGCTTCCTGCCGGCGCTGGTGCGACGCGAAGGAGGACGCGTCGTCTCGATGCCGGTGCATCACCGCCCCAGGCGGCACGGCACGTCGAAATACGGCATCGGCAACCGCCTCTGGGTCGGTCTGGTCGATCTCTGTGGTGTGTGGTGGCTGCTGCACCGCCGCCGCTTGCCCTACCCTTCACGGCACGGAGAACAAAGATGAACCCCGACCTCATCTGGCTCGGCATCGGTCTGACCGGTCAGGCGCTTTTCTCGATGCGTTTTCTCGTCCAGTGGCTCGCGAGCGAACGCCAGCGGCGAAGCGTTATGCCAATAGCATTTTGGTACTTCAGCCTCGCTGGCGGGGCGACGCTGCTTGCCTACGCCATCTATCGCGCCGATCCCGTCTTCATCATCGGCCAGCTCACGGGCCTTTTCATCTACGCCCGCAACCTGCATCTCATCTGGCGCGAGCGCAAGCGTCACGCCCGGGACGGCGCCTCCGAGGTCTCGGCCTGAAGCGCAGCTGATTTCTTCACGAGCGCTCAGCGCCCGACGGTCTTGTCCGCGAAAAGCAGAATGTCGGGTCTAGGCAAACCGATGTAATACCCCTGGGCGTGCGTCACTCCAAGGGCACGCAGGTGCTCAAGCAGGCTCTGGCTCTCGACGAATTCGGCCACCGTCTGGATGCCGAGATCGTGGCACAGGCGGGCGAGGTTGCGCACCAGCGCTTCGTCGGTCTTCGAGTGCTCGATGCCGCGGATGAAGGCACCGTCGATCTTGACGAAATCGAATTCCAGCTCGCGCAGGTAGTGGAAGGAGTTGTAGCCGCTGCCGAAATCGTCGAGGGCGAAACGAAACCCTTTCTTGCGCAAGGTGGAGAGGAAACGGCGGATCTTCTCCATGTCAGAAATGGCATCGCGCTCCAGCAGCTCGAAGACGATGCGATGAGGGTCGATCTCCCACTGATAACAAAGGCGGGAGGCAAAGGTCAGTACGTTGCGGTTCTGGATCTCCTGCACCGAGAGATTGAGAAAGAGCAGCGGGGCCGAATCGTTTGCCGTCGGCGGCAGACGGCGCAGGGCATCGAGCGCGGCAGAGATCATGCGACGGTCGAGCTCCCGGCCCATGCCGTACTTTTCGATGGCGTCGATGAAGCGGGCGGCGGAGACGATCTCGCCATCGTCGGCGATCAGCCGCGCGAGCACCTCGTAGGCGACGACCCGGCCACTTCCCGTTTCGATGATGGGCTGGAAATAGGGGACGATGCGCCCCTTGCGTAAAGCGGCACGCACGACCTCCGCTTCCTGGCGACGGTGCTGGGCGATGCGCTGCACTTCCTCGCCGCGGTCGATGTCGCTGTAGTGAAAGACGCCGTCCTTGCCCCGTTTCTTCGCTTCATAGGCGGCGAAGTCGAGCCGGGTCATCAGATCGTTTTGATTGGCTCCGTCGGCGGGATAGGTGACGATGCCAATGGAGGCCGTGAGATGGAATTCAAGCTGGGAAGCGTGGACGGGATGCTCGCGCAGACGGTCACGGATGGTACGGGCAAGGCGTTTGGCTTCTTCTTTGCCCGTCTCCGGCAAGAGGATGACGAATTCGTCGCCTCCGATGCGGCAGACGAGATCGCCCGGGCGCACGCTGCCCTTGAGGTGATTGGCTACCTGACACAAGGCTTCGTCGCCCACGGGATGGCCGAAGGTGTCGTTGACGTCCTTGAAATCGTCGAGATCGACCATCAGCAGAGAGAATTCGTGCTGGTGGCGCTCGCTGCGCGTGATCTCGTACTGCAGCATGGAGAGAAAATGCCGCCGGTTGTAGAGGTTGGTGAGGGGGTCGTGCAGCGAATAGTATTCGAGCTCGGCGAGCGACTGCCCCAACGCACGGCTGGAGCCGACCACGATGACGACGATCGCCAGGAGCGAACGGATCACCGCCTCTTCCTGCGGCGAGAGTTTTTCATGCACCCCGAAAGCAGCACCGAGGATACCGGCCAGTTTGGTGTGATGCTCCGGCACGCGCTCGGTGATCAACATCATCGATTCGACCGGCTTCGCCTCGGCGGGCTTGGTGGTGAGGAAATGCTCTTCGATATCGAAGGACGAATCTGGAGGCTGCCCCAGGGAGGAGAGGACGTGCTGCGAGACTCGATGCAAGAGTTGCTCTCGCACGGTCGATTCCTGCGCCGAAGGGTGAAAGACCTTGAGCGTCAGTCCGTGCTTCTCGGCAAAAGCGACGAAGAATACATCGAACGGAAAGATCTGGTAGAAATCGGTGAGGATCTCCTTGAGAAACTCCATCCATTGGGAGATGCGCTCATACGAGAAGATGATGCGTTCGAGGACGGCGCGCTGCCGGTCGATGAGTTCCTTCTCCACCAGGGTCTGGGTGAGTTCGGCGCTGGCTTCTTCGAAGTGATGCAGCAAGGAGACGATCGCATCGGTCTGGGCCCGCCCATCCTGGTCGAGGAGCTCGTGGAGCAGACCGACCATACGGTCGAGGCGGGCAAGCTGGGAGCGGGGAGATTCCGCCTCGGCCGTTCCTTCGGCCGGCGGATGCTCGAGCGTCGCCGCCAGACGGCGATGGGCGCGCTCGAGTGCAGCCGCCATGGCCGAAAACCCGAGACGGAAACGGGTCTCATGCTCGAGGATACCGGTGATCGCTCGCAGGCTATCGCGCCGCAGACGCAAGAGATCGGGGGGAATGAAACGGTTCATCGCCGAAACACTCCCCCGGGCTGCAGGAGATCGACGCCGCATTCGAGCCCCTCGAGCCAGCCGAGGAACTGGCCAACGGCAGCGCCGCGATAGACCGGCCCGTGCTGTGGCGCCAGCAGCTCGACCGGCCGCTCGCCCAAGGTTTCCCTCCACGCTTTGATGGCGCGGTTGCTCGCCATGTAGCGGCGATGGAACCCCTCGATGCGGGGCAGATGCGGCGCCAGATCCTCGATGAAGGTCTGCGTCTCGGCACCGCTCAGTTCCGAAGCCCCCACGTCGCCGGAAAAGAGGATCTTCGCCCGCGGATCGTAGACCTGGAAGTTGCCCTCGGAATGCAGGAAGTGCGCCGGAATCAGGTCGAGAACGGCGGAGGTTCCAAGATCGATCTGGGCGCCGGTATCGGGGATGGCGACGATACGATCGGTGTTCGGAAGGCCATAATGAGGGATGAAACGCGTCCACAGGCGCGAGATGAGCACGGTGGCGCGCGTGAGTTCGAGCCAGGAGGCAAGGCCGCCCACGATGTCCGGGTCTTGGTGCGACAAGACGATGTAGCGGATCTGCTCCGGCTCGCAGTAGGCGAGCATGGCATCGAGCACGTCGGGCATCACCCCGAAGCCGCCGGGATCGAGCAGGACGCCGAACTCCTGATGCAGGATGAGGAACTGGTTGGAGTGGATGCCGCCCTCATCGAGCTCCTCGCTTTCGTTGAGCAGCACGCACAGATGGGCATCGTCCCGGTAGAGCTCTACGTTGTGCATGGATGTTCCGTTCCTGAAAAGGGGCATGCCGACGCAGGAAAGAATAACACCGACTCACCCGAGGATAAACCCTGACGGCGGTGTTGCCGCCGCGCAGCTGCGCTAGAATAAGGGTCGATTTTTTCCTCCGACACGGCAATGCGACCCTACCTCGACCTCCTGCGGCACATCCTGGAGCACGGCACCCGCAAGGCGGACCGCACCGGAACCGGCACCCTGTCGGTCTTCGGCTGGCAGATGCGCTTCGATCTGCGCCAAGGCTTTCCGCTGCTCACCACCAAGAAACTGCACGTCAAATCGATCATCCACGAACTGCTGTGGTTTCTGCGCGGCGACACCAACGTGGCGTACCTGCGCGAGCACGGCGTGACGATCTGGGACGAGTGGGCCGACGAGCGCGGCGAGCTCGGGCCGGTCTATGGCAAGCAATGGCGGCGCTGGGAGGCGCCGGACGGTCGCAGCATCGACCAGATCGCCCGCCTCGTCGAAGGGCTGAAGACGAATCCGGATTCGCGCCGCCACCTGGTCGTGGCCTGGAATCCGGCCGAGGTGGACCAGATGGCGCTACCGCCCTGCCACGCGCTCTTCCAGTTCTACGTCGCCGAGGGCAGGCTCTCCTGCCAGCTCTACCAGCGCAGCGCCGACGTCTTTCTCGGCGTGCCGTTCAACATCGCCTCCTATGCGCTGCTCACCCTGATGGTGGCCCAGATCTGCGGCTATGAGGCGCACGAGTTCATCTGGACGGGGGGAGATTGCCATCTCTACCTCAACCACCTGGAGCAGGCCCGGCTGCAGCTTGGCCGCGAGCCGCGGCCGCTACCCAAGATGAAGCTCAACCCGGAAGTGACCGATCTCTTCGCTTTCCGCTACGAGGATTTCACGCTGGAAGGCTACGATCCGCACCCCCACATCCCGGCACCGGTGGCGGTATGAGCGAGTGGGTGATCGTCGCCGCGGTGGCGCGAAATGGCGTGATCGGTCGCGGCGGGGCGCTGCCGTGGCGGCTGAAATCCGACTTGCGGCACTTCCGCCGACTTACCACCGGGCACGCGGTGCTCATGGGGCGCAAGACCTGGGAATCGCTCGGTCGCCCCCTGCCCGATCGCCGCAACGTGGTGGTGAGCCACGATCCCTCTTTCACGGCCCCCGGCGCGGAAGTCTATCCCTCGCTCGAAGCCGCGCGGGCGGCGCTCGAGGCTGAGCCGGTGGTCTTCGTGATCGGCGGAGCGCAGATCTATCGCCAGACACTGCCGTTTGCCGATCGCCTGGTGATCACAGAAGTGGACGCCGAGCCTCAGGGGGATGCGTTCTTCCCTGAATGGGACCGGAGGCGCTTCGCCGAAGTCGGCCGCGAACGCCCCGAGGCGGATCCTGACGACGAATACCCTTACCAGATCGTCACCTACCGCCACAGCGACGCTTAGCGCCCCGAATCCGTCGGTAGTCCAATTTCCCGCTGGACGAGAAGGAACCCGCGCAAGGTCTCCTCGAAACGCTCGATCGGCACGGGTCGCGCGAAATAATAACCCTGGTAGGCGGGGCATCCTAGCTCGGCCAGGAACTTCCATTGCTCGGGCGTCTCCACCCCCTCGGCGATCACCTCCAGCCCCAGGCTGTGGGCGAGCGCCACGATGGTGCGTGCGATGGCCGCATCGTTGGAGTCGGTGAGCACGTCGCGCACGAAGGACTGATCGATCTTCAACTCGTCGAGCGGCAGGCGCTTGAGGTAGGTGAGCGAGGAATACCCCGTGCCGAAGTCGTCCAGGGCGAAGCCAATGCCTTTCTGTTTGAGAAGACGCATCTTCTCGATGACGCCAGCAATGTCGGAGGCCAAGGTGCTCTCGGTGAGCTCCAGTTTGAGGCGGCGCGGATCCGCACCGCTCTTTTCGACCACCTCCAGCACCTGATCGACGAAATCCGGCTGATAGATCTGGCGGGCGCTGACGTTGACCGAGAGGGTCAGCTGGGCCGTCTCCGGCGTGCTTGCCCAAGAAACCAGCTGCCGGCAGGCCGTCTCCAGCACCCAGCGCCCGAGAGGGACGATGAGGCCGGTTTCCTCGGCGAGCGGAATGAACTCGGCCGGCGAGATCATGCCGCGCTCGGGATGCGGCCAACGGATGAGCGCCTCGGCGCCCACGGCCTGATGGGGGCCACGCACCTGCAGCTGGTAATACAGGACGAACTGGCCGGCCTCGATCGCCTGCTCCAGATCCCGCTCGAGCTCGGCGCGGTGACGCACGGCGCGCGCCATCTCTTCATCGAAGAAACACAAGCGGTTACGGCCGCTGGCCTTTGCGTGGTACATCGCCAGTTCGGCGCGCTTGAGGAGCTCGTCGAGCCCGACCCGTGCCCCATGAAACAGGGCGACGCCGCAGCTGGCGGTGGTACGCAGCTGCGCGTGTCCGATGCGGCAGGGTTGGACGAGCAAGGTACGCAGCCGCTCGAAGAGCGCCTCGACGCGGCCTCTGGCCTCGGCTTCGTCCTCGCCGAGTCCGGTGAGGACGACGAGGAACTCATCGCCGCCGACGCGCGCAACCTGCGCTTCGCCCCCCAGTCCGTCGCGTAAGCGTTCGGCCACCTCGCGCAGCAGTTCGTCGCCCGCCTCATGGCCCAGCGTCTCGTTGAGCGTTTTGAAGTCGTCGAGATCGAAGAGCAGCAGCGCCCCATGACTTCCGCCATCGTTGCTCAGAACCTCCCGGAGGTATTCGAGAATGGCTACTCGGTTCGGCAAGCCGGTGAGCTGGTCATAGAAAGCGAGCTGGCGGATACGCGCCTGCGCCTGCTTCTGTTCGGCGATGGTGGCGGCGAGCTTTTCCGTCATCGAATTGATGCCCTGCTGCAAGTCGCCCAATTCGTCGGTGGCGGTGATGGAGATGCGCATCTCCAGGGCTCCGTCCTCGATCTGCTTGAGCGCGCGCAGGGTATGCTGCACCCGGCGCGTGATGAGGCGGTGCGCCACGAAGACGATGGCAAACGACGTGAAGAGGAGGAAGGCCAAAGACAGCGCCGCGCCCCAGGCAATCACCTCACGGGTGGCGGCACGCAGCTCGGCGGTGTCGAAGGTGAGCACCACGGTATAGAGAGGAGCGGAGGACTCCGGCCCTCGCACGTGCAAGACGGCGGTGAGCCGTTCGGGCGCGAAGAATGCTTCGAACCCTGACCGTACGGAGGCATTCAACCAGGAAGGGTCGAATCCCGGCACTTCATCGGCTTTTTTTCCCAACAGCAGGGGGTCGCTTGCGACGATCACCCGGCCGCTGCCGCCCAAGACGAATCCTCCCTGGTAGCCGAGGCCGATGAGGTCGGACATCAGCGCTGGCGTGGACACCGCGTTGAGCGGCAGGTTTTCTTCCTGCAGCATGCGGCCGACGCGCTGCAGCTGCGTCTCGATGCGCCGCTCCATCAGGGTGCGCGAGCGGTCGAGATACACGGCCGTGAGCGCGCCGAAGGCGAGCGCCTCGATCGCCAGGACCAGCCAGGCGATGCGGGCGATGAGACCGAAGCGGGGACGGTGCATGCCTGGCCTCTCAAGGCGTATAAGAAGGAGTTTCCTCGAAGGATTCGAGGCGGGTGGCGTCTTCCCCCTCGTAGCGCGCCTCCTCGGGTCTCAGGTGCCCGAGGATTTTGATGCCGGCAGCGGGGTTGGCGGGATCATGGCGCCAGGTGGCGGTATAGACGGATTGCTGTAGGTGATGGCTTGCCGGATCCATGTAGGCGTCGTCGTGCTGCATGCGCTCGCGCGCGCTCCAGCGCATCGTCTCGAGCGTACGGATCACGGCATGGTTGTGCGTCGTAGCGGCGCGTTCGATCGCCTGCAGCAGCGCCCGCATGGCCAGATAGGCGGCGTGCGTCACGTCGCCGGGATAATCGAGCACCGTGTTGCCGTAGCGCTGCCGGTAGCGTGCCACGAACTCGGCCGTGCCGGGCGTGTCGAGGTTCCACGCCCAGGTGGTGCCGAAGAGCGGCCGCGGCGTACCGGGGGCCGGATAGAGTTCTTCCCAATCGACCTCCCCCACCACCCACGACTGCCGTTCGAAGAGCGCGGGATCGATCTGGGCGAAGAGCCGGATCTGGTTATTGCCGCTCAGGTTCACGGCGACGACGTCGATGTCCATGGCGGCGATGCGCGTGGCAAGCCCCGCCGGATCGGGCAGCGAGACGGGCACGACGACCTCCTCGACCACGCTGCCACCGTAGCGCTCGATGTAGCCGCGCGAGGCCGCCGCGTTGCTGTGCCCCCAGACGTTGTCCTCTGTGAGCAGGATGGCGCGCTTGCGCGGATGCCGATCGAGGGCGTATTTCAGGAGCGCCTTGTTGAAGTTGGCTCCGTTGGCGTCGAACACGAACTTGGTGCGATGTGCGTTCTCCACCGCCTCCGAGGGAGAAGAGGAATTCGTGTTGATGAAGATCACGCCGTATTTCTGACACACCGCCGACATGGCAGCGGCCACGCCCGAGTCGATCGCCCCGACCATGAAGGCGATGTGGTTCTGCGTGATGAGCGCCTCGGCGATCTTGGCCGCCTGCGCCGGATCGGTGGTGGCGTTGCGTGTGAGCAGAACCAGGTCTCGCCCCAGGATTTTGCCGCCGAAATCCTCGATCGCCATCTCCACGCCGCGCCGGTCGGCCTCGGCGTGTAGGGCGAAACGGCCCGTGGTGGGCATCACGTGGGCGATGAGCAGCGGCGGCAGGGTCTGGGCGAAGGAGATGCTACTCAGGAAAAGGAAGGGTAGAAAGCAGGCCCCTGCCTTGCGCCAAGAACAAGAAGAGCGGAAATGCCCCAGGCGCAGCAGGCAAAAGACGAAAAACCTCGCCGCCGCTGGCAGATACCTTCCGAAACGCTGCATATCGCCCCCCCTTTGTCGTCGCTAGCGTGTGCGGCGGCGCGCCGCGTTCAGCCGCTACGAACGCACGCAGTCGACATGATAGTTCCCTTCAGAGTCCTTGACCAGACCATGGATATCGGTCTCGAAACCGGGAAAGCGCCGGTTGAAGTCGCGGGCGAACTGGAGATAGCGCACGATGGTGGCGTTGAAGCGCTCGCCGGGGATCAGCAACGGAATACCGGGAGGATAAGGCGTGACGAGCATGGCGGTGATCCGGCCTTCGAGCTCGTCGATGGGGACGCGGTCGATCTTGCGGTGCGCCATCATGGCGAAGGCGTCGGACGGGCGCATCGCCGGCACCATCTCGGAGGTGTACATCTCGGTGGTGAGCCTAGCCACGTCGTGCGCCTTGTAGAAGGCGTGGATGCGCTGGCACAGGTCGCGCAGCCCCCAGTCCTCGTACTGCGGGTGTTTGGCGACGAATTCGGGCATCACCCGCCACAGCTTGCGGTTGCCGTCGTAGTCGTCCTTGAACTGCTGCAGCTCGGTGACCATGGTATTCCAGCGGCCCTTGGTGATGCCGATGGTAAACATGATGAAAAAAGAATAAAGGCCCGTTTTCTCGACCACGATGCCGTGCTCGGCAAGGTAACGCGTCACCACGCCGGCCGGAATGCCCCATTCGTCGAATTCGCCTTCGACGTCCAGCCCCGGGGTAATGATGGTGGCCTTGATCGGATCGAGGATGTTGAACCCTTCGGCCACGGCGCCGAAGCCGTGCCAGCGGTCGTTGGGGCGCAGCAGCCAGTCTTCGCGCTGGCCCACCCCTTCTTCGGCGAGGTAATCCGGACCCCAGACCTTGAACCACCAATCCCCGAGTTCGGCTTCCACGTCGCGCATGGCGCGGCGGAATTCCGCCGCCTCCATGAGGGATTCCTCCACGAGCGCCGTGCCGCCGGGCGGCTCCATCATGGCGGCGGCGATGTCGCACGAGGCGATGATGGCGTACTGGGGCGAGGTGGAGGTATGCATGAGGTAGGATTCGTTGAACACGTCGCGGTCGAGCTTGCGCGTGCGCGACTCCTGCACCAGGATCTGCGAGGCTTGGGACAAGCCCGCGAGCAGCTTGTGCGTCGACTGCGTCGAGAAGATGAGCGAGTGCTCGCAACGCGGGCGATCCTCGCCGATGGCGTGATAGTCGCCATAGAAATCGTGGAAGGCGGCGTGCGGCAGCCAGGCTTCGTCGAAGTGCAGCGTGTCGATGTAGCCGTCGAGCTTCTGCTTGATGGTCTCGACGTTGTAGGCAATGCCGTCGTAGGTCGACTGCGTGATCGTCAGGATGCGCGGCGTGCGGCTGTTGGCCTGATCGATGAAGGGGTGCGCATCGATCTTGGCTTGGATCGAGGCCGGTTCGAACTCTTCGAGCGGAATCGGGCCGATGATGCCGTAGTGGTTGCGCGTGGGCGGCAGGAAGACGGGAATCGCCCCCGTCATGATGATGGCGTGGAGGATCGACTTGTGGCAGTTGCGGTCGACCACCACGATGTCGTTGGGCGCCACCGTGGAGTGCCACACCATCTTGTTCGAGGTGGAGGTGCCGTTGGTGACGAAATAAAGGTGGTCGCAGTGGAAGATGCGCGCGGCGTTGCGCTCGGAGGCCGCCACCGGTCCGGTGTGATCGAGCAACTGCCCGAGTTCCTCGACGGCGTTGCAGACGTCGGCGCGCAACAGGTTCTCGCCGAAGAACTGGTGGAACATCTGTCCCACCGGGCTCTTCAGAAAGGCCACGCCCCCCGAGTGCCCAGGGCAGTGCCAGGAGTAGGAGCCGTCGGCGGCGTAATGGGTGAGCGCGCGGAAGAAGGGGGGCGGCAGGCTCTCCAGGTAATTGCGCGCCTCGCGCACGACGTAGCGCGCGATGAACTCGGGCGTGTCCTCGAACATGTGGATGAAGCCGTGCATCTCACGCAGCACGTCGTTGGGGATGTGGCGGCTGGTGCGCGTCTCGCCATAGAGGAAAATGGGGATGTCGTGGTTGCGAAAGCGCACGGCGCGCACGAAGCCGCGCAGCCGGGCGATGGCGCGTGCGGCATCTTCCGGCGCCTGGAATTCCTCGTCGTCGATCGACAGCAGGAACGCGGAGGCGCGGCTCTGCTGCTGGGCGAACGAGGAGAAATCGGCAATGCTGGTCACGCCGAGCACTTCCATGCCTTCGGCTTCGATCGCCTTGGCCAGCACCCGGATGCCCAGGCCGCTCGCATTCTCGGAGCGGAAGTCTTCGTCGATAATGACGATAGGGAAATGGAAGCGCATGGGACCCGCCCTCGCAGCAAGAAACGGCATGGATCGAAGACCGGGAGGCGACTCAGAGACGCGGCAACGTCACGCCACGCTGGCCGAGATATTTGCCGCCGCGGTCGCGGTAGGAGGTTTCACAGACTTCGTCGGACTCGAAGAAGATCATCTGCGCCACGCCTTCGTTGGCGTAGATTTTTGCTGGCAGCGGCGTGGTGTTGGAAAATTCCAGCGTCACGTAGCCTTCCCATTCCGGTTCGAGCGGCGTGACATTGACGATGATGCCGCAGCGCGCGTAGGTGCTCTTGCCCAGGCAGACTGTGAGGACGTTCCTGGGAATGCGGAAGTATTCCACCGTGCGGGCGAGCGCAAAGGAGTTGGGCGGGATGATGCAGACTTCGCCCTTGAAATCGACGAAACTGCGCTCGTCGAAGGCCTTGGGGTCGACGATGGTGGAATTGATGTTGGTGAAGATCTTGAATTCGTCGGCGCAGCGCACGTCGTAGCCGTAGCTGGAAGTGCCGTAGGAGACGATCTTGCCGCGCTCGGTCTGGCGCACGAGCTCGGGCGCGAAGGGTTCGATCATGCCATGCTCTTGCGCCATGCGCCGTATCCAGCGATCCGATTTGATGCTCATCGTACTCCCGTTCGTGGCCTGGGTCGAAAACGGCGCGACCGGCAACCCTGCGCGCCCAGAATTGCCGCGAAGTGTACGCCAAAACTCAGCGGTTTTGCACCACGACGGTAGGGAATTTGTGGCTGAGATCGCGCGGCGCGCGCGCGAGCGCCAGCGCCACACGGCGGGCGATGTCGCGGTAGCGGGCGGCGATGGGCCCTTCCGGCTCGGCCACGACGGTGGGCGTTCCCGAGTCGGTTTCCTTGCGGATGCGGATGTCGAGCGGCAGCGCGCCCAGGAAAGGCAGGCCGTATTCCTGGGCCATCTTCTCGCCGCCGCCGCTGCCGAAAATGGGCTCGGCATGACCGCAGTTCGAGCAGACGTGGATGCTCATGTTCTCGACGAGCCCGAGGACCGGAACATTCACCTTCTGGAACATCTTCACCGCCTTGCGCGCGTCGAGCAGCGCGATGTCCTGCGGGGTGGTGACGATGAGCGCGCCGGTGAGCGGTGCCTTCTGCGACAGGGTGAGCTGGATGTCGCCCGTGCCCGGCGGCAGGTCGACGACGAGATAGTCGAGCTCGTGCCAGTTCGTCTGGGTGAGCAGCTGCAGCAGCGCCTGGGAGGCCATGGGCCCGCGCCAGATCATGGGCGTTTCGGGATCGACGAGAAAGCCGATGGAATTGACCTGCAGGCCGTGCGCCATGAGCGGTTCCATGCTCTTGCCGTCGGTCGATTCCGGCGGCTGATGCCCCAGACCCAGCATCTGGGGAATCGAGGGACCGTAGATGTCGGCATCGAGCACGCCCACGCGCGCCCCTTCGGCCAGAAGCGCCAAGGCGAGGTTCACCGCCGTGGTGCTCTTGCCTACCCCGCCCTTGCCGGAAGCCACCGCGATCACGTTGGCCACGCCGGGCAGAGGCTGGGTGCCGGGCGGGATCTTGTGGATCTCGATGCGGGAGAGAAGCTCGACCTGCACCGACTCCACCCCGGGCAGCCGGCTGAGCGCCTGCGTCACCGCCTCGCGTACCGCCTCGCCCATCGTCGCCACGGGGTAATCCAGAGCAAGCCGCACGCGCACCGTGCCGCCTTCGGTCTCTAGCCCGACGATCGCCCTTTTACCCAAGGAGGTTCCAAGGTTGGGATCGGTCAGGGCCGCGAGGGCGTCGCGGATCGCATCAGGGGAAAGGCTCATCTCGGGACTCCAACAGGGTTCGGGTATCATTGCTGCGGGTTTGCCCCGATCTTACTGCAAAGCGCAGGATGGCAAACCCGCCGCCCTTCAGGGTTTCCGTCAGGTCCGAGGATGAGTCCAGACATCGACCATTGCCGCGAGCGTCTCGAGCGCCGTCCCGATGCCCGCTACTACAGCCTTCTGCTGCTGCGTGGCCCGAGGCAGGAGGCGCTCTTCGTGCTCTATGCGCTCATCGACGCGCTGGAAGACGCCGTGCGTTCCTGCCGCGAGCCTGAAGTAGCGCTCACCACCCTTTCCTGGTGGGCGAACGAAGTCGCAGCCGCCTTCTCTGGAACGCCGACCCACCCCATTACGCGGGCGTTGCGCCTCGTGCTGGCGGATCTCCCCTGGGAACGGGCTTTCTTCGACGAACTGGTGCTCGCGGCGCGTCTGCGGGCGGCGACGATGCGCTGTGCTTCCAGCGCCGAGCTGCAGCAATTGACCTATCGCTTGGGGGCGGTGCCGGCGCTGCTGACGGTGCGCGCCCTGGGAGGCTTGGAGCGTGAGGCCCAGCAGGCGGCGCAGGAATTGGGCATGGGGCTCGCGCTTGCCGAGCTGCTGCTGGGCGTTGGGGCGGACGCACGCACCGGGCGCATCCTATTGCCGGTGGATCAGCTGCAGCGCCACGGCGTGCCCGCCGCGCAGATCCTCGAAGGGCGCTGGAGCGAAGCCTTCGCGGCGCTGATGCGGGCCCAGGCCGAGCGGGTGCGGCACCACTTCCGGGCCGCCGACGAGGCGGCCACCGCCCAGATGCGCCAGGCACTGCGTCCCCTGATGGCGCGCCGCACGGTGACCGAAGCCCTGCTCGCCGAAGCCGAGGAGATTGATTACCGCCTGCTCGATCGTCGTCTCGAACTGCCGCCGCTGCGGCAGCTGTGGCTGACCTGGCGCGGCTGGCGGAGGAAACCCGGCCGATGAGGGTGGCGGTCGTCGGCGCCGGGGTGGCGGGGTTGGTGTGCGCCCTGCGGCTGGCGGAAGCCGGAGTCCGGGTGGCGGTATTCGAGCGCTCGCCAAGGCTGGGCACGGGCATCTCCTGTCTGAGCGCGGAAATTTTGCCCCTGTGGGGGGCGAGCCCACACCTTTTTGCCTGCGCCCGCCGCCTGGGCCTGTCGCCGCGCCACCTGAAAACGTCGACGCCAGGATGGACGGTGGTGGGTGCCGGATCGCTCACCCTGCGCACGCGCTGGAGCGGTCTGGAAGTATGGGGCGAGCCGGAAGGAACGCTCTCTAGCAGGGAACGACGCGCGACCAGCCGCGCCTTGCGGCGGCTGCTGCGCGCCGGCCGGCATGGCGGGAGCGCCCTACCCGACCTACCGCTCGCCCAGACGGCATTGCCGTGGGGCGACGAAGCGGCGCTGCACCTCTTGTGGCGCCCCCTGTGCCGCCTTCTGTGCCTTGCTCCGGCCGAAGAGACCCCTCTGCCCCGCTTCGCCCGTCTTCTCGCCGCCGCGCTGGGCGCACGGGCGCACCGCCAGTGGTTCCGCCTGCCGGATTCCTTCGTCGAATGGTTTGCCGTGCCGCTTGCCCGCGCGCTGGGGCGACGCGGCGGCGAGGTGGCGATCGCCGCGCCGGTGCAGTCCCTGGAGCCGGCGGAAGGCGGATGGCGCCTGCCGCAGACCGACGTCCGCCATTTCGATCACGTCGTGCTCGCCGTTCCGCCCCGGGACGCAGCGTCCCTGCTCCGGGGAATCGCCGGGCTCGAAGCGCTGGTCGCACGGCTTTCGAATTGGCCGGAGATCCGGCTCTGGAGCGCGATCACCCCCCATACCACGCACGGATGGTGCTTCACCCCCGAAGCCGATGCTTGGCAAGCGCCGGCGGGCGGTGGCCGCACCGCATTGGCCTGTCTCGCTCCCCCCGGGCCGGAGCGGCTCCTCCCTTTGGGCGAAGAAACGCTCGCGGCGCCATGGTGCGACGAGCGCTTTCCGTTGCCTGCACCTTCTCCCCCGCCCCTGCACCCTTTCCCTGGCCTTTGGCTCGCCGGTGGCTGGATGGCGCCGGAACCGACCCTGCCGGGGGCGGAATCGGCGGCGGCCAGCGGCTGGCGCACGGCCGGGGCGATCCTGCGTCCGGCAACGGCGGCAGGATAGAATCGGGTTTTCGGTTCCGGATTCCTCCATGCCGCGTTTCTCCCGCGACCACTTCCTGCTCCTGCTCGTCGCCGCCATCTGGGGTAGCACCTTCGTCGCGCAGCGCCAGGCAATGGCGACGATGGAGCCTTTCGCCTTCAACGCCGCCCGTTTCGCCCTGGCAGCGGTGGCGCTGCTGCCGCTGTGGTGGGCCCTCGAGCGCCAGCGCCGTGGAGTCTCTCTGAAGCGCTGGCTACGCGCCTCGATCGTGACGGGGACGCTGCTCTTCGCGGGATTCGCCTTCCAGCAGATCGGCCTGACCGAGACGACCGCCGCCAATGCCGCTTTCATTACGGCGAGCTACATCGTCTTCGTTCCTTTGCTCGGATGGCTGCGCGGCGTGCGACCGCCGGCAGCCTTCTGGCCCGGCCTGGCCGCCTGCGTCGCCGGCCTCTACTTTCTGTCGGTGCAGGGGAATCTGGAGGTGCATCGCGGCGACCTCCTCGAGCTCGTCGGCGCGATCTTCTGGTCGGCGCACGTGATCGCCCTGAGCCATTACGGGCGGCACTTGCCGACCGTCGGATTCTCTGCCGGCCAGTTCGCCGTGGCCGCCGTGCTCTCGGGCCTATGCACCCTGCTGTGGGAACAACCGAAGCTGGAGTCGCTCGCCCATACCTGGCTGCCGCTGCTGTGGGCCGGAGTGCTCTCGAGCGCCGTGGCCTTCACCTTGCAGATCCAGGCGCTGCGCACGGTGCGACCCATGCACGCCGTGCTGATCCTCTCGCTCGAGAGCGTCTTCGCCGCGCTGGCAGGCGCCCTGTGGTTGGGCGAGACGATGACTCCGCGCCAGTGGCTCGGAGCGGCGATCCTCCTTGCCGGCATCCTCTGGGCCCAGACGAGGGAACAGGGCCGGGAAGCGGCGGAGCTCACGCGCGCCGAAGCGCACACCCCTCACTGAACGAGTCGCCCCGCATGCATCTTCAAGATACGGTCGCAGCGCCTGGCCAGCGAGACATCGTGCGTGACGAGCACGAGCGTGGTGCCTTCGCGCTCCCGCAAGGCAAACATCAGCTCGATCACCGCCTCGCCGGTGGCGGTGTCGAGGTTGCCGGTAGGCTCGTCGGCCAGGATCACCTTGGGCGAAGTGACGAAAGCGCGCGCCAGCGCCACGCGCTGCTGCTCGCCGCCGGAGAGCGTACGGGGATAATGGTGCAAGCGGTGGGACAATCCCACCCGTTCGAGCCACTGACGGGCCCGCTCCGCGGCCGCGGGCACGCCGTTCAACTCCAGCGGGAGCATGACGTTTTCCAGGGCGGAGAGGGTGGGCAAAAGCTGGAAATTCTGGAAGACGAAACCGATCGTGCGGCCGCGCAGGGCCGCGCGTCCATCTTCGTCCAGAGCAAAGAGCGGCGTTCCATCCAGAAGCACCGCCCCCTCGCTGGGGATATCCAAGCCGGCGAGCAAACCGAGCAAGGTCGATTTCCCCGAGCCGGAGGCCCCGACGATGGCCACCGCTTCGCCCTGCAAAACGGCAAGATCGATTTGGTCGAGGATCACGAGCGGCTCCTCGCCGCGGCGTAAAACGACCTTGCGCAGTTTCTCGGCGCACAATATGGGGGTGACGTTTTTTCCCGGAGTCTCATTGCCCATGTCGATCCTTCCTCCGCGTTTCCACCCAAAGGGTGGTCGATCCATTCCCGCGTTGCTCTTCCTCGCGTTTGCCCTGCTCGCAACGGCTTTACCGGCCAGCGCAGCCACGATTCTCGTCTTCGGCGACAGTCTCTCCGCGGGCTATGGGCTACCGCCGCAAAGCGGCTGGCCCTACCTGCTGCAGCGCCAGCTCGATGCGCTCGAACCTGGAGCACACCGCGTCATCGACGCCAGCGTCTCGGGGGAGACCACGGCCGGGGGAGCCTCCCGCCTGCCGAGGCTGCTCGAACGGCACCGACCCGATGTCGTCGTGCTCGCCCTGGGCGCCAACGATGGCCTGCGCGGCCTGCCGCCGAAAGCGATGGAGACCAATCTCGAGCGCATGATCCTCATGGCCAAACAGTCCGGCTGCGAAGTCGTGCTCGTGGGCATGAGACTGCCCCCCAATCTGGGGCCCGATTACACTGCCGAGTTCGATGCGGTCTATCCGCGCCTCGCAGCCCGTTACCCCGTGCATTTCGTCCCCTTCCTGCTCGAAGCGATCGCGCTCGACCCTGATGCGTTCCAGGAAGACGGGCTGCACCCGGTGCTGGAGGCCGTGCCCAAGCTGTCCCAGACGGTGTGGCCGGCGATCGCCTCGGCGCTGGAAGCGGTGCGCAAACGCGGCGCCGCCTCCGGGCGCTGAAAGCCCTTCAGCGCAGCACGACCCGCGGCACGGGCGACTCGACGATCTCGCCGATCTTCCAGCCGCCCAGCGCCTGGTGCGCCCGGATCTCGGCCATCACCCCTTCGGCCGCTTCTGGCGCGCAGGCGATCAAGAGCCCCCCGCTCGTTTGTGGGTCCGTGAGGAGGGTGCGCCACAGCGCCGCCTCCGCTTCGTCTTCAGTGAGCGCCGACAGATCGACCTCCTCGCCGTAACTCGCCCAGTTGCGCTTGGAGGCCCCGGTGGCCACGCCCTCTTCGGCATATCGCCGCGCACTGGCGAGCACGGGGATCGCCTCCCGGTCGAGCACCGCCGCCACGCCGCTCGCACGGCAGACTTCCAGGAGGTGCCCCGCCAGGCCGAAGCCGGTGACGTCGGTCATGGCGTGCACCGCTTCGCGACTGGCGAGCGCCCGCCCGGCGCGGTTGAGCGTCATCGTCCACAGCCGCATCTCGGCGTATTCGCTGCCGGAGAGCCGCCCCTGCTTGAGCGCCGCCGAGAGGATGCCGATGCCAAGCGGCTTGCTGAGAATGAGGACGTCGCCCGGGCGCGCTCCGCCGTTCGTCTTCACCTGCTCGGGATGCACCACGCCCAATGCCACCAAGCCGTAGATCGGTTCGACCGTGTCGATCGAATGCCCTCCGGCGAGCGGGATGCCCGCCTCACGGCACACGCCCGCGCCGCCCTCCAGGATGCGGGTGATCGCCTCCTCGGGCAGCTTGCCGACCGGCATGCCGACGAGGGCCAGCGCCAAAATCGGCCGCCCGCCCATGGCGTAGACGTCGGAGAGCGCATTGGTGGCGGCGATGCGGCCGAAATCGTAGGGGTCGTCGACCACGGGGGTGAAGAAATCGGTGGTGGCGACGATCGCCAAATCCTCGCGCAGGCGGTAGACTGCCGCATCGTCGCTCGCCTCGGTACCCACGAGCAGCTCTGGCGGACACAACCCGGGAGGCAGCGAACCGAGCAGGCGCTGCAGCACCGCCGGCGCGATCTTGCAGCCGCAACCGCCGCCGTGGGCCCATTCGGTGAGCCGGATGCCGTGCGCCGAAGTGCTTGTTCCTCGTTCCATATATTTGACCTCCTCGAGATCCATGGCTGCCAAAGACAAAGACCGGATTGTACCGCTCGAACGGATGGACGAATTCGACGCGATCATCGACGCACGCTCGCCCGCCGAGTTTCTCGAAGACCACATCCCCGGCGCGATCAACCTGCCAGTGCTCGACGACACCGAACGGCGCATCATCGGCACCATTTACAAACAGCGCTCGGCGTTCGAGGCGCGCCGGCTCGGGGCCGCCTGGGTGGCCAAGAATCTCGCGCGCCACCTGCAGGAACGCCTGCAGCAGTACCCCCCTTCATGGCGCCCCCTCGTCTACTGCTGGCGCGGCGGGCAGCGCAGCGGCGCCTTCGTCACCTGGCTGCGTATGATCGGCTGGTCGGCGGCGCAGCTGGCGGGCGGCTACAAGACTTATCGCCGCTGGGTGCTGGAGCGGCTCGCCGAGCTGCCGGCGCACTTTTCTTGGCGCGTCATCGCCGGCCCCACCGGCTCGGGCAAGACGCGCGTGCTGCAGGCGCTCGAGCTCCGCGGCCATCAGGTGCTCGACCTCGAAGCCTTGGCGCGTCATCGCGGCTCCATCCTCGGCGCCTGGCCGGGGGGCGAAGCCCAGCCCACACAAAAAGCCTTCGATACGGCGCTCGTCGCGGCGCTGCGCCGCTTCGACCCTTTCCGGCCCGTCTTCGTCGAAGCCGAGAGCAAGCGCATCGGCCTGGTGCAGCTGCCCGAGGTACTCCACGAAGCAATGCGGCTCGCCCCCATGATCGTGCTCGATACGCCCCAGGAGTGCCGCCTGCAGCTCCTGCTCGAAGACTATGGCTGGCTGGGCGACGAGCCCGCAGCGCTCGCGCGGCGGCTCGAGCGCTTCAAAGGCTTCGTCCCGAACGAGACCTTGCGCCGCTGGCAGGAACTCGCCCTTCGCCGCGATCTGGCAACGCTCTTTGCCGAGCTCATTGCCCGGCACTACGATCCCCTCTACCGCCGCTCGCTCGCCCGCCATCCGGAGCTCGTACAGGCGCCCCGGGTACGGCTCACGGGGCTGGACACCGCCGCGCTGGAGGCCGCCTGCGGGGAGATCGAGGCGTGGGGATCGGCTTCCGAACTCCTTCCCCGACCGTCTTCGGCCGCCGCCTCGGCCCGCCCTCCTTAAGCGGCGCCGTAGCGCTCGCGCAGGGCCCGCTTGTTGATCTTGCCCACGCTGGTTTTCGGGATTTCCTCGAGGAAGACGATGCGATCGGGCACGGCATAGCGCGAGATTTCCCCTGCCTCGGCGGCGCGCCGCAGCGCCTGGAGGATTTCTTCGGAACTCACCGCCCCCGGTCGGGACGGCACGACAAAGGCCAAGGGGCGCTCCCCCCAGCGCTCGTCGGGTACGCCGATCACCGCCACTTCGGCCACCCCCGGCACCCGAAGGATGTGCCCTTCGATCTCGAGCGAACTGATCCATTCCCCGCCCGATTTGATCACGTCCTTGAGCCGGTCGGTAATGCGCAGGAAGCCGTCGGGGTCGATCACGCCGATGTCTCCCGTGTGCAGCCATCCGCCGCGCCACAGGCGCTCGGAGCCCTCGGGATCGTGCAGGTAGCCCTGGGTGAGCCAGGGCGCGCGCACCACCACTTCCCCGGCACTCTTGCCATCGTGCGGCAGTTCGTTCATCGCCCCATCGACGATGCGCAGCTGCACCAAGGGGATCGGCCGTCCCGTCTTGGCCCGTTGCCGGGCTTGGGCTTCCAGGTCCCACGACAGCATGTCTTCATCGAGGAAGGCCACGGTCAGGATGGGGCAGGTCTCGGACATGCCATAGCCGGTGACGACGTCGATGCCGCGCTCCAAGGCGGACTTGGCCAATGCAGCTGGCAGGGCCGAACCGCCGATGATCACTTTCCAGCCGGACAGATCGGTCGTGGCCGATGCCGGACTCATCAGCAGCATCTGCAAGATGGTAGGCACGCAATGCGAAAACGTCACGCCATGCTCGGTACGCAACTTCAGGAGGCGCTCCGGCACGTAGCGGCCAGGATAGACCTGCTTCAGACCGAGATTCGTCGCCACGTACGGCATGCCCCAGGCGTGGACGTGAAACATGGGCGTGATGGGCATATAGACGTCCCGTTTGTCGAGACGACAGTGCGCCGCAGCGCCCAGCGCGAGCTGGCAGGCGATCGTGTGCAGCACCAGCTGGCGGTGGCTGAAAAACACCCCTTTGGGCAGGCCCGTAGTGCCGGTGGTATAGAAAGTGGTGGCACGGGTATCTTCGTCGAGCTCGGGAAAGAGGTAATCCGGCGAAGCCGCCGAGAGCAGCGCCTCATACTCCCCGGCGCAGCGCAAGCCCTGCAAATCTGCCTCGCGAGCCTTTCCTTCGTCGTCGAGCAGCACGACTGCCCTGACGGTGCGCAATTGCCCGGCGATACGCTCTAGCAGCGGCAAGAACTCGACATTGACGAGCAGGATGTCGTCGGCGGCGTGGTTGATCGTATAGACGATCTGCTCCGGCGAAAGGCGCACGTTGACCATGTGCAGCACCGCACCCATCATCGGCACGGCGTAGAAGCATTCGAGATAGCGGTTCGTATCCCAGTCCATGACCCCGACGGTGCTCCCTCGCCCCACCCCGAGTGCGGCAAGGGCATCGGCCAGCCGTCCGACCCGTTCGCGCAATTGCCGGTACGAATGGCATGTCTGGCCATAGACGATCAGGGAGGCAGGGTGATCGGATACCGCCCGTTCGAGCATGTGCCGTATCAGCAAGGGATAGGGATAGGCAGAGGGAGTCCGCTCGGTGCGTGATGTGGCGTCCATGGTTCGGTCCTCTCCAAGGAAAAAATACTTGAAGGGCGGTGACATCTCACCGCCGCGTTCTTGGCGCGAGATTATCAAATAATTTTTATTTTTGCACGCGTAAGCATTTTGTAAGGCTTCCCCTCTAGCCTACGATCTGCAGACCCCTGCAAACGCTTAGGAGGAGAACACCATGCAAAACGACATCTACGAGCGGATTCGGGCGAATCCGAAGTACCAGCGCCTCGTGCAGGAGCGCGGGCGTTTCGGCTGGATCCTGACGATCCTCATGCTGATCGTCTACTACGGCTACATCGCGCTGATCGCCTTCGACAAGGAGTTCCTCGCCAAGCCCATCGGCACCGGCGTCACCACCCTTGGTATCCCCATCGGCGTCGGTGTCATCCTCTTTGCCATCATCATCACCGGTATCTATGTGCGCCGCGCCAACACCGAGTTCGACGCCCTGACCGAAGAGATCCTCAAGGAGGTGCGCAAATGAGAACGGCGACGAAACTGTGCGGCGCGCTGACGCTGCTCGCAGCCACTGGGGTTGCCTTCGCGGCCGGTGGCGACCTGGGGCAGACCGTCAAGCAGGAGACGAACTGGACCGCGATCATCATGTTCCTGATCTTCGTCGGTCTGACGCTGTGGATCACGAAGTGGGCGGCGGCGCGTACGAAGACGGCGGCGGCTTTCTACACCGCCGGAGGCGGCGTCACCGGGTTCCAGAACGGACTGGCGATCGCCGGCGACTACATGTCCGCGGCCTCCTTCCTCGGCATCTCGGCGGCCATCATGGCCAACGGCTACGACGGGCTGATCTACTCGATCGGTTTCCTGGTCGGCTGGCCGATCATCACCTTCCTGCTCGCCGAGCGGCTGCGCAACCTCGGTCGTTTCACCTTCGCCGACGTGGCGGGCTACCGCTTCCGGCAGGGGCCGATCCGCACCTTCGCCGCCGCCGGTACCCTGGTGGTCGTGGCCTTCTACCTCATCGCGCAGATGGTCGGCGCCGGGCAGCTCATCAAACTGCTCTTCGGCCTGGACTACTGGATGGCCGTGGTGATCGTCGGCGTGCTGATGATGGTCTATGTGCTCTTCGGCGGCATGACCGCCACCACCTGGGTGCAGATCATCAAGGCGTGCCTGCTGCTCGCCGGCGCTTCCTTCATGGCCTTCGCCGTGCTCTTCCACTTCGGCTTCAACGTGGAGGCGATGTTCGCCAAGGCGGTGGAGATCAAGACCAACCTGGCGCTCAATGATCCCAAGGTGGTCGCCAAGGCGGCCGAGCAGGGCAAGGACGTGATGGAGGTGGCGCAAAACGTCGGGCGATCGATCATGGGACCGGGCAACTTCATCAAGGACCCGATCTCGGCGATCTCCTTCGGCATGGCGCTGATGTTCGGCACGGCCGGCCTGCCGCACATCCTCATGCGTTTCTTCACGGTGCCGGATGCCAAGCAGGCGCGCAAATCCGTGCTCTGGGCCACCACCTGGATCGGCTACTTCTACATCCTCACCTTCATCATCGGCTTTGGCGCGATCATCTTCGTGCTCACCGATCCAAGCTTCCTCGACGCCAAGGGCGCGCTCAAGGGCGGTAGCAACATGGCGGCGATCCACCTCGCCAACGCCCTGGGCGGCAACATTTTCCTCGGCTTCATGTCGGCGGTGGCCTTCGCTACCATCCTCGCAGTGGTGGCGGGACTCACCCTGTCGGGCGCCTCGGCCGTGTCGCACGACCTCTACGCCACCCTCTTCAAGGAGGGCAAGGCGGATTCGGCCTCGGAGCTGCGCGTCTCGCGTATCGCCACCCTGTGCCTGGGCGTGGTGGCCGTGCTGCTCGGCATCGCCTTCGAGAAGCAGAACGTCGCCTTCATGGTGTCGCTCGCCTTCGCGGTGGCGGCTTCGGCCAACTTCCCGGTGCTGCTGCTGTCGGTGCTGTGGAAAGACTGCACCACGCGCGGCGCGGTGATCGGCGGCTTCCTCGGCCTGATCGCCTCGGTCGGGCTCACCGTGGTCTCGCCGGCGGTGTGGGAAGACGTGCTCGGCAATCCCAAGGGTTCGGCCTGGTTCCCCTACACCTCGCCGGCGCTCTTCTCCATGCTGGCCGGTTTCCTCGGCACCTGGCTCTTCTCGGTGCTCGACCAGAGCGAACAGGCGAAGAAAGAGCGCGCGGCCTACGCGGCCCAGCGCGTGCGCTCCGAGACCGGCTTCGGCGCGGCGGCGGCTTCAGACCACTGATCGTCCCTACAAGGCAATCCCTTTCACCCCCGGCCCCGTCCGGGGGTTTTTCTACCTCCTCGGCTCCTCCGCCGTCTCCGCCAATGGGCCGTCTGCTTCGGGATCCTCGCCGAGCAGGCCGAGCGGTAGATTCTTCCCTGGCTTGACTCCCAGAGCCTTGAGCGACTCGGCCCGGTGCAGCAGGTTTCCCCTGCCGGCGACGAGCTTTCCCATCGCTTTGTCGTACTCGCTGCGTGCCTGCTCCAGGCGCTGCCCGAGCGCTTGCAAGTCGGTGACGAAGCCGGCGAGTTTGTCGTAGAGCTCGGCGCCGCGTTTGGCGATCTCCTGGGCATTGCGATTCTGCTGCTCCTGGCGCCACAGATGCGCGACCGTACGCACGACGAAGAGCAGGGTCGAGGGGCTCACCAGCAGCACGTTGCGCTGCCAGGCGTCCATGAAGAGCTCTTTGTCGTGCGTGACGGCGAGCATGAAGGCCGGTTCGATCGGCACGAAGAGCAGCACGAAGTCGAGCGAGGAGACCCCATAGAGCTGCTCGTAGCGCTTCTGCGACAGCCCTTTCATGTGGGTGCGCACCGAGTCGAGATGGCGCTTGAGCGCGCCTTGACGCTCGCCGTCGCTCTCGGCGGCGACGTAGGCTTCGTAGGCGTTGAGCGAGACCTTGGCGTCGATGACGAGGTGGCGCCCCTCGGGCAGGCGAATGACGACGTCGGGTTGCAGGCGCCGCCCTTCGCCGTCGGTGTGGGCGACCTGCACCTCGTACTCTTCGCCGCGGCGCAGCCCCGAAGCTTCGAGCACCCGCTCGAGCACGAGCTCTCCCCAGGTGCCTTGGGTCTTGCTCGAGCCCTTGAGGGCTTCGGTGAGCTGCCGCGCTTCACGGCTCAGGGTTTGGTTGAGCGCCATGAGCTGTCGCACCTGCTCGGCGAGCGCGGTGCGATCCTTTCCTTCGGTGACGTAGGCCTCTTCCACCTTGCGCTGGAATTCGGTCAGACGCAGCTTGAGCGGTTCGAGCAAGGCACCCAATTCGTTCTGGTTCTGCTCGCTGAAGCGCCGGGATTTCTCCTCGAGGATGTCGTTGGCCAGATTCTTGAACTGCTCGCTGAGCTGCTGGCGCGCGTCTTCGAGCAAGCGCAGTTTCTCTGCTGCCGCCCGGCGCTCGGCTTCCAGCTCCTGGGCCAGAGCCGCCTGCCGTTCGGCCAGACTCCGGTTTTCTTCCAGGGTCTGCTGCCAGCGGTCCTGTACCTCCGCAAGGCGCTGCTTGGCCTCGGCGAGCCGCTCTTCGAGCCCGGCGCGATGCGCGAGCTCGCCGCGCAGCTGCGCCACCTCCTCGTGCAGCGCGCGGCGCTCTCCTTCGATCGCTTCGATGCGCTGGCGCAATTCGCTCTGCAGGCGCAGCTCGGCCTCCTGGCGCTGAGCGAGCTCGCGCTCGAAACTCGCCCGCTGGGCCGAGAGCGCCAGACGCGCCCCCAAGAAGGACAAAGCAGCGCCGACGGCTGTGGCCAGCACGATGAGTAGCAAAAAATCCATGACCGGAAACTCCAAAATCCGCCGAAGTGATCTATGATGATACGCGGGTTTACTGGAAGCACAGGAAGCACAGGAGAAGCGAGATGGAAATGAAACGAAACGTCGGCGGCATCGATAAAATCGCGCGCATCGTCGTCGGGGTGGTGCTGATCGTCCTCGCTTTGATGGGTATCGGTACGCCGTGGACGTGGATCGGCGTGCTGCCGCTGGCTACGGGGCTGCTCAACTGGTGCCCGCTGTATACCCTGATCGGCGTCAACACTTGCCAGAAGAAGGAATCCGGCTCCGGTCAGGCCTCCTGAGTTGAGGAGACATCCGTCGAAGCTCAGTCGGCGGATGTCTCTGGCTTCTCGCGCGAGAGCGCATTGGCCAGCCGCACGAAATCGGCCACGGACAGCATCTCGGCGCGCAGACACGCATCGATGCCGGTACGGGAAAAAATCTCGGCCGACGCCAGCGCTTTCAAGGCATTGCGTAGCGTCTTGCGCCGCTGGTTGAATGCTGCGGCCACTACGCGCGCAAACGTGGGGAAGTCGTCCACCTCGTACCTGCCTCGAGGCAACGGGGTGAGCCGTACGATGCTGGAAGTCACTTTCGGCACCGGCACGAACGCGCCCGGCGGCACGTCGAAACATTTGCGCACGGCAAAGCGCAGTTGCAGCATCACCGACAATCGCCCGTAGGCGGCGCTGCCCGGCTCGGCCGCCATGCGCTCGACTACCTCCTTTTGCAGCATGAAGGTCATGTCTTTTATGCGATCGGCGTACCCAGCGAGATGGAAGAGGAGCGGCGTCGACACGTTATAAGGCAGGTTTCCCACCACGCGCAGCGGCGCCGGCAAGGTGGCGAAATCGAAGCGCAGGGCATCGCCCTCGATGAGCCGCAGCCGCTCCTCGGGAAAACGCTCCCGCAAGCGGGCGGCGAGATCACGGTCGAGCTCGATGGCCGTGAGATGGCCGGCAGCATTGATGAGCGGCTCGGTGAGCGCGCCGAGTCCGGGGCCGATCTCGACCAGATGCTCGCCGGGTTTCGGGTCGATGGCGGCGACGATGCGCCGGATGATATTGGGATCGCGCAGGAAATTCTGTCCGAAGCGCTTGCGCGCCCGGTGGCCTTGTACTTCGGCGCTCACGTACCGCTTTCTCCTTGGGCAGCAAGGCGCTCCTCGACGGAAGCGAGCAGGCAGGCGAGCGTGACCGCTTCGAAGAGGCTGCCTGGATCGGCGCGCCCGGTTCCGGCCAGATCGAGCGCCGTGCCGTGATCGACCGAGGTGCGGATGAAGGGCAGGCCCAGGGTGACATTGACCCCGTTGCCAAAACTGGCGTATTTGAGCACCGGCAGGCCCTGGTCGTGGTACATGGTGAGCTGCGCGTCGCTGCCGGCGATGACGCGGGGGGTGAAGAGCGTATCGGCGGGCAGAGGGCCGATCAGGGTCATGCCCTCGGCACGCAGGCGCTCGAGCACCGGGGTGATGACCTCGAGCTCTTCGCGCCCGATGTGGCCGCTCTCGCCGGCGTGCGGATTAAGGCCGGCCACCAGGATGCGCGGCTGCGGGATACCGAAACGTCGGCGCAGATCCCGATCGAGGATGCGCAGCACGGCTTCGAGCCGCTGCGGCGTGACCGCGGCAGGCACTTCGGCGAGCGGCAGATGGGTGGTGACCAGCGCCACGCGCAGCCCCGCGCCCACCAGCATCATCACCACGAGCGGAGTGCCGCTGCGCTCGGCGAGATACTCGGTGTGTCCCGTAAAGGGGTGACCCGCGTCGGCGATGAGGCTTTTCTGGATTGGTGCGGTAACGATGGCGCTGAAAAGGCCGCCGAGCACGCCGTCGATGGCCGTATCGAGCACTTCGAGCACGTAAGGCGCGTTGGCCGGTTCGAGCCGGCCGGGGATGGAAGGCGCGCGCAGCGGCACATGGCGTATCGACAAGGGTGCGGGATCAGCCGGATCGAACTCGGGCAACGACGACACGCCGCGCTCGCGCAGCAACTTCCGGTCGCCGATCAGCACGAGCGGCGCAGGCCACAGACGGTCGGCGAGCCGGGCGCAGAGCTCGGGCCCTACTCCGGCGGGCTCACCGGTGGTGATGGCGATCGGTTTCATTTCGCCTCCAGCGCATCGCGGCGGATCTCGACGAAGGCCTCGGCCCGGATCGTCTGCAACCAGGCATTATAGGCCTGCTCCATCTTTTGCCGCCGAAGCAACTGCCGGGCGTAGTTGCGGCGGTAGTCCTCGGAAGCGGTGAGCGGACGGCGTTCCAGCACCTGGATCAGGTGCCAGCCAAAGGGGGTTTTCACCGGCTGGGAAATCTCACCCGGAGCGAGCCGGTTCATCGCTTCTTCGAATTGAGGAACGGTATCGCCGGGGTTGATCCAGCCGAGATCACCGCCCTTGAAGGCGGAGCCGTCGTCGGAGTTGGCCTTGGCGAGCTCGGCGAAATCGACGCCATTGACGATGCGCTCGCGCAGCGCCAGCAATTTGGCCTTGGCTGCCTCGTCGTTGGTGGTCTGGTTGGTACGGGCCAGGATGTGGCGCACGTGGGTCTGCGTCACGTTGCCGGCTTCCGCTTCGATGCGGCGCATCACGTCGGGGTTGTTGGCAAGGAAGTGGTCGACCTCGGCATCGGACACCGTCACCCGCCCTTCCATTTCGCGGTCGCGCAGGCGGGCAATGGTCATCTCGCGGCGAATCTGCTCGCGGAACTGCTCGAAGGTGATGCCGTCGGCGGCGAGCGCCTGTTTGAGGGCATCGAGCGTCATATTGTTGCGCCGGGCGATGTCCTCGATGGCGCGATCGATGGCCGTATCGTCGACGGTGATCCCCATGCGCTTGGCCACCTGCAGCTGCAGTTTCTCCAAAATCATCTGTTCGAGCACCTGCTGGCGCAGCTCGTCCTCGGGGATCTGCACCCCTTGCTTGGCCACTTGCCGCTTGGCACGCACCATGTACTGCTGCAGCTCGGTGGAAGTGATCGGTTCGTTATTGACCACGGCCACGACCCGAGTGAGCTCGGCGGCAGAGGTAGATCCTGCCCACAGCGCGAGCAGCAATAGCGCAGAGCGAAAAACCGCCCCGAGCAGCGGAAGCGAGCGTCGTTTCACTGCCATCACATTCCTCCTGCGGATCCGAACAGGGTGCTGGTGGCGGTAGGCGAGATCTTGCCGTAACCCGGCACCGAGCGGCGCAGCAGCGTCTCGGGGCTCGAGCCGAGGCTCCCCAGGCCCGTGAGCTCGAGCTGCACGAAAAAGGCGGTGTTGTTGTCGTTCTCCGACAAGGCGTAGCGGTGGAAGACGGTTCGCAGCACCCAGCAGCCGCCATCGTACTCGAGGCCGAGGATGGCCTCGGTGAGGCGCTCTTCGAGAATCGAGCGGCTCAGGCGCCCCACGCCAACCCAGCCACGGGCAAGCGGCCACTGCGCCCCGATTCCCACGTCTTCGAGCAGATCGCGCGTATAACGGTAGTCGAGATTGAGCACCCGCGCGAATCCGGCCTGATAACGCACCCCGGCGTTGAAGCGCTGCGTCAGGTCTTCGCTCGTGTTGTATTGCCAGAACGATTTGAACTGCATCCGGCGGGTGAGATGCACATCGGCCTCGCCAAGGACATCGGTGCGCCGGTCGACGATGGGGCTCTCGTCGGGCATGAGCACCTCCGGCGTCTCGAAATAATAGCGTTGACCCAGCGTGAGCCGCAGGCGTTCCCAGCCGGTGTCCGATTCCAGGAGACGGGTGGTCGCCGCCACCGTGACCTGGTCGGCATCGGAGATGCGGTCGTCGCCCACGTAGCGGTTCGGATAGAAAATCTGGGCAAAACCGTAGCCGAAGCGCGCCGTGTCGAAGAGCGGGATGTCATCCTGGCGGCGATAGGGGGTTTTCACGTAGTAGATGCGCGGCTCCAGGGTCTGGAGCCAGTCACGGCCGAAGAAGCTCGCGTCGCGCTCGAAGGCGAGCCCCATGTCGAGCGAGGCGATCGGAACGCTGCGATCGATGGACGTGCGCCCCCCCGCCAGGGCCGGCTGATCCAGGTCATAGCTCGTGTAGTGCCACTGCAGGCTCGGTTCGAAATGCCACCAGCTACGATATATGGGTAAAGAGATGGAAGGGTTGAGCACGGCTCGGTCGCCATCGACCCAGTTCATGCCGTAATCGCCGCGCTGGCCGGCGTCGTCGTGACGGAACTGGGTGTAGAGCGTGCGCAGCTTGAACTCGAGCCCACCCGGCAATTCGACGGGCTGGTGCCACAAGGAAAACTCCGGCAGGCGCCGGTAGGGTTCGCTCACCTCCCGGTCGATCGTCTGATACTGCTGCATCAGCAAAGACCCGCCCCAGCCCGAGGAATTCTGATAGTTCAGCACCCCCTGCTGCACGAGATGGGCGGTGGAGGAAAGCTCGATGCGGTTGCTCAGATCGTTGAAATAGTCTTTGTCGCTGACACGGTTGAAATCCAGCCCATAGGACCATTCCGGGCCGAGGCTTTGCTGGTGTTGAAATGAGGCGAGCGCCCGGTTGCGTTCGGCCTCGCGGTCATCGGGCAAGACCTCGGCGCGAATCTGCCCTTGGTAGGAAGGCGTGAGGTAGCGGTATTCGCCCCCCAGCTGGAGGCCGCGCCGCGCGATCGCCCTCGTGGTCAAGGTTGCGTCGTAGTTGGGCGCGAGGTTGAAATAGTACGGCACGGCCACGTCGAAGCCAGAATTGGTCGACATGCCGACGCTGGGGGTGAGGAAACCGGACTTGCGCTCCCGCCCCAACGGAAATTCCGCATAAGGTGCAGCCAGGATCGTCGCGCCGTGGAACACCAGCGCCATGTTTCGCGCCTGGGCCTGGTTGCGGTCGTAGTCGAGCTTGAGCTCGTCGGCCCTCACGTACCAGGCCGGGTCGGGCGCCGCGCAGCTCGTCCAGGTGCCATTGAGCAGGCGGTAGCGGTTCTCTCCTTCGAAGAAGAGTTTCTCGCCGGCACCGTGGCCCGCGCGGCTCTGCTCCTTGACGTTCTCCGGCGGGTCGTAGCGATAGACCGGCTGCTCGATCTCGCCTTCCTTGGCGGTGACGTAGAGTCGGCCGCGAGGTCCTTCGACCTGAAAGCCCTTGGCCGTGTCCTGGATGAAAAGATTCCCCTCGCCGCTCGCCTCGTCGGTGAGCTCGTCGAAGCGCAGGCGATCGCCTTGAATGCGGATGTTGTCGCGCACGAGGATGGCGTTGCCCACGGCTTCGACGGCGGCGCCCCGCTCGCCGCGGATCTCGTCGGCCTCGACGATCGTTCCCTGGGGCAGGAGGGGGATCTCGACGCCGCTCGCCGTGTCGGTGGAGAGGCGGATACGGGGGGGTTCCTGCGGTTGAGCCACTCTTGGCCCGGCAGGGGGCGAAGGAGCCGGAACCGTTCCCGCTGGCGCCTGGGTTGAAGCCGCAGCAGGGGCAGCTGGCGAAGCGGCGGCCGGCGCTTGCGCCGGCTCGGCTGCGGATGGAGTCGCTTGCTGCCGTGCAGAGGGAACGGCTTGGGGTGCGCCGGCCGGAGGCAAAGGCTGGGCGCTTCCTCCCGCAGGCGAAGGAACGACGGTGACCGTAGCGCCGGAAGGCGATGTGGCGGGCGAGGCGGAGGGCGCAGGCGCAGGCTTGGGCGCCGGCGGCAGGCCGAGGAGCTCCGGTTTCACGGGCAAGGGCGGCAAGGGCTGAGCGACCGCCTTGGCGCAGGGTAGGCTCCAGGCCAAGAATACCGCTGCCCAGGCGAGCAAGGCGAAATTTTCCCCGTCACGCAAAATCCTACTCCCCGGAAGTCACGGGCGTGCAGCCTCGGCTTTGTTAAAATCGTCCGCCATTGTACCGCAAGGAACTCTCCCTCATGGATCGATTCGCGCGCCTGTGCCATTGGCTGGCCGATCTGGGCATTGCCGCCGAACCACGGCCGGCGAGCGCCGACGCGAGTTTTCGCCGCTACTGGCGTGTGGCGCTCCCCGAAGGCGGCACGCGCATCGTTATGGACGCTCCGCCCGAAAAAGAGCCGCTCGCCCCCTGGCTCGCCGTACAGCGTCTGTTGTACGGGGCCGGCATCACCGTGCCGCGCCTCGAATCGGTCGACGCGGCCGAAGGATTCGTGCTGATGGAGGATTTCGGCGATCTCCCCTACGCCGGCAACGTTTCCCCAGAATCCGCCCACGAGCGCTACGCCCAGGCTCTGGGGGTGCTCGCGGCGATGCAAGCCCTGACGCGCCCGGATTGGCTGCCGGAATACGACCGGGAAAAACTGCTCGCCGAGCTGCGGCTCTTCCCCGAATGGTACCTGCGCCGCCACCTGGGCGTGACCCTCGCGCCGAGCGAAGAAGCGATGCTCGAACGGCTCTTCGAGGCGTTGGTCGCGCGGGCGCTCGCGCAACCGCGGGTCTTCGTGCATCGCGACTACCACGGCCGCAACCTGATGCTGCTCGACGATGGCCGCGGTCCGGGCGTGCTCGATTTCCAGGACGCGGTCTGGGGCCCCATCACCTATGACGCGGTCTCGCTCTTCAAGGATGCCTATGTCGATCTGACCGAGGAATTCGCGCTCGATCTGCTGGTGCGCTACTGGCAGGTAGCCAGGAAACTCGGGCTGCCGATCCACACGGAATTCGAAGCGTTCTATACCGACTACGAATGGATGGGCGTGCAGCGCCACCTCAAGGTGTTGGGCATCTTCGCGCGACTCGCGCATCGCGACGGCAAGACGCGCTACCTCGAAGACCTGCCGCGCGTGCGCCGTCATCTGCTGCTCACGAGCCGCCGCTACGGGGAACTCGCCCCCTTGCGCCGGCTCCTCGAACGGTTGCATCCCGAGGAACTGGCCGTTGGCTACACATTCTGAGGGTTTCGCGGCCATGGTACTCGCCGCCGGACGCGGCGAGCGCCTGCGCCCGCTCACCGATACCTGCCCCAAGCCACTCGTGGAAGTAGGCGGTAAGGCGCTCATCGACCACTGGCTCGATCGACTCGCCGCCGCGGGCTGCAGCCACGCCGTGGTCAATCCCTGCTGGCTCGGGGAGAAACTCATCGCGCATCTCGCGCGGCGCGGCGATGTGCCACCCCTGCGCTTCAGCCCCGAGCCGGGGCCAGGGCTGGAGACGGCCGGCGGGATACGCCAAGCGCTACCACTGCTCGATGCCGCATCCTTTCTCGTCGTCAATGCCGACGTCTACTGCCCGCTCGACGTGGCCGCCTTCGTGCGCCGTGCCTGCCGGCAGCTCGAAGCCGGGTTCCTTGCGCACCTGCTGCTCGTGCCCAATCCGGCGCACCGCCCTGGCGGAGACTTTGCCCTGGGGGAAGATGCGATGGTGTATCCTGACGCGGAAGATGTACGGGGGGAGCCGCTCACCTTCGCCGGCATCGGTTTTTACCGCGCCGAGCTCTTCCTACCACTGCCGGCCGGAAAACGCGCGCCGCTCGCGCCGCTCTTGCGCACGGCGATGCGCGAGGGCAAGGTGAGCGGCGAGCGCCACGACGGCCCGTGGGTCGACGTCGGCACCCCCGAGCGCTTGGAATCACTGCGCCGCCAGTTGTCGGCGGCGGACGAGGAGAGCACCCCATGAATCCGGATTTTCCCGTCGGCCGTTACCACGAAGACCTGAGCGCCTTCGCCAAACGCCGCGCGAGCCTGCTGGCACAGCTCGAGGTTACCGGCGGCGGGGCGCTGCTGCTGCCCACCGCTCCTGAGCGCATCCGCAACGGCGGAACCACCTACCCCTACCGCTTCGACAGCGATTTTTATTACCTCACGGGCTACATCGAGCCGGATGCCTGGCTGCTGCTTCGCACCCATGAATCGCCGCGAAGCGTGCTCTTTTGCCGCGACCGCGATCCGGAAAAGGAACTGTGGGAAGGCCGCCGACTGGGGGTGGCCGCCGCCCCCCAGGCATTGGGGTTGGAAGCGGCGTTTCCGCTCGCCGAACTCGACGCGAAACTGCCGGAACTCGTCGCCGGAGCGCCGGCGCTGTGGCTGCCGCTCGCGGAGAACGAGGAGATCGACGCCCGGTTGCGCCGCCTGCTGCCGGCCCTGCGTACCAAGGCCCGGCTCGGCCCGCCGGCACCGGCCACGCTGCACGACGCCCGTGCGCTCATCGCCCGCATGCGCCGCATCAAGGACGCCTTCGAGCTCGAGCTGATGCAGCGCAGCGCGACGATCGCCGCCCATGCCCACCGCCGCGCCATGCGCGTTTGCCGCCCCGGCGTGCACGAATACACGCTGGAAGCGGAGATCATCGCCGAATTCCGCCGCCACGGTGCCCAAGGGCCTTCCTACCCTACCATCGTCGCCGGCGGCGCCAACGCCTGCATCCTGCATTACACCGACAACCGCTCGCGGCTGAAGGCGGGCGAACTCGTGCTCATCGATGCGGGCTGCGAATACGACGGCTACGCTTCCGACATCACCCGCACTTTTCCCGTCGATGGGCGCTTCCGCCCGCCGCAGCGCCTGCTCTACGACCTCGTGCTCGCGGCGCAAGAGGCGGCGATCGCCGCGATCCGCCCCGGCGCCACCTTCGACGACCCCCATCAGGCCGCGGTGCGCGTGCTCGTCCAGGGGCTGCTCGACCTGGGGTTCCTCTCCGGTTCGCTCGACGAAGCGCTCGAACGGCAGACCTACAAGCGCTTCTACATGCACCGCACGGGCCACTGGCTCGGCCTGGACGTGCACGACGCCGGCCCCACCCATGAGAACGGCCTGCCGGTGACGCTCGTGCCCGGCATGGTGCTCACGGTCGAACCGGGGCTCTACGTACCCGAGGCCGACGACGTGCCGCGGGACTTCTGGAACCTCGGCATCCGCATCGAGGATGACGCCCTCGTGACCGAGAGGGGGTGCCGGCTCCTCACGCGCGACGTGCCCGTCGCGGCCGAGGCGATCGAAGCGCTGATGCAGCACGAATCGGATTGACCGCAGGACCGCCCCCATGACACCACCCCCCTCTTCCTCCTCCGAAGTCGCCGTCGTCGGCGCCGGCCCCGTCGGGCTGACGCTCGCCCTGTGGTTGCATGAACTCGGCCGAGACGCCATGGTGTTCGACGCCCGCCCGCGCGCGCGGCTCACCGACGATGCCCGGGTTCTGGCGCTCTCACTCGGTACCTGGCGCCAGTTCGAGCGGTTGCAGATCGCCGAGCGGCTCCCGGCCACGCCGATCCGCACGATCCACGTCTCGCAGCGAGGTTTCGGTCGCGTGCGCCTGGAGGCGCACACCCTGGGAGTTCCCCTCTTCGGCGCGGTCGTGCGCGCGTCGGATCTCATCACTGCCCTGCTCGAGGCGGCACAAACCCGCGGCATCGCCGTGCTCGACGAGACTCCGGTCGAGTCGGCAGAAGCACAGAGCGAGCGCATCGCCCTACGCACGCCCAAAGGAGCCTTCCATGCCCGGCTCTGCGCCCGCGCCGAGGGACGGCTTCCCGCCGAGGCCGAAGGGGTCGTCTCCCACGACTACGGCCAGAGCGCCCTCATCGGCTGGGTGCACGCCGAGGGGCTCGCGCCGGAGAGCGCCGTCGAACGCTTCACGCCGCAAGGACCAGCGGCGCTCCTGCCCGATCACGGTCAGTGGACCTTTGTCCATGTGCTGCCGCACGGCGAGGCCGGACAGGCCGCCGCCCTGCCCGATGCGGCCTATCTCGAGCGCCTCGAGCGCGCCTTCGGCAACCGCTGGCGGCTGGGTGGGATCCACGGCCGCGCCGCCTACCCCCTGGTGCTGCGCTGGCGCCGCCGGCCGGTGGCCGAGCGTACCGTGTGGCTGGGCAACGCGGCCCAGACCCTGCACCCGGTGGCAGGCCAGGGCTTCAACCTCGCCGCCCGCGACGTCGGCACGCTGGTGGAACTGCTGCGCGAGGCCGACGACCCCGGCAGCGCCTGGACGCTCGAGCGCTACGCCCGGCGCCGCGCCCCCGACCGGCGGCTCACCATCGGCCTCACCGACGGCTTCGCACGCGGATTCCTGCCTCGAGAAGGTTTGATCCCGCTCGCACGCGGCGCTGCCCTCTTCGCACTCGATGCCTGCCTGCCGCTCAAAGCGCGCTTCGCGCAGCAGATGATGTTCGGGTGGCGATGATCACTCGCAGGCAGCCAAGGTCTTGCGTCCAATCACCGCGTGTCCTCGCAGCCGAGCAATGCCGCCGCTTCGCACCCCAATTCGCCTAACGGCGCCTCCGCATGGCCCCGAGCGCCGGCACTGGATTGAGGCGCGCTAGCGGCCGCAGTGATACACTGACATCCTTGCCGGCGCTTGCCTCTCACGAACGATGCCTTCCTCTCCCGTCGATCTCGCCAAAGAAACCCTCCTGCGCCTGGCGCAGCTGCAGCAGCCGCCCACCCCAGAGAACTACACCCGCATCTATTGCGAACTCGCCGGGGAACCGGAGCTGCTACCACCGCGGCTCGTGCGCTTGCTCGAGCTGGTCGTGGCCAAACTCCCCCGCACGGGAGAGCGGACCTGCGCCGCACTCGCGCGCGCAAGGGATCACCTCAAGCGCAATGAGACGGCACAGGCTCTGGCTGACGTCGAAGAAGCCTTGCTCGCCCTGCCTCCAGCCCACGAAACGGAGGTTTCGTGGGTCCCCCTGATCCGCCGGCTGATCGACGCCTGGGAGCACGCCGCCCCTGGATGGACGCCGGAGCGCAAACTCCATGCCTTGGAGACGATTCTCGAGGAGGGACAGAGTCGTTGGCTCCCACGGCGGCTCGAGCGCTTCATCGCTGGACTGCGCCAGCCGCCCGGAGAAACGTCCTCCGCCCCGGCTGCTGCCCCAGAGATCGACACGGCCGCCCTCACGGGAGCGCTGCTCGAGCTGCTCGCCCATACCATGCACGCGCTCGAGCTCGTCGGCGGCGACAACGACGGCATTCGAGCCGAGTTAGGCCGTCTGCGCCACGAACTCCTCCAGCCGGCCACGGCCCTCACGCCTCAGGTGGTGCGCCTACTGCAGGAACGGCTCGACGCCCTGCTCGACCCTTTGCAGTGCACCCTCGAGCGCAAGCGCGCAGCCGAGGCCGAACTCAAACGCCTGCTGGCCGATTTCCTCTCCCAGCTGGGGCAGATGAGCCGGGAGACCGAGCAGTACCAGTCCCAACTGCAGCAGGCGGCAACGGCCATCGAACAGGCCGACGATCTCGCCTCCGTCGCGGGCGAGCTCCGCACCTTGCTTCAGGCGACGCGCCACATGAGCGAGACCACACGCCAGGCGCACGAAGCGCTCGAACGCACCCGCCGTGAAGCCGAGGATGCCGATGCCAAGGTACGTGAATTGGAAGCGCAGCTACAGTCGCTCAATGAACGACTCGTGCGAGACTCCCTCACCGGTCTCTATAACCGCAACGGCTTGGAGGCCACTTTTTCCCGCACGATCGAGACCCTGCGCCAAGGATCCATCCCTTCGCTCACGCTGGGCGTGATCGATCTCGACGACTTCAAGCGCATCAACGACCTCTTCGGTCATCAAGCCGGCGACGATTCCCTCAAATTCCTCGCCGAGATCGCCCGTCAGCACCTGCGCGAGCACGATGTCATCGGTCGCTACGGTGGAGAAGAATTCGTCGTCATCCTACCGGGTACGACCGCCGAGAATGCCGCCGAAATCCTACGCCGGCTGCAGCGCATCCTCACGCGCGAGATTTTCTTCCACGACGATCGTCATCGGGTGGTCACCTTCAGCGCTGGCGTCACCGAAGTCTACCCCGACGACGGTTGGGAGAGCGCCTTCGAGCGTGCCGATCAGGCGATGTACCGCGCAAAGCGCGCCGGCAAGAACCGCGTCTTCGTCGCCGACACCTGAAGCCCACCCGCGGTATACTTCTCTTCCGATAGATGAACCCCCGTTTCGACGTGCGACCGAGGGCAGGCGCACGCATCCAACCGTTCTGGAGAGCTTTCAATGGACAAGAACTTCCGCGACGCCGCGCTCTACTATCACCGCCACCCTACGCCGGGCAAGATCTCGGTGGTCCCCACCAAGAGCCTGAGCAACCAGCGCGACCTGTCGCTGGCCTATTCCCCTGGCGTCGCGGCCGCCTGCGAGGAAATCGTGCGCGACCCCCTCACCGCGCGGGAATACACTTCGCGCGGCAACCTCGTGGCCGTCATCACCAACGGCACGGCGGTGCTGGGGCTGGGCAACATCGGGCCGCTCGCCGCCAAACCCGTGATGGAAGGCAAGGGCTGCCTCTTCAAGAAATTTGCCGGCATCGACGTCTTCGACATCGAGCTCGACGAGAAAGACCCCGATCGAATCATCGACATCGTCGCCGCCATGGAGCCGACGCTGGGCGGCGTCAACCTCGAAGACATCAAGGCGCCCGAGTGCTTCTACATCGAGAAGAAGCTGCGCGAGCGCATGAAGATTCCGGTCTTCCACGACGACCAGCACGGCACCGCCATCATCTCGGCCGCGGCGCTCCTCAACGGCCTCATGGTCGTCGGCAAGAAGATCGAAGAAGTCAAGCTCGTATGCTCGGGCGCCGGAGCAGCGGCCATCGCCTGTCTCGATCTAATGGTGCGCCTGGGGCTGAAACGCGAAAATGTTTATGTGTGTGATTCCCGTGGCGTGATCCGCGTCGGGCGCGAACCGGACATGGAACCGAACAAGGCGCGCTACGCCCAGGTGACCGACGCGCGCACCCTCGCCGAGGTAATCGACGGCGCCGACGTCTTCCTCGGCCTCTCTTCGGCCGGGGTGCTCAAGCCCGAGATGGTCGCCAAGATGGCGCGCGACCCCCTCATCTTCGCGCTCGCCAACCCCATTCCCGAAATCATGCCGGAAGTCGCCAAGGCCGTGCGACCCGACGCGATCATCGCCACGGGACGCTCCGACTATCCCAACCAGGTCAATAACGTCCTGTGCTTTCCCTTCATCTTCCGCGGCGCACTCGACGTGGGCGCCACCACCATCACGGAAGAGATGAAGCTCGCCTGCGTGCACGCCATCGCCGATCTCGCGCGCGCCGAGCAGAGCGACATGCTCGCGGGAGCCTATGGGGAAGCCGCCCTCACTTTCGGACCGGACTATCTCATCCCCAAACCCTTCGATCCGCGCCTCATCGTGCGCATCGCCCCGGCGGTGGCCAAGGCTGCCATGGAATCGGGCGTAGCCACGCGGCCGATCGAGGATTTCGACGCCTACCGCACCACGCTACAAAACTTCGTCTACCACTCCGGCGTGGTGATGAAAACGGTGTTCTCGGTGGCGAAAAGCGTCCCGCCCGAGCACAAACGCGTGCTCTACGCCGAAGGGGAAGACGAACGGGTGCTGCACGCCGCGCGCGCCGTGATCGACGAGAAGCTCGCCCGCCCCGTCCTCATCGGCCGCCCCGCGGTGATCGAGATGCGCATCAAGCGCCTGGGGCTCAACCTCGTGCCCGAGCGCGACTTTGACGTCGTCAACCCCGAATCCGACCCGCGCTACAAGGAATTGTGGCAGCAATACCTCGAACTCATGTGCCGCAAGGGGGTGACGCCCGAAATCGCCAAGGTGCGCATGATGAGCGACACGACCCTCATCGGCTGCATGCTGCTCAAGAACGGCTACGCCGATGCGCTCGTGTGCGGCACCTTCGGCACCTACCATTCCCACCTGCAGCACGTGCGCGACGTCATCGGCCTGGCCCCGGACGCGCGCCTCTTCGCGGCGATGAACATCCTCATGCTGCCCAAGCGCACTTTGGCCATCACCGACACCTACGTCAACTACGACCCCTGCGCCGAAGACGTGGCCGAAATCGCCCGCATGGCCGCCGTCGAGCTCACCCGCTTCGGCTATGAACCCGCCGTGGCGCTGCTGTCGCACTCCAACTTCGGCTCGGCCGACACTCCTTCGGCGCGCAAGATGCGCCAGGCGCGCGACATCCTGCGCGCCTTGTGCCCGCAGCTCAACATGGACGGCGAGATGCACGGTGACTCGGCGCTCGACCCGGGCATCCGCCAGCGCCTGATTCCGGCAAGCACGCTCGAAGGCGAAGCGAACCTCCTGGTGATGCCCAATCTGGACGCGGCGAACATCGCCTTCAACCTGATGAAAGTGGCCAATGGCGACGGGGTGACCGTCGGCCCCATGCTGCTGGGCGCGGCCATGCCGGTGCAGATCCTCACGCCCTCCTCGACGGTGCGTCGCCTGGTCAACATGACGGCCGTATCGGTGGTCGACGCGCTCGAGCTGCGCAACAAACTCAAAGCGCAATGACCGGGGAAGCAAGGCCATGCTGACGCACGCGATCCGTTTCTCCGCCCACGGCGGCCCCGAAGTCCTGCGCTGGGAGACGGTAGAGCTGCCCGATCCCGGTCCGGGCGAACTCCGCATCCGCCACCAGGCGATCGGGGTGAATTTCATCGACACCTACCATCGCACCGGCCTCTATCCCGTCGCCCTCCCGTCGGGGTTGGGTCAGGAAGGTGCCGGCGTGGTCGAGGCCGTCGGCCCCCGCGTGACCGAATTTCGCCCGGGCGATCGCGTCGCCTACTGCGGCGGGGCTCTCTCACCCGTAGGCGCCTACAGCGAAGTACGCAACTTCCCGGCCGAGCGCGCCGTGCGCCTGCCCGACGACATTTCCTTTGAGACCGCCGCCGCGGTGATGCTGAAAGGCCTGACGGCGCAGTGTTTGGTACGCCGCACCCACCGCGTGCAGCCGGGCGACACGGTGCTCATCCACGCCGCTGCCGGCGGTGTGGGACTGCTGCTCGTGCAATGGGCCAAACAGCTCGGCGCCACGGTGATCGCCACCGCAGGCAACGATGAAAAAGCCGAACTCGTGCGCGCGCACGGCGCCGATCACGTCATCGTCTATACGCGGGAGAATTTCACCGAGCGCACCCGTGCGCTCACCAACGGACGAGGCGTCGACGTGGTCTACGACTCGGTGGGCCGCGCCACCTTCCTCGGCTCGCTCGATTCGCTCCGCCCCCTGGGGCTGATGGTCTCCTTCGGCAACGCCTCGGGCAAGGTCGAGCCTTTCGACATCGGGCTTCTCGCGCAGAAGGGTTCGCTCTTCCTCACGCGCCCGACGCTCTTCACCTACATCGCCCGGCGCGAGGATCTGCTCGCCATGGCCGAAGAGCTCTTCGCGGCGATCCGTCAAGGCTGGCTCGACGTCAAGATCGGCCAGCGTTTTCCGCTCAGCCAGGCGGCCGAGGCCCACCGCGCGCTCGAATCGCGCCGCACCATCGGCGCCACCCTTCTGCTGCCCTGATGACGCCCTACGTCCATCTGCGCCTGCACTCGGAATACTCGCTCACCGACGGCATCTGCACCCTCACGGATGCCGTCGCCGCGGCCGCCGCCGACGGCATGCCCGCCCTGGGCATCTCGGATGCGATGAACCTCTTCGGCATGGTCAAGTTCTACAAGGCCGCGCGCGCCAAGGGCATCAAGCCGGTGATCGGCGTGGACGTCTGGATCAGCAACGAAGAGGACCGCGCCCACCCCTGGCGGATGCTGCTCATTGCCCGCCACCGCGAAGGCTATCGCCAACTGTGCGAGCTCCTCAGTCGCGCCTATCTCGAGAACCAGTACCGCGGCCGCGCCGAGATCCACCCGGCTTGGCTCGAACGGGAATCCTGCAGCGGCCTCATCGCCCTCTCCGGGGCGATGGAGGGCGAACCGGGGCGCTTGCTGCTCGCCCAAAAAGAAGAGGAAGCCGAAGCGGCGGCGCGGCGCTGGGCCGAGGTCTTCCCCGACGCCTTCTACCTCGAGCTGCAGCGCGCCGGGCAGCCAGACACCGAGCTCTACGTGGAAGCCGCAGTCGGGCTCGCCGCCCGCCTGGGGTTGCCGGTGGTGGCCACGCACCCCATCCAATTCATGCGCCCAGAGGATTTCGAGGCGCACGAGGCGCGCGTGTGCATCGCCCAGGGCACGGTGCTCGCCGACCCCCGGCGCCCCAAGCCCTTTACCGCCGAGCAGTACTTCCTCAGCCGCGCCGAGATGGCCGAGCGCTTCGCCGACCTGCCCGAGGCGCTGGAGAACGCCGGCGAGATCGCGCGGCGCGCCTCGCTCTCCATCACGCTGGGCAAGAATTTCCTGCCGCCCTTCCCCACGCCGCCGGGCGTGACGCTGGACGACTACCTCGTCGAGCGCGCCAAGGAAGGGCTGGAAGTGCGTCTGCGCGAACTCTACCCGATCGAGGCCGAGCGCGAACGCCAGCGCCCGCGCTACGAAGAGCGGCTCGCCTTCGAGACCGGAACCATCGTCCAGATGGGCTTTTCCGGCTACTTCCTCATCGTGGCCGACTTCATCAACTGGGCCAAGGAAAACGGCGTGCCCGTCGGCCCGGGACGCGGTTCGGGCGCAGGCTCGCTCGTCGCCTACAGCCTGCGCATCACCGACCTCGACCCCCTGCGCTATGCGCTCCTCTTCGAGCGTTTCCTCAACCCCGAACGGGTGTCCATGCCCGACTTCGACGTCGACTTCTGCCAGGATCGGCGCTACCGAGTGATCGAGTACGTGCGCGATCGTTATGGGCACGACGCGGTGAGCCAGATCGCCACCTTCGGCACCATGGCCTCCAAAGCCGTGGTGCGCGACGTGGGGCGCGTGCTCGACCTGCCCTATGGCTTGTGCGACCGCCTCTCCAAGCTCATCCCGCTCGAGGGTGTCAAACCGGTGTCGCTCGACAAGGCGCTCGAGCTCGAACCGCAGCTGCGCGAGCTGATGGAAGACGCCAACGACGGCGAGGCGATCCAGCAGCTGTGGCAGCTCGCCCGGCCGCTCGAGGGACTGGCGCGCAACGTGGGCATGCACGCCGGCGGCGTGCTCATCGCCCCGGGCAAGCTCACCGACTATTGTCCCCTGTATCTGGCCGACGGCGAGGACGCCGTGCCCGTGTCGCAGTTCGACAAGGACGACGTGGAGGCGATCGGTCTGGTGAAATTCGACTTCCTGGGGCTGCGCAACCTCACCATCATCGACCTCGCCCTCGACTACGTCGAGCGACTCACCGGCAGTCGCCCCAAACTCGAAACCCTGGGCTACGAGGATCCGGCCACCTACCAGATCCTGAAAGAGGCGAACACCACCGCCGTCTTCCAGCTCGAATCGGAGGGGATGAAGAAGCTCCTCAAGAAGCTCCAGCCCGACCGCTTCGAAGACATCATCGCCGTGCTCGCCCTCTACCGCCCCGGCCCCCTGGGCTCGGGCATGGTCGACGACTTCATCCTGAGGAAGAAAGGCGAGCAGGCCATCGACTATTTCCACGACGACCTCAAGCCCTGCCTCGAACCCACCTACGGCGTCATCGTCTATCAAGAGCAGGTGATGCAGATCTCGCAGATCATCGGCGGCTACACCTTGGGCGGGGCCGACCTGCTGCGCCGGGCGATGGGCAAGAAAAAGCCCGAGGAGATGGCCAAGCACCGCGAGATCTTCCGCGAGGGGGCGCGCAAGAAAGGCTACGACGAGGCGCTCGCCATGCGCCTCTTCGACCTGATGGAGAAATTCGCCGAGTACGGATTCAACAAGTCACACACCGCCGCCTACGCCGTGGTCACCTACCAGACCGCCTGGCTGAAAGCGCACCACTGCGCCGCCTTCATGGCCGCGACGCTGTCCTCCGACATGGACGACACCGACAGCGTCAAGATCTTCGTCGAAGACGCGCGCGCCAACGGCCTCGAGATCCTGCCGCCGGACGTCAACGCCTCCGCCTACCGTTTCGAACCGGTCGACTCGGGCACCATCCGCTACGGTCTGGGCGCGATCAAGGGGGTGGGCCGGCCGGCGGCCGAAGCCATCGTCGCCGAGCGTGAGCGCAACGGCCCCTTCCGTGATCTCTTCGAGCTGTGCGCACGCATCGACCGGCGAGCGGTCAATCGCCGCGTGCTCGAAGCCCTGGTGCGCGCCGGGGCGCTGGACACCCTGCCGGGACATGCCGGACGCGACCGGGCGCAGCTGCTCGCCACCGTCGGGCTCGCGCTGGAAGCGGCCGAGCAGGCGCAGGCGAACGTCCTGCAGGCGGGACTCTTCGACGATCTCCCCCAGGCCGAAGCGATGCAGCCGGCCTTTGCCGCCGTGCGCCCCTGGACCGAGCGCGAACGGCTCAAGGAAGAGAAGAGCGCCCTCGGATTCTTCCTCTCGGGGCACCCCTTCCACGCCTGGGCCGAGGAAGTGCGCCGTCTGGTGTCGAGGCCGCTCGCCAGCCTCGAACCCGGCTGGGACCCGGTGTGGATCGCCGGGGTAGTCACCGCCCTGCGCACCAAGATGGGCAACCGCGGCAAGATGGCTTTCGTCGAGTTCGACGACGGCACGGCCCAGGTCGAGGTGCTCGCCTACAGCGAGGTCTATGAGGCGTGGCGCCACGCCATCGTGCTCGACGAGCCGCTCTTCGCCGAGGTGAAAGTAAGCCCCGACGACTACTCGGGGGGGTTGCGGGTGGTGGCCGAGCGCTTCGCCACGCTCGCGCAGCTGCGCGAAGAACGCGCCCGGGCAGTCGCCCTCACCGTGGCACTCGAACGCACCACGCCGGAATTCACCGCCGAGCTGGAAGCCGCGCTGCGTCCGCATCTCGGTGGCAAGCTGCCGCTCGCGCTCACCCTGCGCCTGGACGGCACCGAAGGAATGCTGCGTCCCTCCCCTACCTGGGGGGTGCACCCACAGGAGACCTTACTCGCCGCCCTGCGCGCAATCCCGGGGGTAGAGCGCGTCGAGGTGCGTTACGCCTAATCCATCCGAAAAACCATCGTCCACTGCCCAACATCACCCTACCGCTCCGACCCGGACATGGCTGCCGCTTCTCCCCGGGATCACTTCGATGCCGACGTCGATCTGGCGTTTGAGCTCGTCGACGTGGGAGATGATGCCGACCATTCGTCCCTTCTGCCGCAGCTCGCTCAAGGCTTTCATCGCCATGTCGAGCGACTCGGGATCGAGACTGCCGAAGCCTTCGTCGATGAAGAGGGTGTCGAGCTGGATGCCGCCCGCGTAGGCTTGCACGACGTCCGATAGCCCCAGTGCGAGCGAGAGGGCGGCCATGAAGCTCTCGCCGCCCGAAAGCGTGCTGGCCGGCCGGGATCGACCGGTGTATTCGTCGAAGACTTCGAGATCGAGGCCGGAGGCCCTGCGCGCATCGGCCACGTCCTCGCGCCGCTGCAGGCTGTAGCGGCCGCGGCTCATGGTGCGCAAGCGCAGGGAGGCTTGACGCAGCACGTCATCGAGCAGTGCCGCGAGCACGAACCGCTGGAAGGTGAGCTTCTTGCCATTGTCCCCGTTGGCGATACCGGCGAGGTGCCCCATCACTTCGTAGCGCGACTCAATCTCCCCCAGCTCCTGCCCGATGGCCGCGAGCACTTCGCACGTCCTGCGGTCCTGCCCGATACGCTCTTCGAGACTCTGCTGCTGGGCAACAAGCTGCTCGACGGCGCGCCGGACCTCTTCCTGGGCGGCTTTGAGCGCGGCGAGATTCGGTGGCGTTTTTCCGGCGACCTGGTTTTCGGCGCGCTGCAGGCGTTCCTTGGCTGCCGCCACGGATTCGTCGTAGGACTGGATCTCGGTGCGCAAGACGGCAATTTCTTCGGGGGAACGCATGGCCTCGCGGAAAGCGGCTTCGTCCGCGAAACCCTGTTCCTGCAGGGCCTTGAGGAAGACGGCGTGGGACTGGGCGAGGCGCACCGAGGCGGCATCGAGCGCTTCGGCGCGCTCCTGCCGCTTCGAACCCGCAGCCGCGTGCGCGGTACTCGCCTGCTGATGCGCTTCCTCGGCCGCTTTGAGCCGGGCGGCGAGCGTATCCGCTTGCTTGCGGACAGCGTCGATCGCCTGCTCGAGCGTGCGTACGTCGCGCAGAGGTTCCGGAATTCGGTCGGAACGTTCGCGGACTTGGGCCGCAGCCGCCGCGGCTTGGATCTTGAAGGTTTCGGTGCGGCTGCGCGTCTGCTCCAGCGCAGGACCGAGCGCGGCGAGCCGCTGCTCGCAAGCTTGGAACTCGGCCTTGGCTGCATCGAGCCGTTTGGTCGCTTCGAGCGCTCTCGCCAGGTCACGTTCGAGGTCGACCAGGCGCGCTTTGGCCTGCTCGAGGCTGGGGGGATCGGGCGGCAGTCCCGCCTCCAAGGTTGAAACTACGGATTCGGCCCCTGCGATCCGACCCAGAACGGCCTGATGCTTGGCACGAACGCTTTCCAAGGCGGATTCGGCCTGCTGCAGGGCCTTGGCGGCCGCATTCAGTTCTTCCTCGCTCGGCACGGCCTCGCCCGCCGTCGCCGGGGCAGGATGCTCCAGACTGCCGCAAACGGGACACGGAGCACCTTCGCTCAGGTGCAGGGCGAGCACGGCGGCTTGGCCACTGCGCCAGCGCGCTTCCAAATCCTCCTTACGCACCCGAGCGGCATCCCGCCCGGTCTGCGCGGCCTCCAAGGCTTGGCGGCATTTGGTTTCTTCGTCGCGGTGCGCGGCCAGGGCCGCTTTGGCCTGATCGAGTTGCTGCAGCGAGCGGATGAGTCGTTCCTGTTGGGCGAGATCGCGCCGCAGCGCCTCGACCCGCCCAGCCAGGGGAGTATCCGCCTCGATCGCCTGCTGCAGCCGTGCACGCTGCTCGGTGAGGGTTTTGGATTCTCCTTGCAGGCGCGCGAGTTCGGCCTCTGCCGCTTCGGCCGAGCGGGAGAGCTTCTCTGCTTCCCGCCGCGCCTCGTCGAACGTGCGCACGGCCTCGCGCAAGCCTTCGAGCCGCTCGAGCTCGCGAATGGCCCGTTCCCGTTCGGGCGCTCGCGCGCGTTCTTCCTGCAACCGAGATTCGGCCGATTCGCGCTGGCGGGCGGTGGCTTCGACCTCGCCCTCGGCCTGCGCCAACTGCTGGGCGAGCCGCTGCCGTTGCGCAGCGGCGTCCTCGAAGTTCGCATGGGCCGCACGGACGAACTGGGCCCGCGAGGCGGCATCCAGCTCACGGCGTCGGGTTGCGATCGCGGCGGCAGCAGCGCTCAGCCCGTCCAAGGCGGCGCGAGCGCCATCTCGTTCCTCGAATTGCCGCGCCAGAGCCTCAGCGGCCGCGAGCGCGGCGGTGGCGTTCGCCTCTTCGGTGCGGCGACGTCGTTCCTCCTCCGCCAGGAGCGAGCGCCGTGCCGTCGCTTCCTCGATCCGGGCACCGAGCGCTTCTTCCGACTCCACCCCGGCCTGTTCGAGCAGCGTCTTTTTCCGGGCCTTGGCTTCTTCGGCCTGCCGCTCAAGAGCATTCGCCGCCGCTTTGAGCCGTTCCTGCAAGCGCTTGCAGGTTTCGGTGGCGAAGAGCGTCTCCAGAATCTGCTCCCGCTCCTTGGAGTCGGCCGCCAAGAGTTTGCGGAATTGCCCTTGCGGCAGCAGAATGACCTGGCGGAACTGGTCGGCTTCGAAACCGAGGAGCGCGACGAGGCGTTGCGTGACCTCCGTCGCCTTGCTGACGAGAGGCTTCCAGCCATCGCCATCCCACACCTGCAGTTCGGCCCTGGCCGGAATCCTGACCCGCTGATCCTTCTTGCCCCGCAGGGCGGCGCGTTCCTGCTCTGGCGAACGCTTGACGCGATAGCGCCTGCGTCCCAGACCGAACTCGAACTCGACTTCGGTGAGCGCATCGTCCGCGGCATGATGGCTGCGCATCTCCTTGGCGCTCCGCTCGCTGCCGGAGGTCTCGCCATAGAGCGCGTAGCAGATACCATCGAGGATCGAAGTCTTTCCTGCTCCCGTAGGACCGTGGATCAGAAAGAGCGCATCCGGCGGCAGGCGCGTGAAGTCGATCTCCTCGCGTTGGGCAAAGGGGCCGAAGGCGCTCAGGATCAGGCGGATCGGTCTCATGGGGCCACCTCCCGTTCCTGCTGGGACAGGGCAGAGATCTCGGTATGCAGCAGGCGCCTGGCGGATTCGTCGAGCGCGCGCCCCGTCATCTCGCGGTAGAAAGCCTCGAAGAGTTCGTCCAGCCCGACTTTGCGGTGATCGGTGCCCGCTTCGAGCCCAGCTCCCGCTCCGGCAAACTGCGGACGCTCGATGGCGAGCGCATTGGGGTAGGCCGTGCGCAGTTTTCCCATCGCATCGAGGAGCGCACTCGTGTCCGTGAGCCGGGCAAGGACGTAGTCGTCCCGGCCGGGATCGTCTCCGGCGGCGGCCAAAATCTCGTCCAGGCTGCCGCTGAGGATGCGCAGGTCCCGACGCGGAGTGAGCCGCAGGCGTTCGAGACGCACGCAGCCCTGTCCGTCGAGCTCGACCAGCGAAACGTTCTTGTCGTGGCCGACCTCGGCAAAAGAATATTTCAAGGGCGAACCGGCATAGTCGATGCGACCACCGGCCAGGCTCTGGGGGCGATGCAGATGGCCGAGCGCCACGAAATGGAATCCCTCGAATACCTCCGCCCCGACGAGACCGGTCCCGCCAACCGACAGAGGGCGTTCGGATTCGCTCGCCGTCCCACCCTGCACGAAGGCGTGGGCGATGAGCACCGAACGGCGACTTTGATCGTGGAGCCGTCGAATGCGTTCGACCTGAGCCTTCATCGCCGCGTGGTGGTCCGCGATCGACTCGTCCTCCAGACACTGACGCACCCAAGGGGGCTCGGCGTAGGGCAAGGGATAGAAAGCGACCTCGCCGTAACGGTCTCGCAGCAGCACGGGAGAGACGTCGGCGGTCGCAAGCCCCCGGACCGTGAGCCCGGCTTCGGCCAGAAGACGCGCACCAAAGCCGAGCCGATCGGGACTGTCATGGTTGCCGGCGGTGAGCAGAACGGGCGTGCGCTCGCCCACCACGATCCGGGTGAGCGTCTCGTCGAGCAGGCGAACGGCCTCGGCCGGCGGGACCGAGCGGTCGTAGACGTCGCCGGCGATCAGCACCACATCCGGGCGCTCCGAACGCACGAGCCCGACCAGCTGATCGAGCACGTGCGCCTGGTCTTCCAGGAGTGAGACGCCGTGATAGACGCGGCCGAGATGCCAGTCGGCAGTGTGCAGGATCCTCATGTCCCCTCCGGAAGATTTTCCCGTCCGAACCGCGGCAATGCCCCAATGCTACGATAAGGCCATCGCCCGGGCAGGTGCTTGTCCAGCCTCTGATCGATCCATTATATCCCCCGGATCCCTCGAGAGCGGACGAACCAGACTACCCGCTACCTCGACCGCAGTGGCATCGTGCCGATGCCGCCAGACGGATCGAGCCGGCGCTCCGAGTCGCCCCATCTTTCCCCGTTCCAGGGCGCGATCCATTTGAGCAAAAGCATGCCCGGCACGGCCAGCGCCACGCAGCAGAAAAAGAAATTCATCCAGCCCAGCCGTTCGGCGAGTACGCCGGCAAAGGCATTGATCACAGTGCGCGGCACGGCGGCGAGACTCGTGAAGAGCGCGAACTGCGTGGCGGTGTAAGCCGGATGGGTGGTGCGCGCGATGAAGGCGGTAAAGGCCGCCGTCCCCAGTCCGACGCCCAGATATTCGACGGAAATCACGCCGGCCAGTGCAGCGCGCTCGAAGGTGCCGACGTGCGAAAAAGGGCCGAGCCAGGCCAGCCAGGCAAAACCGAGAATGGCGAACATCTGCACCAGGCCGAAGAGCCACAAGGCGCGGTTGATGCCGATGCGCACCATCCACAGGCCACCCGCCAAGCCGCCGAGAATGGCCGGCCACAGACCGGCGTGTTTGGCGATCAGGCCGATGTCGGTCTTGCCGTAGCCCATGTCCAGGTAGAACGGCGTCGACAAGGCGGTGGCGAGCGAGTCGCCCAATTTGTAGAAAAACAGAAAAGCCAGGATCCAGAAGGCATCGCGCCAGCCGCGTCGGCCGATGAATTCCTGCCAGGGTTCGATGCAGGCCGCCCGCAGGGTGCGCGGCCGGTCGACGACGACCGGTTCGCGGATGAAGAGCGCCATCGCCATGCCCGGCAGGATGAACAGCGCCGTGATCCAGAAGACCATGTTCCACGGCAGACGGTCGGCGAGGATCAGCGAAAGCGAACCGGGAACGAGGCCGGCGAGCCGGTAGGCATTGACATGCACGGCATTGCCCAGGCCCAGTTCCCTCTCGGCGAGCAGTTCGCGGCGAAAGGCGTCGAGCGCCACGTCCTGGGTGGCGGAACAGAACGCCAGCAGCGCGGCGAGGCAGGAAATGGCGAAAATGTGCGTCCGCGGATCGAAACCGCCCAAGCCGCCGATGCAAAATAAAAGGCCGATCTGGGTGATCAGCATCCAGCCACGCCGCCGGCCGAGCGGCGGCGCGAAACGGTCGAGCAGAGGCGACCAGAGGAATTTCCAGGTGTAGGGAAACTGGATCAGGGCGAAGAAGCCGATGGTCTTCAGGTCGACGCCTTCGCTGCGCAGCCAGGCGGGCAGCAGGTTGATGAGGAGGTAGAGCGGCAGCCCAGAGGCAAAACCGGTAAAGATGCAGATCAGCATCTTGCGGGTGAGAAGCGGGGCAAGCCAGGCAGGCATGGTCATTTTCTCGGCAATCGGAAGCCTCTTTCAAGAATTGGCCTCGATGGCAAGCCGACGTTTTCCCTTTGAAGACCAAAAGCATGATAAGCCGTCACGACCGGGGCAATCCACGCCGGTCCGACGAAAATCGTCACTCGCGTAACCTGGCCGAAGAGCATGACCACCACGACGAACGCGAGCGCGGCATCGAGATTATAAAACTCATTGTTTCGCCCAAACGAAAATCTTGACGTTGAGGTTGCAATGGGGGCTAAAATCAACTAAAACCCTTGGCAAGGCGATGATTCCCCCCCCATCAGGCCCCCTTCCGGGTTGCCCGGCGTTTCCAGTGTCTTCGGACCAGGGAGGGATCTTGGCGTGCTCTGCGCCTTTGCCTTCGTTTTCATCCTTGTCGCGGCCAGGCCTTATCCTCATATCTTACGCTGAATGGGCTCTCCCAGTCGTCCCTTGTCGAAAATCAGGAAAGGAAACGATGAGTCAATTTTCTTTCGACGTCGACGAACGCACTTTTCCCTCTCTCGTACTCGAGCGCTCGCACGAGGTTCCCGTCTTGGTCGACTTCTGGGCGCCCTGGTGCGGACCGTGCCGGGTGCTCAAGCCCATCCTGGAAAAGCTGTCCGAAGAATACGGCGGCCGCTTCCTGCTCGCCAAGGTGAATTCGGACGAGAACCCGGCGCTCGCCACCCGCTACGGCGTGCGCGGCATCCCCAACGTCAAGGCGTTCCGCCATGGCGAGGTGGTCGACGAATTCACCGGAGCGCTGCCGGAGCGGGCGGTACGAGACTTCATCGAGCGGTTGCTCCCCTCGCCGGCCGACGATCTATTGCGCGAGGCACAGCAACTACGCAGACGCGGTGACTTGGCTGCTGCCCTGCAGCGCCTGGAAGCCGCAGCAGCACTCGCACCAGACGACGATGAAGTCAAACGCGCCTTGGCAGAGGTGCTGATCGAGCTCGGACGGCTCGAAGAAGCCCAAGCGCAGATCGACGCCATCTCTGCTGCTGGGCGACTCGACGAGGCGACCAAACGGCTCGTCACACGGCTGGAATTCGCCCGCGCGGCGACGGAAGACGAAAGGGCGCTGCGCGAACGGCTCGCCCGCAACCCCGACGACATGGAAGCGCGCCTGCGGCTGGCCAAACAGCTGGTGGCGGCGGGACGTTACGCGGAAGGGATGGATGAGCTGCTGGCGATGATCCGTCGCGACCGACGCTGGAACGACGAGGCGGCGCGCAAGGCGCTGCTTTCCGTTTTCGAGCTGCTGGGAGACGATCCGCTCGTGGCCGAGTATCGGCGCAAGCTGGCAAGTGTGCTGTATTGACTCGACACCGATAAAAAAACCCGAAGCCGCACCAGCGGCTCCGGGTTCCGGTTCTTGGCGCGCCCGGCAGGATTCGAACCCACGACCCCCTGGTTCGTAGCCAGGTACTCTATCCAACTGAGCTACGGGCGCGCAACAGAGATTGAAATTATAGCCATTCTCCGCCAGGTGTCAAGCACCCTTTCGCTCGCGCAGGCGCTCGGCGAGCTGAAGCCAGGTGTCGATGACGGTGTCGGGGTTGAGCGAGATCGTCTGGATACCGCGCTCCATCAGCCATTCGGCCAGATCGGGGTGGTCCGACGGGCCCTGGCCGCAGATGCCGACGTATTTGCCGAGCTTGTTGCAGGCGTCGATCGCCATGCCGAGCAGGACTTTCACCGCCGGATCGCGCTCGTCGAAGGATTCGGCCACTAGTCCCGAATCACGGTCCAGCCCCAGGGTGAGCTGGGTGAGGTCGTTCGAGCCGATGGAGAAGCCGTCGAAGTGCTCGAGGAAGGCTTCGGCGAGCAGCGCGTTCGAGGGGATCTCGCACATCATGATGAGCTCGAGCCCGTTCTTGCCGCGTTCGAGCTCGTTGGCCGCCAGGAGCTTGACCACACGCTCGGCCTCGCCCACGGTGCGCACGAAGGGGATCATCACCTTGACGTTGGTGAGCCCCATGACGTCGCGCACCTTCTTCACGGCCTCGCATTCCATCTCGAAGCACTCGCGGAAGCTCGGCGCGATGTAACGCGCCGCCCCGCGAAAGCCCAACATGGGGTTTTCTTCTTCCGGCTCATAGATCTCGCCGCCCAGGAGCTTGCGGTATTCGTTCGATTTGAAATCGGACAGGCGCACGATCACCGGCTGCGGATAGAACGCGGCGGCGATGGTGGCGATGCCTTCGGCGAGCTTTTCCACGTAGAAAGCGCGCGGGCTGGCGTAGCCACGGGCGCGGCGCGAGATTTCCTCACGCAGTTTGGCCGAGATCTGGTCGAATTCGAGGATGGCGCGCGGATGAACGCCGATGACGTTGTTGATGACGAACTCCACCCGGGCAAGGCCCACGCCGGCGTTGGGGATCTGGGCGAACTCGAAGGCAAGCTCGGGATTGCCCACGTTCATCATGATTTTCACCGGCAGCTCGGGCAGCGTTCCGAGGTCGGTACGCTGTACTTCGAAGTCGAGCTTGCCGCGATAGACGTAGCCGGTATCGCCTTCGGCGCAGGAGACCGTGACGATCTCCCCTTCCTGCAGCACTTCGGTGGCGTTGCCGCAGCCGACGATGGCCGGGATCCCCAATTCACGGGCGATGATGGCCGCGTGGCAGGTGCGTCCGCCGCGATTGGTGACGATGGCCGCGGCGCGCTTCATCACCGGCTCCCAGTTGGGGTCGGTCATGTCGGTGACGAGCACGTCGCCGGGTTGCACGCGCTCCATCTGGCTGGGATCGGTGACGATGCGCACCGGCCCCACGCCGACTTTCTGCCCGATGGCGCGCCCATGCACCAGCGCCTTGCCGTGCTGCTTGAGGCGGTATTTCTCCATCACGCGGCCGCTTTCCTGCGACTTCACCGTCTCGGGGCGCGCCTGCAGGATGTAGATCTTGCCGTCGATGCCGTCCTTGCCCCATTCGATGTCCATGGGACGGCCATAGTGGCGTTCGATGATGACCGCGTAGCGAGCGAGTTCGAGGATGTCGGCGTCTTCGAGGCAGAAGCGGTTGCGATCGGCCTCGGGCACGTCGACCACCTTGACGCGCACCCCCTCGCCGGGCTCGCCGAAGACCATCTTGATGAGCTTGGAGCCGAGATTGCGGCGGATGATGGAGGGCTTGCCCTGCATCAGGGTGGGTTTGTGGACGTAGAATTCGTCGGGGTTGACCGCCCCTTGCACCACCATCTCGCCCAGACCGTAGGAGGCGGTGATGAAGACGACGTCGCGGAAACCGGATTCGGTGTCGATGGTAAACATCACGCCGGAAGCGCCCACGTCGGAGCGCACCATGCGCTGCACGCCGGCCGAGAGCGCCACTTCGGCGTGGCGGAAACCCTTGTGCACGCGGTAGGCGATCGCCCGGTCGTTGTAGAGCGAGGCGAAGACTTCCTTGATGGCGTGCAGGATGTTCTCGATGCCCGAGACGTTGAGCAAGGTTTCCTGCTGGCCGGCGAAGGAGGCATCGGGCAGGTCTTCGGCCGTGGCCGAGGAGCGCACGGCAAAACTCGCCCCCTCGCCTTCGCGGGCGACGAGCTCGGCGTAGGCTTGGCGGATCTGGGTTTCGAACTCGGGCGGGAAAGGCGTCTCCATGATCCAGCGGCGGATCTCGGCGCCCGTCTTGGCGAGGGCGTTGACGTCATCGACGTCGAGCGCCTCGAGCGCCTCATGGATGCGCTGCGCCAGGCCATTTTGCGCGAGGAACAGGCGGTAGGCCTCGGCGGTGGTAGCGAAACCGCCCGGCACGCGCACGTCCGCGGGCAGTTGGCTGATCATCTCGCCGAGTGAGGCGTTTTTGCCGCCGACGATGCCGACGTCGGTCATGCGCAGCTCGTTGAACGGGATCACATATCGAGTCATCGCAGCCTTTCCTGAGTTCGTGAGGCACGGAAAAATGGTATTCTAAGGGTTTTCCCCCATTTTGGTAAGCGCAAAGCGCCGCTCGCGCCTGCTCCCCCGCCATGCCGGATACCCCCAAACGCACCGTATTCTACGTCTCCGACGGCACGGGCATCACCGCCGAAACGCTCGGTCACAGTCTGCTCGCGCAATTCCCCGAGTTCGACTACGACGAGGTGCGCGCGCCCTTCATCGATGCGCCGGAAAAAGCGAGCGACCTCGTCGAGCGCATTGAACGGGTGAAGCGACGCACGGGGCTGCGCCCCATCGTCTTCAGCACGCTGGTACAGCCCGCCGTGGTGGCGGTGCTGCATCGGGCCGAAGCCCACATCGTCGATCTCTTCGGCACCTTTCTCGGGCCGCTCGAGCGCGAGCTGGGCATGCCGAGCACGCACGCGGTGGGGCGGTTCCACGGCATCCTCGACAACCGCAGCTACCAGCGCCGGATCGAAGCGATCAACTTCGCGCTCTCGCACGACGACGGAATCATTCAGGACGGCACGCTCGACGACGCCAATATCATCCTCATCGGGGTGTCGCGCTCCGGAAAGACGCCGACGAGTCTGTACCTGGCCATGCAATACGCGGTGAAGGCGGCCAACTACCCGCTCATTCCCGAGGATTTCGAGCGCAAGGCGCTGCCGGCGCCGCTCAAGCTCCATCGCGCCAAGCTCTTCGGGCTGACGATCGCCCCCGAGCGCCTGGCCCAGATCCGCCAGGAGCGCCGCCCCAACAGCGTCTATGCGTCACTGGAGAACTGCCGCAAGGAAGTGGAAGAAGCCTTGGCGCTGATGCGCCGCGAAGGGATCCCCTGGATCGATTCGACGACCAAATCGATCGAGGAGATCGCCGCCGTGATCATGCAGCACCTGCAAAAGATGCAAAAATACGCCGATCTGTGAGACGGGTTTTTTGGAGCAACGCCATGAAGAAGAAAACCCGCATTTCCCGCCCGAGCGGCCTGCCGCGCGATGCCGAGCGCCTGTGCTGGCTCGCCAAGGGGCTGGCCCAGTCGGGCAGCCGCATCGAGGATCGCTATTGGGAACGTCTTCTCAGCGAGACGGTCCGCGCCCTGCTCGAAGCCGGAGACGAAGCCGCGATCGAGCGCGCGCTCGATCATCTCTACCAGAGCGAGCTGCAGGCCTATGAGGAGCTGAGCGACGTGCTCGACTCGGAGGCCGAGACACTGGCCGATTTCGACAAGAGCCATGACCTGGTGCTCGTGGCTGCGCCCGTGCTCGCCTGGTCGCGGTTCCAGATCCCGGCCCGCCCCATTCCCCAGGCGGTGCGCGAGAACCTGCGCGTGCATCTGGGCGCGCACATCTTCGCCGCCGGGGTGAAGTTCGCCCTCTTCGACTACCTCTTCAGCCCGGACCAGCTGCCCGAAGGCTTCGTCGCCACGCGGCGCTGGCTGCAGGCCGCGGGCAAGGATGCCCTCGCCGGGCGCGACCATGCCGTCGATCGCGACGCGCTGCCCGAGTCGGCCGTCTTCCTCTCCGACATCCGCTACGTGCTGGTGGCCGCCGCCGCGCCCAAGGAGGGTCCCATCTTCACCTGGCAGGAAGCGGAGGGCGATCGCGAGTTCGCCTTCGACCAATGGCGCAAGCAGGCCGGGCCGGTGCTCGCGCAGATCATGCCCGGCTGCGGCACCGAAACGGAATTGCCCGATGCCTACTTCACCGCCTCGCGCAAGGCGAACCGCGATGCCCGCCCCTTTGCGATCCATGCCGCGATCGCCTTTCTCGCCGCCGAGGCCGACATCGCCGCGAGCCATCTGCGCGCCGTGATTGCGCCATGCGAGAGCCAGGGCGAATTCGAATACCGCATCGGACTCGCCCTCAAGCACGGCGGCCAGGTGGTGCACGGTGTGCCGTGGCCCTTGCTCGGCGCCGACGAGACGGAGGCCGAGGCGCAGCGGCAGATCCAGGAAACCCTCAAGGCGGTGGGCATCCAGGACGTCGTGACGCTGCGCCGTACCCTGCCGCTCGAATTCTGCGAGGACTGTGGCGCTCCGCTCTTTCCCAATGCCGAGGGGGAGCTGGTGCACGCCGAGCTGCCCGCCCAAGAGGAAGACGAGGGCGACACGACCGGCCACACGCCGTCGGGGCCGCGCTACCTGCATTGAGCGGCGGGATGCCCAGCCGTGATCGTCACGCTCGCGCCCGGCTGGCTGCTCGGCTGCATTGCGCTGCACCTGCTGCCGGCGCTGCCGGGCCGAGGGGCGTTCGCGGCCCTGTTCCTTGGCGGAGCGCTCGCCTTCGTCCCGGGATGGCGGCGCTGGCGTAAGGCACCCGAGGCGCCGGATCTTCCCACGCATGGGCTCGTCTTTCTTGCCGCCGTGCTGCTCGCCTTTTCTTCGAGTGGCTGGCGCAGCGCGCTGCGCCTGGCCGATCGCCTGCCGGAGGCGCTCGCCGAGCGTGAGCTCGTGGTCGAGGGCTACGTGCGCGCCCTGGGGGTGGAACAGAGCTTCGGCCGTTCTTTCGCCTTTGCCGTCGAGCGCGCACCGGCGGGAGTGCCTTCCGTCCTATGGCTGCTTGCGCCGACGACGCGCAAGGACGTCACCTTGCCCGACGCCTTGTGGCAGCCCGGTTCGCGCTGGCGGCTGCAGGTCGAGCTGCGCCCGCCGCACGGTCTGGCCGATCCGGGCGTCTTCGATCGCGAATTCTTCTGGTTTTCCCGCGGCATCGGCGCCACTGGACGGGTGACGGCAGCGCCGACGGCCCTGCCCGGCACCGTGTGGACGCCGCGGGTGGCGCTCGAGCGCTGGCGCGAGGCGGCGCGGCAGCGGCTCGAACGCACGGGTTCGCACCATGGCGAATGGCTCGCGGCGCTGGCGATCGGCGACATGCGGGGGTTCGACGAAGAAGCCTGGCAAACGATCGCAGCCACCGGCACGGCCCACCTGGTGAGCATCTCCGGCTTGCACGTGACGCTGGTGGCGGTGCTCGCCGGGGGCATGGCGGCGGCACTGTGGCGGCGCAATCCCGCCCGGCTGCTGATCTTGCCGGCACGGCCGGCGGGGCTGGCCGCTGGCGTGCTCGCGGCGCTCGCCTATGCGCTTCTCTCGGGCATGGAAGTGCCGACGCAACGCGCCGTGGTGATGCTGCTGGCGGCAGCCGGCGCGCTCTTCAGCGGCCGTTTCGTCTCCGGCTGGACGGTGCTGATGCTGAGCCTGTGGGCGGTGCTCGTCTTCGATCCCTGGGCGGTGGGCGCGCCCGGGTTTTGGCTTTCCTTCCTCGCCATGGGGGCGCTCATCGTCTATGGTGCGCCGGCGACGCAAGACACCGCGGCCGAAGCAAACGCCGCCGAAGAAACCCTGCCGTGGTACCGTCCGCTGCTGTCCTTCGGTCGGAAACTCGTCACAGTGCAATGGCGCCTGACGCTGCTGCTCGCGCCGGTGGTGCTCGGCTGGTTCGGCAGCGTCGCCGCGCTCGGTACCCTCGCCAACCTGGTGGCCATCCCTTGGGTGAGCTGGGTGGTCACGCCGCTCGCGCTGCTCGTGCTCGCCTTCCCGGCCGGATTGTTCGTGGTGGCGTTCGATGCGAGCGTGGCCGCGCTCGAGGCGGTACTGCGCTTGTGCGCATCGCTGCCTGGCGCGACGTTGATCCTGCCGCATCCGCCCTGGCCGCTGGTGCCCGCCGCCACGGCTGCGATTGCCTGGATGCTGCTGCCGCGCGGCACGCCGGCCCGATCGATCGGTCTCGTCGGAATCGCTTCGATCCTTTTCTGGCAGCCGCCGCGGCCGGGACCGGGGGAGGCGCGCCTCACGGTGCTCGACGTCGGACAGGGACTCGCGGTACACGTGCAGACCGCCGCGCACGACCTCGTCTTCGACACCGGCCCCCGGCAAGGCGGGTTCGACGCCGGCAGCCGCGTGCTTCTGCCCTACCTGCGTGCCCAGGGCGTGCGCCGGCTCGACCGCGTGATCCTCTCGCATCCGGACGAGGACCACATTGGCGGTTGGCCCGCGCTCGCGCGGGCGCTGCCCGCAGCCTCCGTGCGCGCCGGCGGCATGGACGAAGCCCGCCTGGCGGCGCTGCCTCCGCTGGCACTACCCTGCAGCCGCGACGATCGCTGGGAATGGGACGGCGTACGCTTTGCCATCCTCCATCCCGACCTTGCCGACCCCTGGAAAGGGCGCGGGGACAACGACGCCTCCTGCGTGCTGCGCGTGGAGGCGGCCGGCGGGGCGGCGATCGTACCGGGCGACCTGGGGCAGCGCGGCGAACGCCATCTGCTCGCCACCCTGCCGGCGCAGGCGCTGCGCGCCGAGCTCGTCGTGGCCGGGCACCACGGCAGCAAAACGAGCTCCTCGCCGAAGTGGATCGCCGCCACCGGCGCGCGCCACGTCGTCTACGCCGCTGGTTACCGCAACCGTTTTCACCATCCGGACTGCGGCGTGGCCTCGGCCTGGCGGCGGGCCGGGGCGCAGGCGTGGCGCAGCGACCGCGACGGCGCGGTCACGGCCTTCTTCGCGACCGAGGGCTTGAGCGTGCGAACTCACCGGGCAGAAACGCGGCGCTACTGGTATTCTGTATGGCAAGACCCTTCCTGCGAAGAAGAGGAGCCATCCCCATGAATCTTGCTCATTGGATCGAACGCGCCAAGCGCTGGCTTACCGGCGCGCGCCCCACGCCACGCACTTCCGCCGGCGAATCTGCGCCGCGCCACGACGGCCATCCCACCGAGATGCGCACCGACCACATCATGTGCGTCGGTCCACACGGCATCCATCGCATGGTCTACTACGAATGGGGCGATCCGACCAACCCCAAGGTGCTGCTGTGCGTGCATGGCCTCACGCGCACCGGGCGCGACTTCGACGAGCTCGCCCGCGCGCTCGCACCCCACTACCGCGTGATCTGCCCCGACGTGGTCGGACGCGGGCTCTCCGACTGGCTCACGGTCAAGACCGACTACACGATTCCGCTCTACGTCTCGGACCTCTTCACCTTGCTCGGCAAGATCCGCCCCAAGACCCTGCATTGGCTCGGCACCTCCATGGGGGGATTGATCGGCATGACGCTCGCCGCCCAGCCCATGAGCCCGATCGACAAACTGGTGCTCAACGACGTCGGTCCCGTGCTCTCGGCCGCCTCGCTCGAGCGCATCGGGCGCTACGTGGCCGAAACACCGCACTTCGCCACGCAGGAAGAGGCCGAAGCCTACCTGCGGCGCATCCACGCCCCCTTCGGACCGCTCACCGACGCGCAATGGCGGCACCTCACCCTGCATTCGGTGCGCCAGGACGTGGACGGGCGCTGGGTGCTGCGCTACGACCCCGGCATCGCCGTCCCCTTCCAGACGCAACCGGCGCTCGACGTCGACCTCTGGGCACTCTGGGACGCCATCCGCTGTCCCACCCTGGTGCTGCGCGGCGCCGAATCGGATCTGCTCACGCGCGAGACCGCCGAGGAAATGACCCGCCGCGGCCCGTGCGCCAAGCTGGTCGAGATCCCCGGCGTCGGCCATGCCCCGGCGCTGATGGACCCGCAGCAGATCGCCGTCGTGCGCGATTTCCTGCTCGATCGCTCCTCACCCTGAGGCTCCCATGCGCCGCTGGTTCAAACGCATTCTGCCCAATCACGAAGTCGTACGCGACAACCGCTGGCTGAGACCGTTTCGCAACACCCTGCTCCACCCGCGACTGTGGCACATCAACCGCCGTTCGGTGTCGGCGGGCGTCGCCATCGGCCTGTGGTGCGGCCTCATTCCTGGGCCGTTCCAGATGCTCACCGCCGCGCTCCTGTGCGTGCTCTTTCGCGCCAATCTACCGGTTGCCGTATTCACCACCCTCTATACGAACCCCCTCACCATCCCGGTCATCTATTTCGTCGCCTACCAGATCGGCAGTTTTCTGCTCGGCCGGGAAAACGGCGGCTTCCAGCCCGCGCCCGAATGGGGCGAGCAAAGCCTGAGAGAATGGATGGATCAGGCGTTCGCCTGGGTGGCCTCCTTGGGGACGCCGCTCTTTCTCGGCCTCTTCGTGCTGGCGAGCACGCTCGCCGTGGCGGGCTATTTCCTCGTGCGCGCATGGTGGCGATGGCATCTCGTGCACCAGTGGCGCCGGCGTCGGAGCCGACGTCGCATGGCGACGACTTCCCTTGCACCTAAAAAGTAGCAGGGATGAGCTGACATCACTACATCATACTGCTACCAGCCGCCCCGCTTCCAGCACGAGCCGCCGGTCGAGCCGGGAGGCGAGCCGCTCGTCGTGGGTGACGACCACGAGCGCCATGCCGCGCGTGCGGGTGAGCGAGAGCAGCAATTCGAAGACGCGCTCGGCGTTCGCCCGGTCGAGGTTGCCGGTGGGTTCGTCGGCGAGCAGGCAGGGCGGCTCGGTGACGAGCGCCCGGGCGATCGCCACGCGCTGGCGCTCCCCGCCCGAGAGCTGGGACGGGAAGTGCGCCAGCCGCGCTTCCAGCCCCACCTCGGTCAGCAGCGCCCGCGCTCGCTCCAGCGCCTCGGCCCTGGGCCGGCGCCGGATCATCCACGGCAGCGCCACGTTCTCGAGCGCAGTGAATTCTGGCAGCAGATGGTGGAACTGATAGACGAAGCCGAGCATGGCGTTGCGCAGCCGGCCGCGGGCGGCTTCGTCGAGCGCGAACACCGCCTGCCCCGACCAGCCCACTTCGCCGCTACTGGGCCGGTCGAGCCCGCCCAGCAGGTGCAGCAAGGTGCTCTTGCCCGAACCGGAAGCCCCGACGATGGCCACACGCTCGCCGGCCATCACCGTCAGATCCACGCCGTCGAGGATGGTGAGCGGCGCGCCCGCGTCGAGGTATACCTTGCTCAGCGCCCGCGCCTCCAGTACCGGCGTTTCGGCCCCCCTGGCCGTCGTCTCACTCATGGCGCAGCGCCTCGGCTGGCTGCAGGCGCGAAGCGCGCCAGCTGGGATAGAGGGTGGCGAGCAGCGTGAGCACGAACGAGCCGGTGAGCACGCGCAGCACGTCGGCAGCGAGCACCTTCGAGGGTAGCTCGCTCAGGAAATAGATCTCCTTGTTCCACAGGGTCGCCCCGGTGAGATGCTCCAGCGCCGGCACCACCACGTCGAGGTGATGGGCGATCGTCAGCCCCAGCGCGAGCCCCGCCGCCAGCCCCAGCACGCCGATGGTGGTGCCCTGCACGACGAAGATCCCCATGATGGAAGCCGGGCTCGCGCCCAGGGTGCGCAGAATGGCGATGTCGGCGGTCTTGTCCTGCACTGCCATCACCAGCGTGGAGACGATGTTGAACGCGGCCACCGCCACGATGAGAAAGAGGATGAGCGTCATCATGGTCTTCTCCAGCTGCACGGCGCGGAAGAAATTGGCATGCGTCTGCGTCCAGTCGCGCAGCCACAGGCCGGCGGGCAGCGTCGGGGCGAGTTGGCGCACCACAGCCGGGGCGGCGAAGAGGTCGCGCACTTTCAGGCGCACCCCCGAGACCGCCTCTCCGTAGCGATAGAGCGCCTGGGCATCGCGCAGATGCACCAGCACCAGACCCGAATCGTATTCATACATCCCCGATTCGAAGAGTCCGACCACGCGGAAGGCGCGCACCCGTGGCATGACACCGGCCAGCGTGGCCGTGGCCGTGGGTGCGATCAGCGTTACTTCGTCCCCCAGACCCACGGCCAGGCGCCGCGCCAGATCCGTGCCCAGCACGATCCCGTAGGAATGCGGCTGCAAGGCCTCCAGGCTGCCGGCGCGCAAATAGTCGGCGAACTGTGCGACGCCGCGCTCGAGCGAGGGCTCGATGCCCCGCACCCCCACGCCCTGCACGCGGCCGTTGCCGCTCACCATCGCCTGTTCCTGGATGAAGGGCGCGGCGCCGAGTACCTCCGGATGCCGTCGCACCCGGTCGAGCACCGCCGGCCATTCTTCGAGCATGCCACTCTGGGCCGTGACCTCGATGTGCGAGGCCACCCCCAGGATGCGATGGCGCAGTTCGTCCTGAAAGCCGTTCATCACCGACAACACCACGATGAGGACGGCCACGCCCAGCATCAGGCCCAGCATGGAGACCAGCGAGATGAACGACACAAAGGCGTTGCGCCCGCGCGTGCCGCGTTGCCGGCGGGTATAGCGCCAGCCGATGAACCATTCGTACATCGTCCCTTTTCCGTTTTCCGTGGCGTGCGCCGTCGACGGTACAATCGCCGCATGAGTCCGACCGTCGTCCTCCCCGGCCTGCTCTGGCCCAACGCCGGCGCGCACGGCCTGCTCGACGGCCTCCCGCAGCCCACGCTCGAACGATGGCTCGCCGTGGGCGCCTGCCGTCGCGAATCGCCGCGATCATACCGCGAAACGCTCGCCGCCGTGCTGGGACCGGCGCCGGCGCCGCTGGCCGAACTGCGCCGCCGCGGTGAAGAAGAGAAAGCGCCGCCTGCCGCCGGAGGGTCCCTGCTGTGCGCCGACCCAGTGATGCTGACGCTCGCACGCGACCGCATCGTCGTCACCGAACCGGGCGAAGCCGGGCTGAGCCCCGAAGAAGCCGCTGCCCTCGCTCCGGCCCTCTCCGCCTGGCTCACGCAGATCGCTCCGGACTGGATCCTCGGGTTCGATTTCGTTGCGCCGCAGCGCGGCTACCTGCGGCTCGCCGCTCCCGTCGAGGGCGTGCGCTTCGCCCCGCTCGACGAAGCCTCCGGCCGCTCGCTCGACGCCCTCTTGCCCCAAGGGGAAGACGCCCGGCGCTGGCGGCGGCTGATGAACGAGCTGCAAATCTGGCTGCACGCCCACCCCATCAATGCCGAGCGCCGCCGCCGGGGATGGCCCACCGTCGATTCGCTGTGGCTCTGGGGCAACGAACGGCCGGCGGCGAACGCCGTCCCTCCCCGCCGCGTGCTGGGAGCACGCACGCTCGATCCGCTTGCGCGCGGCTGGGCGGGCGCCGCTGGCCACGACCTCGTACTCGCCGAGCGCGATGCGGGCCAGGAATTCGACGTGGCGCTCCTCGATGCCGCCGAGAACCCCTGCCGCCGGCTCGATCTCACCGGCTGGCGCACGGTCCTCGCCGCCCTCGAGCGCGACTGGCTCGCCGCGCTCGATGCCCGCCTGCCACGCCTTTCGCTCTTGCTGCCGGGCGACAAGGCGAGCCTGCGCCTGGAGATCACCCCATGGCGCCGCCGTCTCGCACCCCTGAGCCGCCTTGTTCGCCGCCCGCGCACACTCGCGCGGCTGCTGGAGGAAACCGCCCCATGACCCCTCGCCCCATCGTCCGCTCCACGCCTCGCCGCGCCCTGGAGCGGCTGCTCGCAGCCGGCATCGACCCCTTGCTCGCGCGCCTCTACGCCGCCCGCGGCATCGAGCACCCCGCCGAGACCGACACGGCGCTCGCGCGCCTCTTGCCCCCCGAGGCGATGAAAGGCACGCGCGAGGCGGCAGAGCTCTTGGCCGAGGCGATCGACGCGCAGGCGCGCATCGTAGTCATCGGCGACTACGACTGCGACGGCGCCACTGCCACCGCCGTGGCGGTGCGTGCCCTGCGCGCCATGGGGGCGCACGTCGATTTTCTCGTGCCCAACCGCTTCACCTATGGCTACGGGCTCTCGCCCGAGATCGTGGCGCTCGCGGCCGAACGCTTCGCGCCGGACGTGCTCATCACCGTCGATAATGGCATCGCCAGCGTCGAAGGGGCCGCGGCCGCCCGCGCGCTCGGCATGAGCCTCGTCATCACCGATCACCATCTTCCCGGCGACGTCCTCCCCGAGGCCGATGCCATCGTCAACCCGAATCAGCCCGGCTGCGACTTCCCCAGCAAGGCGATCGCCGGCGTGGGCGTCGTCTTCTACGTGATGCTGGCGCTGCGCGCCGAGCTGCGCCGCCGCGGCACCTTCTCCACCCGCCCCGAACCCAATCTCGCTCAACTGCTCGATCTCGCCGCTCTGGGGACGGTCGCCGACGTCGTACGGCTCGATCACAACAACCGCATTCTGGTGGCCCAGGGGCTGGCGCGCATCCGCGCCGGCCGGATGCAGCCGGGCATACGCGCCCTCTTCCAGGTGGCCAGGCGCGATCCCGCCCGCGCCACCGCCCAGGACCTGGGATTCTTCCTCGGCCCCCGCCTCAACGCCGCCGGGCGGCTGGAAGACATGAGCCTGGGCATCGCCTGCCTCATCGAAGACGACCCAAGCCGCGCATTGGAACTCGCGCAGCGGCTCGAGGACATCAACCGCGAACGGCGCGGGATCGAAGCGCAGATGCGCGAGCAGGCCGAACTCGCGCTCGATGCCCTCACGCTCGAGGGGCGCGCCACGCTCACGCTCTTTCATCCCGAATGGCACCAGGGCGTGATCGGCATCGTCGCCGGACGCATCAAGGAGCGCCACCATCGCCCCGTATTCGCCTTTGCCCCGGGCGATGAAGATCTGCTCAAGGGCTCCGGCCGTTCCGTGCCCGGGCTGCACCTGCGCGATGCGCTCGACTGGATCAGCAAGAAACACCCGGGGCTCTTGCTGCGCTTCGGCGGGCACGCCATGGCCGCTGGCGTGACGCTGCGCGCCGCCGACCTCGCCCGCTTCGAGCAGGCTTTCGAAGAGGCGGCGCAGACGATCGGCACCGAGGCGCTGGGCGTGGCGGAGCTGCCCACCGACGGCTCGCTCCCCCTCGAAGCGCTCACGCTCACCACCGTCGGCCGGCTCGAGGGCGAAGTCTGGGGACAGGGCTTTCCCGCCCCCCTCTTTCTCGACACCTTCACCGTGCTCGAGCAGCGCCTCCTCAAGGAAGCGCACCTGCAGCTCAAGCTGCACCGTGACCGCCAGCCGTGCGAGGCGATTTTCTTCGGTCATGCCGAACCGCTGCCGGCCCAGGTCGAACTCGCCTACCGGCCGGTACGCGACGCCTGGAACGGCGTCGAGCGCTTGCGGTTGCAGATCGAACTCGCCCGCCCGGCCGAGGTCGAACCGGACAGCGTATAATTCCCGAGCAAAATTTTCAACCATTTTTCAGGAGCAACGATGGACGCCCAAGCGATCAACGAACTCGAAGCCCGCATCCACGGCCTGGCCGAGCGCGGTGCCGACTTACGGAGGTATCTTTGACTACGCCGAGAAGAAAAGCCGGCTCGAAGAAGTCAACCGCGCCCTCGAAGACCCGGCGGTGTGGAACGACCCCGAGCAGGCGCAGAAACTCGGCAAGGAAAAGCGCGCGCTCGAAGACGTCGTCCTGACGCTCGAAGAGGTGGCCGACTCGGCCCAGGCGCTCGCCGAGCTCTTCGAGCTCGCCAAGGAAGAGGGCGACGAAACCTCGCTCGAGCAGCTCATCCCCGAAGTCGAAGCGGTCGAAGCCAGGCTGCACGAACTCGAGCTGCGCCGGATGTTCTCCGACCCCATGGATCCGGGCAACTGCTTCATCGAGATCCAGGCCGGAGCCGGCGGTACCGAAGCGCAGGACTGGGCGGCGATGCTCGAACGCATGTACCTGCGCTACTGCGAGCGCAAGGGCTTCCAGACCGAGCTGCTCGAAGAATCCGAGGGGGAAGTGGCCGGCATCAAGGGAGCGACCATCAAGGTCTCCGGCCCCTATGCCTACGGGCACCTGCGCACCGAGACCGGCATCCACCGGCTGGTACGCAAGAGCCCGTTCGACTCCAACGCCCGGCGTCACACCAGCTTCGCCTCGGTCTTCGTCTACCCCGAAGTCGACGACTCCATCGAGATCGAGATCAACCCGGCGGATCTGCGCATCGACACCTACCGCGCCTCGGGCGCCGGCGGGCAGCACGTCAACCGCACCGATTCGGCCGTGCGCATCACGCACCTGCCCACGGGCATCGTCGTGCAGTGCCAGAACGACCGCTCGCAGCACAAGAACAAGGCCGCGGCCATGTCCATGCTGCGTGCCCGGCTCTACGAACACGAGCTGCGCAAGCGCCGCGAGGAACAGCAAAAGCTCGAAGAGAGCAAGAGCGACATCGGCTGGGGGCACCAGATCCGCTCCTACGTGCTCGACCAGTCGCGCATCAAGGACCTGCGCACCGGCTATGAGGTGGGCAACACCCAGGCCGTGCTCGACGGCGATCTCGACGGCTTCATCGAAGCCTCGCTCAAACAGGGCGTCTGACCGGAAGCGAACGAACGATGGCGATCTATACCAATCCCGAAGACCTGGAAAAAATGCGCGTCGCTTCGCGGCTGGCCGCCGAAGTGCTCGACTACATCGCCCCCTACGTGCAGCCGGGCGTGACCACCGAGGAGCTCGACCGGCTCTGTCACGACTACATGGTCAACGTCCAGGGCACCATCCCCGCGCCGCTCAACTACACCGGCGGCGGCAGCCGGCCCTACCCCAAGTCGATCTGCACCTCGGTCAACCACGTCGTCTGCCACGGCATCCCCGCGCCGAAGAAACTGAAGAAAGGCGACATCCTCAACATCGACATCACCGTCATCAAGGACGGCTGGCACGGCGACACCAGCCGCATGTTCGTCGTGGGCGGCGAGACGAGCATCCTCGCCAAGCGCCTGGTGGAGGTGACGTTCGAATGCATGTGGCTGGGTATCGCCCAAGTGCGGCCCGGGGCGCGCCTGGGCGACATCGGCGCCGCCATCCAGCACCATGCCGAACGCCACGGCTTCTCCGTGGTGCGCGAATACTGCGGCCACGGCGTGGGGCGCAAGTTCCACGAAGACCCGCAGGTGCTGCACTACGGCAAAGCCGGCACCGGCATCGAGCTCAAGCCCGGCATGATCTTCACCATCGAACCGATGATCAACGCCGGCCGCGCGGCCACCTCGGTGCTGCCCGACGGCTGGACCGTCATCACCAAGGATCGCAGCCTCTCGGCGCAATGGGAACACGCGGTGCTGGTCACCCACACCGGCGTGGAAGTACTCACCGTCTCGCCCGGCTGCCCGCCGCCGCCCGAGATCGTGCGCGAGCGCTTCGGCCATGGCTTCATCGGCTGAACACCTCGCCCCGCTCAAGGACGAACTCGCCACGGGGCGCGAAGCGTTCGCGCGCGCCTTCCTCGAAGGCTCCCTCTCGCCGGCGCGCTATCTCGCGCGCCACGCGCACCTGGTCGACGAAACCCTGCGCCGCCTGCTCGAAACCCATCCCTTGCCGCGCGGCGCGGCGCTCCTGGCCGTGGGCGGCTACGGCCGCGGCGAGCTCTATCCCCACTCCGACATCGACGTCCTGATCCTGCTGGCCCAAGCGGCGGATGCCGAAGACGAGGCCCGGGTGCACGCCCTCGTCGCCGCGCTGTGGGACGTGGGGCTGCAGGTGGGCGCGAGCGTGCGCACCCTCGAACAGTCGCTCGCGCTCGCCGACGAGGACATCACGGTAGCCACGAACCTGCTCGAATCGCGTCTGGTGGCCGGATCGCGCGTGCTCTATCGCACGTTCCGCGAACGCTATCGTACCTGGCTCGACCCGCGCGCCTTCTATGAAGCCAAGCGCCAGGAACAAGAGCAGCGCCACGCCCGCATGCTCGGCTCCCCTTTCGCGCTGGAGCCCAACTGCAAGGAACACCCCGGCGGGCTGCGCGACCTGCAGCTGCTCGTGTGGATCGCCCGGGCGCTCGGCTACCGCGGCGGCTGGTCGGCGCTCGCCGCCAAAGGTCTGCTCACTCCCACCGAAGCGCAGGCGTTGTCGCGCTGCCAGAGCTTCCTCGCCCGCGTGCGCATCCATCTGCATCTACTCTCGCGCCGCGCCGAAGACCGGCTGCTCTTCGACCACCAAGAGCAGCTCGCCCAGCGCCTGGGCATCGCCGGGCGCGACGGGCGGCGCCCCGCCGAAGTCTTCATGCGCCGCTACTACCTCACCGCCAAGCAGGTGCTGCAGGTCAACGCCATCCTCATGGCCACCTTCGCCGAAGCGCTCTTTCCCGAACGTCAGCGCCTGCCTTTCCCCATCAACGAGCGCTTCCAGCAGCGCGGCGACCGGCTCGACGTGGTGAGCGAGGAGGTCTTCGTGCGCCACCCGGAAGCCCTCCTCGAAGTCTTCCTGCTGCTCGCGCAACGAAGCGAGCTCACCGACTTCACCGCCCGCACCCTGCGGCTGCTGTGGGCGCACCGCGAGCTCATCGACGACGCCTATCACCTCGAACCGCGCCACCAGGCGCTCTTTCTCGACCTGCTGCGCCAGCGCCGCGGCATCGTGCACGGCCTGCGGCGGATGAACCAATTCGGTATCCTCTCCCGCTATATCCCCCCCTGGCGGCGCATCATCTGCCAGATGCAGTACGACCTCTACCACGCCTATACCGTGGATACCCACACGCTGATGGTCGTGCGCAACCTGCGCTGCTTCACCATGGGAGAACACGCGCACGAATACCCCGCGATGAATGCGCTCATGTTCGAGTTCGGGCAGCCTTGGCTGCTCTACCTCGCGGCGCTCTTCCACGACATCGGCAAGGGGCGGGGTGGAGATCATTGCGTGATCGGCGCGGAAGAGGCCGAACGATTCTGCCGCGAACACCGGCTCGCCGAGCCGGACGCCGAGCTCGCCGTCTGGCTGGTGCGCCATCACCTGGAAATGTCGCGCACCGCGCAGAAAGAAGACATCAGCGATCCGGAGGTCGTGGCGCGCTTCGCCGCCCTGGTGGGGGATGAACGCCGCCTCATTGCCCTCTACCTCCTCACCCACGCCGATATCCGCGGCACCAGCCCCAAAGTGTGGACGCCGTGGAAAGAGCGCCTGCTGCAGGATCTGTTCGAAGCCACGCGCCGCCATCTGCGCCAGCGCCGCCAGGGCCTCGCGCACGATCCGCTCACCGCCCGGCTCGAAGATGCCCGCCGGCTGCTGCGCTTCCATGGTCTGCGCCCCGAGGCCGAAACCCCTTTCTGGCGCACGCTGGATACCGCCTACTTCCTGCGCCATTCCGCCGAAGAGATCGCCTGGCACATCCGCATCCTCTACGGCCGTTTCCAACAGGAAGAACCCGTGGTGCGCGCGCGGCTGCTGCCCGACGGCGAGGGCAGCGGCATCCAGCTCATGGTCTATACGCGCGACGCTCCCGAGCTGCTCTTGCGGCTCATCGCCGGTCTCGCCCAGTTGGGGCTGGACGTGTGGGAGGCGAAGATCCACACCACGCACGCCGGCTATGCGCTCGACAGCTTCGTGTTGCGTGCCCCGGACGATCTGCCGGCGCGCGAACTACTGCCCCTGCTCGAGTACGAACTGCCGCGCCGGCTGATGCAGGAAGGCCCCCCGCCTGAACCCGATCTCGGCGGACGGCGCCTGCCGCGCCTCGTGCGCCACTTTCCTTTTCCGCCGCAGATCCATCTGCGTCCGGACGAGCGCGGTCAGCACTACGTGCTGAGCGTGACCGCCGTCGACCAGCCGGGACTGCTCTACAAGATCGTGCGCACGCTCGCGCGCCACGGCATCGCCATCGACATGGCGCGCATCGACACCCTGGGCGAGCGGGCCGAAGACACCTTCCTCATCCGCGGCGAGATGCTCGAAGCGCCCGAGCGGCGCAACGCCCTGGCGGCCGAGCTCGCCCGCGCGATCGCCCTGCCTCAAACGGCGAAATAAGCCCAGACGACGAGCGCGAGCGCCAGCCGGTACCACGCGAAGCCGACGAACGAGTGCCGCGCGACGAAACCGAGCAGAAAGCGCACCGCCGCCAAGGCCGAAACGAAGGCCACGGCGAAACCCAGCGCGATCGCCGTCAGATCGTCACGGCTCAAGGCCGACCAGCTCTTGGCCAGATCGTAGAGCACCGCCGCGAACATGGTCGGAATCGCCAGGAAGAAAGAGAATTCGGTGGCCGCCTGGCGCGATAGGCCGAACGCCATCCCGCCGATGATCGTCGCTCCGGAACGTGAGGTTCCGGGAATGAGCGCCAGACTCTGCGCGAATCCCACCTTCAAGGCATCGGCGGGCCGCATGTCGTCGACGGACTGGATGCGCAGCGCCGGGCGCCAGCGCTCCACCACGAAGATGAGCACCGCCCCCAGCGCCAAGGCGAGCGCCACCGTCAGCGGCGAGAAGAGGTAGGTCTTGATCGCCTTGTGCGCGACGAGGCCGATGAGCGCCGCCGGCAAAAAGGCGACGAACAGATTGAGGACGAAACGCCGCGCCGCCGGATCGTGCCCCAGGCCCTGGGTCACCCGCCAGAGCCGATCGCGGTAATACCAGCACACGGCCAGGATCGCCCCCAGCTGAATGGCCACGTTGAAGACCTTGCTCGCCTCGTCCGTATGCCCCAGCAGATCCTGCACGATGATGAGATGTCCCGTCGAAGAGATCGGCAAAAATTCGGTCGCCCCTTCCACCATCCCCAAGACGGCTGCTTCCCACCAAGATATCCCTGACACCGGTAAGATCCCCCATGAATGGCCGCGCTCCGGCATGCGGTAAGGCTCCCCAAGCCGCCGGCGCGCCTCAATCGAACACCCTCATCCACAGCACCCCGCCCCACACGAGCGCAGCGCACGCGATCGACAGCAAGACCGCCGCGCTGCCCAGATCCTTGGCCCGCCCCACGAGGGGATGGGCGTCGGGATGCACCAGATCGCACACTGCCTCGATCGCCGAATTGAGCAATTCGACCACCAGCACCGCCAAGGTCACGGCAACCAGCAGCGCCCGCTCGGCCGGGCTGCGACCCAAAAGCCAAGCTGCCGGCACAGCGAGCAAAAAGACGATCACCTCCTGACGGAACGCCACCTCGTGGCGCCAGGCGGCGCGCAAGCCGCGCCAAGAATAGACGAAGGCGACGAAGGCATGCCGCCATCCCCCCTCGTTCTTGCGCCGCGCCGCCTCCTGCTGCACCGCCCGCCCTCAGCCGGCCCGCTCGAAGCGCGCGATCGACTCGACGTGCGCCGTGTGCGGAAACATGTTCGCCACCCCGGCCGATTCCAGCCGATAGCCCTTCTCATGCACCAGCACCGCCGCGTCGCGCGCGAGCGTGGCCGGGTTGCACGAGACATAGACGATACGGCGCGGCCCATGAACCGGATCGATCGCCTTGACGAGCTCGATCGCCCCGTCGCGCGGCGGATCGACCAGCCACTTGTCGAACCCCCCGAGCGCGGCGAGGCTGTCGGGCGTGACGGTGAAGAGGTTGGCGGCATCGAAGCGGCAACGTTCGGCCAGGCCGTTTTTTTGCGCATTCTCGAGGGCCCGCGCCACCAGAGCTTCCGACCCCTCGATGCCCAGCACCTGCGCGCCGCGGCGGGCGATCGACAGGCTGAAGTTGCCCAGCCCACAGAAGAAATCGGCGATGCGCTCCCCGGGGCGTGGCTCGAGCAGGTCGATCGCGCGGCGCACCAGCAAGCGGTTGACGGCGACGTTCACCTGGGTGAAATCGGTCGGTGCGAAGAAGAGCGTCAGGCCGAACTCCGGCAGCCGGTAGGCGAGCGGCCGTCCCTCGCCGATGAAGAGCGGAACGATCGAATCCGGCCCGCCGGGCTGCAGCCACACCTGCACTCCGTGACGCTCGCCAAAGGCGGCGAGTGCTTCGCGGTCGGTCGGCAGCAACGGCACCAGATGGCGGAAGACGAGCACGGTGGTCCCGTCGTCGCCCACCGCCACCTCGATCTGGGGAATGCGGTCGGGGCAGGAAAGCTCGCCGATGAGCGCGCGCAGCACCGGCAGCAGGGCCGAGACGTGCGGCGGCAGGATCTCGCAGCGCGTCATGTCGGCGATGTAGCTGCTCTTGCGCTCGCGAAACCCTACGAGCACGCCGCCTTTCTTCGGCACCAGGCGCACCCCGATGCGCGCGCGGCTGCGGTAGCCCCAGTAAGGCCCGTGGATGAGCGCGAGCAGACGCTCGGCGCGCAGCCGGCCGATGTGCCACAGCGCGTCTTCCAGCACCCGCTGCTTGGCCGCCACCTGCGCCGCCGGCTCGAAGTGCTGCAGGGCGCAGCCCCCGCACACCCCGAAGTGCGGGCAGCGCGGCGCCGCGCGCTGGCTGGAGGGGCGGATCACCCGCACGAGCCGCCCCAGCTCGTAGCTCGGGCGGCGCCGCAGCACGGCGAACTCGACCAGCTCGCCGGGCAGCGCCCCTTCGATGAAGACGGCCTTGCCCTCGACGTGCGCCACGCCGCGGCCCTCGAGATCGAGCGATTCGATGCGGACCCGATCCACGGTCTTACTTCAGCTCTTCGTAGAGCAGTTCGAGGATCTGCTTGGCTGTCTTCGAGGTATCCGGCTGGCTGTCGGGCGTGAGCACCTGCACCACCGCCGTATCCCCTTGCCCCCGCACCCGCACGCGGTACTGCGAATTCTGCTGCGGCTTGTCGCTGCCCTTCCAGAACGCGAGGCGCGAGAACCACCCCTGGCTCTCGCCGGTGTCGGCATCCGGATCGAGGTAGCGCACGACGTAGATGCCGTCGGCCGGATCGCGGTCTTCGACCGTGAAGCCGATGCGGTCGAGCGCAAGACCCGTGCGCCGCCACGCCCGGTCGAAGTTGTCCTCGACCACCAAACGGGCGAGGTTGCCGTCGGTTTCGAGCCGCGCGCGCTGATTGGGCTGGGCCTGCACCAGCATCTGCTGCGCCTGCTCCTCCTTCACGCCGAGATAGACCATGAGGCGGCGCAGCATCTCGGCCTCCAGATCGGGATCGGGCGGTCGCGGCTGCCAGATCGTGCGATCCTTGGCCTCGGTGGGATAGATTTCCTGCATGCCGCGGTGCGAAATGTAGACCTCGATCTCGCCGGGGCGCTTGCCCGGTTCGATGCGCATGCGGAACTTGTCGCGCTCGGGCGTGGAGTAGAGGCTGTCGACGAGCTTGCCGAGCGTGTTGCGGATGAAGTCCTGCGGGATCTTCGCCCGGTTCTCCGCCCAGTCGGTCTCGAGCACGCCGATGTCGGGCCGATCGACCGCCAGCGAAAAGCCCATGGTGAGCCAGAAATCGCGCAGCTTGGGCCAGATCGCATCGGGCGTGCCCTCGACCACGAGCCAGCGCTGCGTGCCGGCGCGCTCGATGCGCATACCCGCTTTCGGCTCGACCAGCACCTCGCGCTGCGAGGCCTCCTTGGGCGCGTTGCGCTCGGCGACGTAGGCCGAGAACGTGGCCCCGCCCTTGCCGGAGGTGGTCGGCACGACGAAGCGGTCTTCCTTGGCCGGAGAGATGAGATCGGGCGGCACCTCGAGCGGTGCCACCTTCTGCTCACTGCGGTAATCGATCTTCTTGCCTTCGAGCAGCTCGCTGCTGCTGCTGCAACCAGAGAGCACGCCGACGGCCGCCAGCGCCGCGAGCGAGCCGGCCAGTTCGCGTGGGAAGAAATACTTCATGCAGTCGTTTCCAGGAGATCAAAGCGGGAGCGTGATACCGGCACGCGCCAGGGCGGCGCGAACACGGTCGTGGTAGACGGAAGACAGGGGCGTGAGCGGCAGGCGGATGCCGTCGGCGATGCGGCCCATGCGTGCCAACGCCCATTTCACGGCAATGGGGTTGGCCTCGCAGAAAAGGTCGCGGTGCAGGCCGACCAGCCGCCGGTTGAGCTCGCGCGCGCGAAGAGCGTCGCCTGCCACCGCCGCGGCACACATCTCGTGCATCAGCCGCGGCGCGACGTTGGCGGTGACCGAAATCGTGCCGTGGCCGCCAAGCAGCATGAAGGCCATCGCCGTCATGTCGTCGCCGGAGTAGAGCAGGAACCCTTCGGGGGCGCGGTCGATGAGATCGCAGGCCCGGTCGAGATTGCCGGTGGCATCCTTGATGCCGACGATGTTGGGAATCTGCGCCAGGCGCAGCGTGGTGTCGTTGGCCAGGTCGGCCACCGTGCGCCCCGGCACGTTGTAGAGGATCATCGGCAGGTCCACCGCCTCGGCGATGGCGCGGAAATGCCGGTAGAGCCCTTCTTGCGTCGGGCGGTTGTAATAGGGCACGACCGAGAGGTGCGCCGTGGCCCCGGCCTCCTTCGCCGCCTGGGCGAGGTAGATCGCCTCGCGCGTCGCGTTGGCCCCCGTGCCGGCGATGATGGAAATGCGCCCGGCGGCATGCGCCACCGCCACGCGGATGAGCTCGACGTGCTCTTCGAACGAGACGGTGGGCGATTCGCCGGTGGTGCCGACCACCACGATGCCGTCGGTTCCTTCAGCCACGTGCCAATCGATCAGGGCCTTGAAGCGCTCCCAGTCGAGACTGCCGTCTTCATGCATGGGGGTGACGATGGCGACCAGGGAGCCAGTGATGCGGTTCATGCGTGCGATTCCTGAAAAGGTGGCACAAAGCGTGTATTGTACGTCCGGGTTTCAGCTTTCGGCGAGGGCCTTGATGTGGGCCACCGCAGAGCGCGCGAGCGAAGAGAGATTGTAGCCGCCCTCGAGCGTGGAGACGATGCGCCGATGGCCACATTCCTTCGCCAGATCCATGAGCTGCTGCGTCACCCAGAAGTAATCGTTCTCCACCAGGCCGAGCCCGCCCATGTCGTCCTCGTAGTGCGAATCGAAGCCGGCGGAGATGAAAAGCATCTGCGGCTGGTGCTCGCGCAAGGCGGGGAGCCAGATGTCCCACACGATTTGACGGAAGGCATCTCCCCGGGTTCCCGCCGGCACCGGAATATTGACCATGTGCCGGGGCGGATCGTCGGTGCCGCAATAAGGGTAGAACGGATGCTGGAAGATGCTCACCATCATCGCCCGGGGGTCGTCGCGGAAGATGTCCTCGGTGCCGTTGCCGTGATGCACGTCGAAATCGACGATGGCCACCCGCTCGAGCCCATGCGTCTCCAGCGCGTGCAGGGCGGCCACGGCCACGTTGTTGAAGAAGCAAAAGCCCATGGCCTTGCTGCGTTCGGCATGATGGCCGGGCGGACGCACGAGGCAGAAGGCGTTCTCCACCTCGCCCTTCATCACCAGATCGACCGCGAACACGCCGGCCCCGGCCGCGCGCAGCGCCGCGCGCAGGGTGTGCGGATTCATGGCCGTGTCCGGGTCGAGGTGCACCAAGCCTTTTTCCGGGGCGCTGGCAAAGAGCGCATCGAGATATTCGGCGGTGTGCGCGCGCAGCAGATGCTCGCGCTCGGCCAGGGGAGCATCGTAGTAGACGAGATACTGGTCGAGGCCGGTGGCGATCAATCGATCCTGGATCGCCGCCAGCCGCTCGGGACATTCGGGGTGATAAGAGCCCATCTCGTGCAAGGCGCACTCGCGATGGGTGATCAGGGCGGTCATCGTCATGTCGGGGATCCCCTCCTTGGGCGGGCGGGCTCCTTGGGCCGTCTCCTCCGTCGCGCCCGTCCGTATCGGCTATTATCGGGTCTTTCTTCCTGGCTGACAATCTCCAGCGATGAGCCCTTCATTCGAGCGCCTGGGCGCGATACGCCAAGCATTGGAAAACGTACTACTGGGGAAAGGGACGACGGTGCGCCTGGCGCTCGCCGGGCTACTCGCCGGCGGACACCTGCTCCTCGAAGACCTGCCCGGCGTCGGCAAGACGACCTTGGCGCAGGCCCTCGCCCGGGTCTTCGGACTCGATTTCGGGCGCGTCCAGGGCACGAACGACCTCCTGCCTTCCGACCTACTGGGATTGTCGGTCTACGACGAAGCGCGGCGCGAACTGCGTTTCGTGCCCGGGCCTATCTTCCACCAGGTGCTGCTCGCCGACGAGCTCAACCGCGCCTCCCCCAAGACGCAGAGCGCCCTGCTCGAGGCCATGGCCGAGCGCCAGGTCACCGTCGACGGCATCTCGCACCCCCTGCCCGAGCCGTTCTGCGTGATCGCCACGCAGAACCCCCTCGAACAGGTGGGCACTTACCCCCTGCCGGAGAGCGAACTCGATCGTTTCCTGCTGCGCCTGGAGATCGGCTATCCGCCGCCCCAGGTGGAGAAACGGCTGCTCGCCGGCGAAGGAGGTACTGCCGCACTGTCGGCCCTGCGCCCGTTGGCAGACCCCAAGGAGCTGCGCGTCTGGCAAGCCGAGGTGCGTTCCCTGGCCGTGCGCGAGGCGCTCCTCGACTACGTGCTCGCGCTCGTGCAGGAGACCCGCACGCATCCCGGCGTGCGGCTCGGCCTGAGCCCGCGCGGCGGGCTTGCCCTGCTCGCTGCGGCTCGCGCCCACGCCTTCCTCGCCGGCCGGGAGTTCGTGCTGCCGGAAGACGTGCAGGCCGTGTTCGTCGCCGCCACCGCGCACCGCCTGGTGCTACACCGCGGCGGAGCGCGCGAGGATGCCAAGGAGACGGCGGCCCGCATCCTCTCCACGGTGCCGGTGCCGTGACCGGACGCGCCGTCCCGAGCTGGAGAAAGCGACTCGAACGCTGGCAGCGCCGCCGCGCCGCCACGCCCGGGGGCACGTTCACCGTCACGAACCGTACCCTCTACATTCTTCCCACCGCCGCCGGGGCCGGTTACGCCCTCACTCTGCTCGTGCTCTGGCTGCTGGCCATCAACTACTCGCTCTCTCTCGGCCACGCCCTCGTCTTCTGGCTCGCCGCCGTGGCGGTCATGGCGATCCCGGCCACGGCCGCCAGCCTGCGCGGCGTGGCGATCGACGTCGGTGAGCCCGAAGCGGTCTTCGCCGGAGAGCGCCTGCGCTGGCCGGTGATGCTGCGCTCCGAGGTGGCGCGTTTCCGCCCGCTAGAGCTCACGGCGCCGGAAGCGCACGCCTTCGCCTGGCTCACCCCCACCGAGGGGTCCGTTCGCGTCTTCCTCGAGCAGGACACCGAACGGCGCGGCCTCGTACGTCTCGGGCGCCTCGTCGTCGCCACACGCCACCCCTTCGGCTGGTTTCGCGCCTGGACGGTGCTCTGGCCCACGACGAGCGCATGGGTCTATCCCCGGCCCGAGCCCGACGCTCCCCCCTGGCCCGCAACCGCATCCTTGGCCGAGGAGGCGGGCGCGATGTCCGCGGGGGTCCGGCCGGGAGAGGAGGACTTCGCCGATCTTCGCCCCTGGCGGGCCGGCGAACCGCTGCGGCGCGTGCTCTGGAAGATCGTCGCCCGCGGTGGGCCGCGCATGCTGCCCCGGCGTGAAGGGCCAGCCGCCGGCACCGTGCTCCTGCGCTGGAACGACACCGCGGGCGCGGGCAACGTGGAAGCGCGCCTCTCGCGCCTGTGCGCCTGGGTACTCGGTGCCCATCGCCAGGGTCTGGCCTTTGGCGTGGAATTGCCCGACGGCCTCATGCCTCCGGATCGGGGCGAATCCCATCTGCACGCCGTGCTGCGCCGCCTCGCCCTCTTCCCCCCGGAGGCGGCATGAACGCGACGGCGCCGATCGCACCGCTGCTGCGCGGACTGAAGCTGCTGACAGGGCCCCTTGCCGGCACGGCCGCCGCGCCGCTCGCCCTCGCACTCATGCTGGCCCTGGGAAGCCAGTTCAACGAATTTCCCCTCGGCATCCAGGCCGGTATCGCCGTCCTCGCCGTCGTCTGGTTCCTGCGCCGCCGCCAAGAGACCGGACCGCTCACCGGCTGGCGTCTGTGGCTGGCAGGTCTTGCCTGCGCACTCGGCGTACGCTGGCAGTACGGCTACTGGTTCGGTCAGGAACCGGGCGTTGCCCTCGTCGCCCTGCTGGTGTGGCTGAAATGGCTCGAAACGCGTAGCGAACGGGATGAGCGCATGGTCGCCGCGCTCGCCCTCTTCCTCCTCACGGCAGTCTTTTTGCGCGGACAGACGCCGCTGCACGCGCTGGCGGTGTTCGCTGGGGCCGGACTCGTGCTGCTTGCCTGCGCTCGGCTCACGCTCTCCTCCTTCCAGAGGCTGCCGACCGACCAGCCGGCGCGCGACGCCGCTCGAACGATGGCCTGGGCGATTCCGCTCGCGCTGCTCCTCTTCGTGCTGGTGCCGCGCGTCCCCGGGCCGCTGTGGGGGCTGCCCGCCGATGCCCGCGCCGGCAAAACGGGCTTGTCGGAGACGCTGGAAGCAGGCAGCATCGCCCAACTCGCCCGCTCCGACGAGATCGCCTTCGTCGTCGAAGTCCAGGAAGGGGAACTACCTGCCGCACGCTACTGGCGCGGCCCGGTGCTCGAAGTCTACGACGGCCGCAGCTGGAAGCCTTCCCCCTGGCGCGCGCCGAACCCTGCGCTCGAAGCCACGCAGGGGCCGGCCCAGGTACGCTACCGCAGCCTGCAGGAGCCGTCCGACCTGCCATGGATATTTACCCTGGAGCGTACCCACGCCCTGAGCGGCGCGGTGGAAGTAGAGCGCACTTCGACCGGATCCTGGCGCGCCCGCCGGCCGCTGCTGCAGCGCACGCGCTTCACGGGCGAGGCGCGCTTCGGCGAGCCGCTGCCCGAGGCCTTGACGTCGACCGCGATCCGCGCCTTGACCTTCCTGCCGCCGCAGGCGAATCCCCGCACCCGCGAAGCGGGCGAAGCCATCGCCCGGGAATACCTCCAACCCGAAGCCCGGCTGGAAGCCATCGCCGACTTCTTCCGCAAACGGCAGCTGCGCTATACCCTGACGCCACCGCCGGTGGCGCGCGACAGCGCCGATGCCGTCCTCTTCGACACCCACGCAGGCTTCTGCGAGCACTTCGCCGATGCCTTCGCCGTGATGGCCCGCGCCGCGGGGCTTCCTGCCCGCATCGTGCTCGGCTACCTCGGCGGCGAGCGCAATCCGGCCAACGGCACCTGGATCATCCGCCAGGCGGATGCGCACTCCTGGGTGGAAGTCTGGCTCGCGCCTCACGGCTGGGTGCGCGTCGATCCGACCACCTTCGCCCAACCCGAGCGCGCCGAGCGGGGCCTGGGGGAAGTGCTGCTCGAACGCGAGGGGTTGCCGCTACTCTTGCGCCCCGAATGGCGCTGGGCCTGGCGCCTGCGTGCCCAGCTCGAAGCCTGGGAATACGGCTGGAACGTGTGGGTGGCGGGGTTCGATGCCGAGCGCCAGCATCGCCTGTGGCGCAGTCTGGGCTGGAGGCCGGACCGCGCCCTCGGCTGGGCGCTCGCCGCCACGGGAATGGCGCTCGCGCTCGCGGCCCTGCTCGCCTGGTGGCTGCAACGGCCACCGACATCGCGCGACCCCCTGGAGCGGCAGTGGCACCGCTTCTGTCGCCTGATGGCGCGCCGCGGCCTGGCGCGCGCCCCGGCCGAGGGACCGCTCGATTACGGCAGGCGGCTGATGCGGCACTTTCCCCAGGCGAGCGGAGAAATCGAGGCCCTGCTTCGCCCCTATCTCCAAGCGCGCTACGGCGGCGGTCTGGCAACGGAGGAAGCCGCCGCGGCGATGCGGCGCGCCCTACGCCAGCTGCGCCGCCGCCTGCGTCAGGAAAAAAGCGCCTGACCGTCGAGCCCCGATTCGCGCGCCATGTGGCGCAGCCGGCGCAGCGATTCGACCTGGATCTGGCGCACCCGCTCGCGGGTGAGCCCCATCTCGTCGGAGAGATCTTCTAGCGTCTGCGGCAGGATGCCGCGCAAGCCGTAGCGATGCACGACGACGAAACGATGTTTCGGCGGCAAGGCATCGAGCCAGCGCTGCACCAGCGCTTCGAGCTCGGCGTTGTAGATCTGATCTTCCGGGCTGAGGCTGGATTCGTCGGCCACCAGCTCGACGAGCGAGCGCGCCGTATCGCGGTCGATCTGCGCATCGAGCGAAGCCGTGGGTTCCAGCAACGCGAGCAGTTCGTGCACTTCCTCGACGGGACGTCCGAGGCGCTCGGCAAGCGACTGGGGCGTCTCGCCGCCGTTTTCCGTGGCCTCCGCCCGGCGCGCGTGATAGAGCCGGTTGATGCGCTTCATCACGTGGATCGGCAGGCGGATCGTGCGACCCTGGTTCATGATCGCCCGCTCGATGTTCTGCCGGATCCACCAGGTGGCGTAGGTAGAAAAACGGAAACCGCGGGAAGGATCGAACTTCTCGAGCGCGTGGATCAGCCCCAGATTGCCCTCCTCGATCAGATCGAGAAAAGGCAGCCCGCGGTGCTGGTAGTGCTTGGCGATGCTCACCACCAGGCGCAAGTTGCGCTCGATCATGGTGCGGCGCGCCTGCTCGTCCCCTTCCTTGGCCAGTTGCGCCAGCCGCCGCTCCTCCTCGGCCGAGAGCAAAGGAAACCTGCCGATTTCATTGAGGTAGCGCTGCGTGACGTCCGAGAAGAGCTCGTCGTCGACGGCTGATTCTTCGTCGAACGCGGCGATCTCCGGCGGTACCTCCTCGGCCTCGTCCTCGCTGTCCCACCACGTCGCTTCCCCGTCGGCAGAAATCGCTTCGATCGCGGTGAAGTCTTTCTCCTCCATGGCGCATCGCCTCCTCAGCGTGGGGGTAAGAGTTTGAGCGGATCGATGGCCTGGCCGGCCTTGCGGATCTGGAAATGCAGTTTGGGTTGTTTTATGTCCTTGCCGGTCTGGCCCACGGCCGCGATCACCTCGCCGCGCTTGACCTGCTGGCCTTCCTTGACGAGGACCTTGCTGTTGTGGGCATACACCGAGACGTAATCGTTGGGATGCTGGATGATGACGATGAGCCCGTAGCCCTCGATCCCTTCGCCGGTATAGGAGACCGTGCCATCGAGGGCCGCGCGCACCGGATCGCCCACCTTGCCGCCGATGTCGATTCCTTTGACGGTGGTGCCATTGAAGCGGGTGAGGATCGGTCCATCGGCCGGCCACTGCCAGCCCTCGCTCGCAGCGCCCGGCGCTTGTTCCTCCGCTTTCGGGGCGACGGGTGCGGGAACCGCCTCCGCCCCCGTGCGCCCCCCTTTGGGCGAGGTGACCACGGGCGCCGCGCTCACCGTTTCGGGCCCGCCTTCGACCGGCACCGGCACCACCTGCACCCCCGTCCCCGGGCTCGCCGCCGCCGAGGTTCCCTCGCGGATCTTCAGACGCTGACCGACGACGATGCGGTTCGGATCGGAGAGCTGGTTGAGGGAGATCAGCTCCGCCGTCGTCACGCCGTATTGCCGGGCGATGCCACGCAAAGTCTCGCCTGGTTGAACGACGTGATAGACCGTCTCGGTGGCCGCCTCCGGCGCCTTCGCGGCCGGAGCCGACGCACTCGACGGGCTTGCCGTGGAGCGATCGGCCACTGGGGCCTTGACCGCGCTCGAACAGCCGGCCAGAGCCACCGTCCATCCCAAGAGGAACGCCACGCGGCGGTTCCACGCTTTCGTCATCTCACGGCTCCTTCGGCATTCATTCAACCCACTCCACCCAGCAAGGGCACGAAACGCACCGGGTCGTGCTCGACGATCACGAGTCCGGCAGAGGTTCGATCGACTACCCGCAGCGTTTGCGCCGCATCGCCCACCGGCATCACCAACCGCCCGCCCTCGGCGAGCTGCTCGATGAGCGCCGCAGGAACGACGGGCGCGGCCGCGGCGACGATGATCGAGTCGAACGGCGCCACTTCCGGCAGGCCCAGCATACCGTCGCCGTGTTTCAGGCGCACGTGCGCCAAGCGAAACGGGCGAAGGTTTTTCCGCGCGAGTTCGAAGAGCGCGCGGATGCGCTCGATGCCATAGACTTCCGGTGCGAGCTGCGCGAGCAGCGCCGTCTGATACCCGCAGCCCACGCCCACTTCCAGCGTGCGCCCCGCCTCGCGCCCGGCGAGCAGCAGCTCGAGCATGCGCGCCACCACATAGGGCTGGGAAATCGTCTGCTGAAAGCCGATCGGCAGGGCGATGTCGTCGTAGGCGCGCAGCTGCAGGCCCTCCTCGACGAAATGGTGACGCGGCACGCGGCGCATCGCCTCCAGCACCCGCTCGTCGCGGATGCCTTCATGGCGCAGCTTCTCGAGCAGGCGCTCGAGCGCGCGCGCCGAGATCGCATCGAGGCGTGCCGGCGCCGTGCTCATGGCGCCCCCGTCTCCTGCAGCCAGCGCTCGACCTCCGGCAGCAGCTCGTAGTGCGTCAAATCCATCTGCAGGGGAGTGATCGAGACGTAGCCTTCGGCCACGGCGTGGAAATCCGTCCCCTCGCCGGCCTCGGCAGCTCTGCCCGCCGGACCGATCCAGTAGACCGTCTCGCCGCGCGGGTTCTGCGCCGGAATCACCGCCTCGGCCTTGTGCCGCCGCCCCAGCCGCGTCACCCGGTACCCCTTCAGTTGCGGCAGCGGCAGATCGGGGATATTGACATTGAGCAGCACCGCCCGCTGCGACAGCGGTCGGGACATGAGCCGTTCGACCAAGCGGCGTGTGACATAGGCCGCGGTGGAGAAATCCTGCGGCGACTTGCTCACCAGCGACACCGCCAGCGACGGCACCCCCAGCAGATAGCCTTCGGTCGCCGCCGCCACCGTACCGGAATAGACGGTGTCGTCGCCCATGTTGGCGCCGATGTTGATGCCCGAGATGACCATGTCCGGCTGCAGGTCGAGCATGCCGGTCACCGCGAGGTGCACGCAGTCGCTCGGCGTGCCATTGACGAAATAAAACCCGTTGGGCGCGCGCCGCACGATGAGCGGACGATCGAGCGTGAGGGAATTGCTCGCCCCGCTGCGGTCGCGCTCGGGCGCCACCACCGTCACCTCGCCCAGGGTGCGCAGGGCATGCGCGAGCGCCTCGAGGCCGGGAGAGAAATAACCGTCGTCGTTGCTGAGCAGGAAACGCATGGATCGTTCGCGGGCTATCGTTCGTGTGTCGATATTACCACAGCGGCACCACACGTTTCATGCACCCTCCGCGATCCATTCCAAAACGGTATCGGCCATCGCCCGGCGTACCGCTTCCGCTTCCCCCAGCGCAGGAAGGACCTCGATCGAGACGTCCGGGTGCGCCGAGCGCACGCAGGCAAGCAGCTGCGGCAGGTCCTCGCGCAGATGACCGCCGACGGCGATGAACACCGGCACCAGCGCCACGCGCCGATGGCCGCGCGCAAGCGCCGCCTCCACCGCCTCCGGCAGGCTCGGAGAAAGGAACTCGAGGAACGCCGGCTGCACGTACGCCTCGGGCAGGGCCTGCCGCAGCCGTTGTGCCAAGGCAAGCACCGGTTCCGCCCACCGGGGATCGCGCGCCCCATGCGCGAAGAGGATCACCGCCGGGGCCGTATTCATCTCCCCTCCTGCACCAAGTGCGCGACCACCCGCTCGGCGGCGATCAGGCCCATGGCGGCGGTCATCATCATGCTCGAGCCGTAGCCGGCGCAGGCAAGCCCGGCGCGGGCATCGCATTGGGCATCGCGGCGCATCGGCTCGGAAGAGAATACCGCCGGCACGCCGAAGCGCTCCCGGCCGCGGGGAAAGCCGTACTCCCGGCGCAACAGGGCCCGCGTCTTCGCCAGCAGCGGATCTTGCAGCGTCTGCGTGAGATCGGCCACCTCGATCCGCGCCGGATCGCGCTTGCCGCCGGCCGCGCCCGTCATCACGAGGAAAATTCCCTGCGCCCGGCACTGCGCGGCCAGCGCCGCCTTGGCGCGCACCCCATCCACGGCGTCGATCACCGCGTCCATGCCGGCGATGAGCGCGGCGCAATTCTCCGGCGTGAGAAAATCGTCGATCGGCTCGCACGACAGCAGGGGATTGATGTCGGCCAAGCGCTCCGTCATCACTTCCACCTTGGCGCGCCCCAGCGTCGAAGAGAGCGCATGCACCTGCCGGTTGCAGTTCGATTCCGCCACCACGTCGAGGTCGATGAGGCGCAAGCCCCCCACGCCACTGCGCGCGAGCGCTTCGGCCGCCCAGGAGCCGACTCCGCCCACCCCGACCACCGCCACCTTGCAGCGCTGCAGTCGGGCGAGCACCCCCTGGCCATAGAGACGCTCGATGCCGCCGAAACGCCGCTCGAGATCGACGGCCCCGCTCATCCGGCGTTTGCCCGTTTCTGCCGGTCGAGCCACACCCCCAAGCCTTGGGCGTTGAGCTCCATGTCCATGCGCAGGAACTCGGTGAGCGCCTCTCCGCGCAACGGCCAACCTTGCCGCTCCGCTTCCTCCTGCATCAAGGCATCGAGCCCGCCGAGGATTTCCAGATGCCGCGTCACCCCCTCACCGCGCGCCGCCCGGGCCACCTCCACGTAGGCGTCGATCAAGCGATGCAGATCCGCAGCCAAGCGCTCCAGTTCGCGCACCCGGCCGAAGTGCGTCAAATACGCCGCCGTCGGCCCAGCGGCGAGAATGCGCTCGATCGAAGCGTGCAGTGCTTCCGGCTCGAACTCGCTGGGGGTGGTCGTCGGGATCACCGAAGCCCGCCCCGCCACGTCGAGCTCACGGTACGAAATGCCAAAAGTATCCCCCGTGAACACCGCCCCCGCCGCCGGATCATGGATCACGACGTGGTGGCGCGCATGTCCCGGCGAGTGCCAGATCGTCAGGGGACGAGTGCCGAGATGGAAGGTTTGCCCGTCCTCCACGGCGATCACCCGTTCGGGCGGCACCGGCACGAGATGCCCGTACATCGCGTACGTTTCGGCTTCGCCATAGACGGCGGCGGCCGCCTGCCACAAGCGCGACGGATCGATCATGTGGCGTGCCCCGCGCGGATGCACCACCAGTCGGGCGTTGGGCAAGGCCGCCATGAGATGCCCCGTTCCGCCGGCATGATCCAGATGCACGTGCGTGAGCAGGACGTAGTCCACCGCCTGGGGAGGAACGTGGCTTGCCGCCAGCGCCTCCAGCACCCGCGGCACCGAGGCATTCACCCCCGTATCGACCACCGCTGCCCGCCCGTCCTGCACGATCAAGTGCACCGCCGCCAAACCCGGGCGAAGATAGCCCGTATCGACGGTGAGCACCCCGTCCTCGTGTGCGATCACATAGTCCACCGTTGCCCCCTCTCGCCAGGCAGGTTCAGCCCTGCAGCCTCATGGTAGCAAAAGACCATGGCCGCCACCGTCGCCGAGCTCGCCGATCCAGCGCATCGATTCCGCGATTCGTACGATTCGTCAAACGCAAATCCCGGTGCGGGTTTTTGCTTCACCGGGACGATCGGGACCAGAAGCAGCCCCCTCTTCCTAGAAGGGGATGTCGTCTTCCTCGAAACCGTTGTCGAAGCCTTTTTTGGCGGCCGATGCAGGCTGGGCGCTCTGCCGTGGCGCAGCAGCAGGCGAAGGGGCGCCCTCATCCATCGGCGCATCGGCTCCGGCGCCGGCGCCGGCGCGCGAGCCGAGCATGCGCATCACGTCGCCGCGAATCTCGGTGGTATAACGCTCCTGGCCGCTCTGATCGGTCCATTTGCGCGTGCGCAGGCTGCCCTCGATGTAGACGGAGGAACCCTTGCGCAGGTATTGCGCGGCGATCTCCGCCTGACGGCCGAAGAACACCACCCGGTGCCACTCGGTGGCTTCCTTGCGCTCGCCCGTGGCCTTGTCCTTCCAGGTCTCGGAGGTGGCCACGGAGAAGGTGCACACGGCCTCGCCGCTAGGCATGTAGCGCGTTTCGGGGTCTCGGCCGAGATTGCCGATCAGAATTACTTTGTTGACCGATGCCATCGTTTCGTCCTCTTCATGAATGATGGGAATCCCGCGGGTTCTCCGGCGGCTGCAACCCGAGGCTCAAAGCATACCATGCGAGGGCGAGCACCGCCGCCACCCAGTGGATCGCCCCCGGTGCGAGGTGCTGGGCGATCAGCCCCCCTGCCCAGCCGCCGCAAAAAAGTCCCAGAGATTGCAAAGTATTATAGACGCCGAGCACCGCCCCTTTTCGTTCCGGCGGCGCGATGCGCGACACCCAGGAAGGCTGGGTCGCCTCCAGGATGTTGAACGCGACGAAAAACCCCGTGAGCCACAGCCCGATCGTCCACACGTCGTTCGCCCACAAGGCAAATCCGAGCTGCACCACGGCGAGCAGCGCAATGGCGGCCAGATAGACCGGCTTCAGGTGGCCGCGGCGTTCGGCGAAGACGATGGCCGGCACCATCACCGCGAAAGAAACGAGCACCGCCGCCAGATAGACGCTCCAGTGGTGCTCGAGCGGCAATCCTCCTCGCGAAACCAGCGCACTGGGCACCACCACCCACATCGCCATTTGAATGAAATGCAGCAAAAATACGCCGGCATCGAGCCGCAGCAGGCGCGCGTCCTTGAGCGCCGCCCACAGCGAGGTGCTCGGAGCTGCTGCAGCAACGGCGGAGCGCACCGGAGTGGGCACGCCGCGCCAGACCATCACCGCCGCGCCGGCAGCAAGCAGCCCCGTGAGGAGGAAGATGCCGCGCATGCCCACCAGGCCGTAGAGCGCCGGCCCCAACACCAGGGAGAGGGCGAAGGTGAGCCCGATGCTCGAACCGATCAGGGCCATGGCCCGCGTGCGATGCGTCTCGGGCGTGAGATCGGCCACCAGGGCGGTGACAGCCGCCGAAATCGCCCCCGCGCCCTGCAAGGCCCGCCCCCAGGTGAGCCAGTGCAGGTCGGGTGCAAAGGCAGCCACGAGGCTGCCCAGCACGAAGAGCCCGAGTCCGGCGACGATCACCGGCTTGCGCCCGAAGCGGTCGGAGGCTGCGCCGAAAGGGATCAGCAGCACCGCCTGGGTGAGACCGTAGATGCCGATCGCCAGGCCGATCGCTGCCCGGTCCTCACCGCCCGGCAAATGCCGGGCGTACTCGGCAAACACCGGCAGGATGAGGAAAAGCCCCAGCATGCGCAGCGCGAACACCGCCGCGAGCCGCACCACCGCTGCGCGTTCGCTGCGCGAGAGTCGATCGTTCATACTCACTCCGGCAAAAAACGAAGCCGGCCACGCAGGCGGCCGGCTTCCTCGGGATTCGGAACAAATACCGCCGCCTCAGGCCGGCAGGACGCTCTCGCCCATCAGGTAGAGATCGACCGCGCGAGCCGCCTGGCGCCCTTCACGGATCGCCCAGACGATCAGCGATTGCCCCCGGCGCACGTCGCCGGCGGCGAACACCCCCGGCACGCTGGTCGCGTAGGCCCCTGGTCCTTCGGTAGGCGCAGCGGCATTGCCGCGCGCATCTTTTTCCACCCCGAAGGCTTCGAGCAGTGCCCCGAGCGGATGGGTGAAGCCCATGGCGAGCAAGACGAGATCGGCGGGGATCTCGAATTCCGAGCCCGGGATCTCTTTCATCTGTCCGCCACTCCAGTCGAGCCGCGCCAGCCGCAGCGCGCGCACGCGGCCACCGTCACCGATAAACGCCTTCGTGAGCACGGCGAACTCGCGCTTCACCTCGCCTTCGAGGTGCGAGGTCGAGGTGCGCAGCTTGTTCGGCCAGTACGGCCAGGTGAGCGCTTTGTCCTCCTGCTCGGGCGGACGCGGCATGAGCTCGAGCTGGGTCACCGACTTGGCGCCATGGCGAATCGCCGTCCCCACGCAGTCGGCGCCCGTGTCGCCGCCGCCGATCACCACCACGTGCTTGTCCTTGGCCGAGATCGGATTGGGCGCATCGCCCGCCACCTCACGGTTCTGCGGGATGAGGAACTGCAGCGCGAAGTAGACGCCTTCGAGCTCGCGCCCCGGCACCGGCAGGTCGCGCGGCACTTCCGAACCCGCGGCGAGCACCACCGCGTCGAACTCGCGGCGCAGCTCTTCGGCGGAGACGAAACTCTTGGCCGCATTCTGGATCGCAGGGGGGGTATCCGAGGCCCCGACGAGCACGCCGGTACGAAACCGCACGCCTTCGGCCTCCATCTGCGCCAGGCGCCGGTCGATGAGCCATTTCTCCAGCTTGAAGTCGGGAATGCCGTAGCGCAGCAGACCGCCGATGCGGTCGTTCTTCTCGAAGAGCGTCACCTCGTGCCCGGCGCGCGCCAGCTGCTGCGCCGCGGCCATCCCCGCCGGGCCGGAGCCGACCACCGCGACTTTCTTGCCGGTCTTGCGCTTGGGCGGATGCGGCAGCACCCAGCCGCGCTCCCAGGCGAGATCGATGAGGAAGCGCTCGATCGACTTGATGCCGACTGCATCGTCGTTGATGTTGAGCGTGCAGGCTGCCTCGCACGGTGCCGGACATACACGACCGGTGAATTCGGGGAAATTGTTGGTCGCATCGAGCGCGTTCCAGCCTTCGCGCCAGCGCTTGCGATAGACGAGATCGTTCCAGTCCGGGATGAGGTTATTCACCGGACAGCCGTTGTGGCAGAACGGGATGCCGCAGTCCATGCAGCGCGCGCCCTGGACCGTCGCCTCACCCTCCGAGAGGCGATGCACGAACTCCTTGTAATGCCGGATCCGCTCGGGAACCGGATCGTAGGCTTCCGCGACGCGGCGGTATTCGAGAAAACCTGTGGGTTTGCCCATTTCTTTGCAATCTCCAGAGAGAATCAGGCCATGCTGGCCGCACGCGCGGCAGCGAGTTCGCGCAGCGCCCGGCGATATTCATGAGGCATTACCTTGACGAACTTGGCGCGCCACAGGCTCCAGTGCGCCAGGATCTCCTTGGCGCGGCGACTGCCGGTGAGGCGCGCATGGCGCTCGATGAGCCCCTTGAGGATGAGCTCGTCGCCCATCGTCAGGTGGTCGATGCGCACAAAGCCGTGCGTCTCGAGTTCGGGGCCGAAGTCGGACTGCGCCCGCGCTTCCAGCTCCTCGGGCAGGGGCTCGAGCGTCACCTGTACCTGGTTGCACTTCTGCGCGAAGTCCCCGTCGAGGTCGAGCACGTAGGCGATGCCGCCCGACATGCCCGCGGCGAAGTTGCGCCCCGTGCGCCCGAGCACCACCACCGTGCCGCCCGTCATGTATTCGCAGCCGTGGTCTCCCACGCCTTCGACGACGGCGACCGCACCCGAATTGCGCACGGCAAAGCGCTCGCCGGCCACACCGCTGAAGTAGGCTTCGCCCTCGATCGCCCCGTAGAGCACGGTGTTGCCGACGATGATGTTCTCCGGCGCCTCGCCGCGGAAGGCCGGATCTGGGCGCACGATGACGCGCCCGCCCGAAAGCCCCTTGCCGACGTAGTCGTTGGCCTGGCCGATCAGGTCGAACGTCACGCCGCGCACGAGAAAGGCGGCGAAGCTCTGCCCGGCCGTGCCGCGGAAGGTGAAGCGCACCGTATCGTTGGGCAGTCCCTCATGGCCGTAGCGCTCGGCGATGCGGCCGGAGAGCATCGCGCCCACCGTACGGTTGACGTTGCGGATCGGCACCTCGGCGTGCACCACCTTGCGCGATTCCAGCGCCGGCCTGGCGAGTTCGAGCAAGCGCAGATCGAGCGCCTTGTCGAGCCCGTGATCCTGCGTCTCGCAGTGACGCGTGGCCACCCCTTCCGGCGCTTCGATGCGCGCGAGCACCTTGCCGAAGTCCAGTCCCTTGGCCTTCCAGTGATCGACGGCCTCGCGCACGTCGAGCAGATCCACCCGACCGATGAGCTCGTCGAACTTGCGCACGCCGAGCTCGGCCATGAGGCGACGCACTTCCTCGGCCACGAAGAAGAAGTAGTTGATCACGTGCTCGGGCTGCCCGGAGAAACGCCGGCGCAGCTCGGGATCCTGCGTCGCCACACCCACCGGGCAGGTGTTGAGGTGACATTTGCGCATCATGATGCAGCCGGTGACCACCAGCGGTGCCGTGGCGAAGCCGAACTCGTCGGCACCGAGCAGCGCCCCGATCACCACGTCGCGCCCCGTCTTGATCTGACCGTCGACCTGCACCCGTACCCGGCCACGCAGACGGTTCATCACCAGCGTCTGCTGCGTCTCCGCCAGGCCCAGCTCCCAGGCCGAACCGGCGTGCTTGATCGAGGAGATGGGGGAAGCCCCCGTGCCTCCGTCGTGACCGGCGATCACGATGTGATCCGCCTTGGCCTTGGCCACGCCCGCGGCGACGGTACCCACCCCCACCTCGGCCACCAGTTTCACCGAGATCGAGGCTTTCGGGTTGGCGTTCTTCAGGTCGTGGATGAGCTGGGCCAGATCCTCGATCGAATAGATGTCGTGGTGCGGCGGCGGCGAAATGAGCCCGACGCCCGGCACCGAGTGGCGCAGGAAGCCGATGTACTCGGTGACCTTGTGCCCCGGCAGCTGCCCACCCTCGCCGGGTTTGGCGCCTTGCGCCATCTTGATCTGGATCTGGTCGGCGTTGACGAGATATTCGGCCGTCACCCCGAAGCGGCCGGAAGCCACCTGCTTGATCGCCGAGCGCAGGCTGTCACCGGGCTTGAGCTCGAGATCGCGGGCGATGCGATGCGGCCCGATCACCTCCGAGAGCCGGGTCGGTTTGGCGATCGGCTTGAAGCGCGCCGGATCCTCGCCGCCTTCACCCGTGTTGGATTTGCCGCCGATGCGGTTCATCGCCACGGCGAGCGTGGTGTGCGCCTCGGTGGAGATGGAACCGAGCGACATCGCCCCCGTGGCGAAGCGCTTGACGATCTCGGCGGCCGGTTCGACCTCCTCGAGCGGGATCGGCTGCGCCGCCTTGCGGAAGCGGAAGAGGCCGCGCAGGGTCATGAGGCGTCGGCTCTGGTCGTTGATGATGCGGGCGTACTCCTCGTAGGTCTCGAAGCGCCCCGAGCGCGTGGCGTGCTGCAGCTTGGCGATGGCATCCGGCGTCCACATGTGCTCCTCGCCGAAGCGCCGGTAGGCATACTCGCCGCCGACGTCGAGCCGGTTCTCGAGAAAGAGGTTCTCGCCGAAGGCCGCCCGGTGCAGGCGGATCGCCTCGTCCATCAGATCGAAGACGTCCAAGCCCTCCACCTGGCTCACCGTGCCGGTGAAGTACTTGTCGCACACCGACTGCTTGATGCCCACGGCCTCGAAGATCTGCGCACCGGTGTAGGACATGTAGGTCGAGATGCCCATCTTGGACATCGTCTTCATCAAGCCCTTGCCGATGGCCTTGATGAAGTGCTTGACGTACTCCTGCTCCTGCTTCTCGTCGCCGTTGGCGAGCTCGCGCAGCGTCATGAGCGCCAGATAGGGGTGCACGGCCTCCGCTCCGTAGCCCGCGAGCACGGCGAAATGGTGCACCTCGCGCGCCGAGCCGGTCTCGACCACCAGGCCCGTGCGGGTGCGCAGCCCCTTATCGACCAGGTGCTGGTGAATGGCGGAAGTGGCGAGCAGCGCCGGAATGGCGACGTGCTCGGCATCGACCTTGCGGTCGGAGACGATGAGCAGGTTGTAGCCATTGAGCACCGCATCCTCGGCCTGGGCGCACAAGGAAGCGAGCCGCGCCTCCACCGCCTCCTTGCCCCAGGACACGGGATAGCAGATGTCGATCTCGTGGCTGCGGAAACGGTCTTTGGTGAAGCGGGCGATGTCGCGCAGCTTGGCCATCGCCTCGAAGTCGAGCACCGGCTGCGGCACTTCGAGCCGATAGGGCGGGTTGATCTCGTTGAGCTCCAGCAGGTTCGGCTTCGGGCCGATGAAGGAGACGAGCGACATCACCATCTGCTCGCGGATCGAGTCGATCGGCGGGTTGGTCACCTGCGCGAAGAGCTGACGGAAGTAATGGTAGATGGGCTTGGGCCGCGCCGAGAGCACTTCGAGCGGCGCGTCGTTGCCCATCGACCCCACCGCCTCTTCGCCGCTCTCGGCCATGGGGTCGAGGATGAACTTGAGGTCTTCCTGCGTGTAGCCGAAAGCCTGCTGCAGATCGAGGATGGGCACGTGCGATTGCGCCGCATACACGGCGGCGCTGCCGGGCGCGGGCAGGGAATCGATCTTGATGTTGATGCGCTGGATCCACTCGCGGTAGGGCTTGGCGTTGGCGAGCGTCTCCTTGAGCTCCTTGTCGTCGATGATGCGGCCCTGCTCCATGTCGATGAGAAACATCTTGCCCGGCTGCAGGCGCCACTTGCGCACGATCTTCTCTTCGGGAATGGGCAGCACGCCGGCTTCAGACGCCATGACGACGAGATCATCGTCGGTGACGAGGTAGCGCGCCGGCCGCAAGCCGTTGCGATCGAGCGTCGCCCCGATCTGGCGCCCGTCGGTGAAGGCCACCGCCGCCGGACCATCCCAAGGCTCCATCATCGCCGCGTGATACTCGTAGAAGGCGCGACGGCGCTCGTCCATGAGGGTATGCGCTTCCCAGGCCTCGGGGATGAGCATCATCATGGCGTGGGCGAGCGTATAGCCGCTCATCACCAGGAGCTCGAGCGCGTTGTCGAAGGAGGCCGAATCCGACTGTCCCGGATAGATGATGGGCCAGAGTTTTTCCAGATCCTTGCCGAGCAGGGTGGAGGAGACGCCCCGTTCGCGCGCCCGCATCCAGTTGTAGTTGCCGCGCAGGGTGTTGATCTCGCCGTTGTGCGCGATCATGCGGAACGGATGGGCGAGGTTCCACTTGGGAAAGGTATTGGTCGAGAAGCGCTGATGCACCAGCGCGAGCGCGGATTCGGTGCGCGGATCGGCGAGATCCTGGTAGTAGCGGCCGACCTGGTCGGCGAGCAGCAGCCCCTTATAGACCACGGTGCGCGCCGACATGGAGGGGACGTAGAATTCCTTGGCGTGCTCGAGGTTCAAGGCGCGGATGGCATTGGCCGAGCGGCGCCGGATCACGTAGAGCTTGCGCTCGAGCGCGTCGGTGACCATGACTTCAGGACCGCGGCCGATGAAGATCTGCCGGATCACCGGTTCGTTGGCCTTCACCGCCGGGGACATGGGCATGGTGCGATCGACGGGCACGTCGCGCCAGCCGAGCACCACCTGTCCCTCGGCGCGCACTGCCCGCTCGATCTCCTCTTCGCAGGCCAGGCGCGAGGCGGTCTCCTGCGGCAGAAAGACCATTCCCACGCCGTAGTCGCCGGCCGGCGGCAGCGTCACCCCCTGCTTGGCCATCTCTTCGCGGTAGAGCCGGTCCGGAATCTGGATGAGGATACCGGCCCCATCGCCTTGCAGGGGATCGGCCCCCACTGCACCGCGGTGATCGAGATTCTTCAGGATCTCCAGCCCCTGGGTGACGATGTCGTGGCGCTTGACGCCCTTCAGATGGGCGACGAAACCGACGCCGCAGGCGTCGTGTTCGAACTCGGGACGGTAGAGACCGGCAGATGGCGACGATTCGGACATGGTCAGGCTTTCCTCGACTCGGATCCAATGGGTGTGAAAAGAAGGGTGCGCTGATCCGGCGCAGCAAAACCGCGCCTCGCGGAGGATGGAGCACGGACGGCGAGGCTTGGCGCCGAAAAAAGCGGGCGAAACACTATACCGTCGAAGTGCCCGCCGATCAAGATCGGCAAGCGAGAAATTTGTCCCTGATCTTTGCATGGTCAAAGGCGGCGGGCAGGCTCAGAACGCCTCTTCCAGACCGAAGAGTCGACGGTGCTCGCGAACGGCGTAGCGGTCAGTCATTCCGGCGATGTAATCGGCCAGTGCGCGCCGGCCTTTTTCGGCGAAACGGCGCCGGTGCGCCTCGGGCAACAAGGAAGGATCGGCGGCATAGGCGGCGAAGAGCTCGCGGATGATGCGCTGCGCCCGGCGGTTCATGTCGACCACCCGCGGATGACGGTAGAGCTGAAGGAAGAGAAAGCGCTTGAGCAGCGCCACTTCCTCGCGCATCGTGCTCGAATGCTGCACGAGCGACGGGGCGCGGCGCACGTCCTCGACGCAGGCGGGATCGGCCTCGGCGATGCGCCTGCGGCTCTCCTCGACGAGATCGAGCACCATGAGCGAGATCATGCGGCGGATCGTCTCGTGGATGAGGCGCTTGCGCTCCAGCCCCGGGTAGCGCGCCTGAACCTCGGCGCGCGTGCGCGCAAAAATCGGCACCGACTCGAGGGAATCCAAGGTGAGGAGACCGGAGCGCAGACCGTCGTCGATGTCGTGGTTGTTATAGGCGAGTTCGTCGGCGAGATTGGCGATCTGCGCTTCCAGCGAGGGCCGCAAGTCGCGGCGAAACCGCTCGGCCACGTCCCCCAGCCGGGCCCAGTGCTCCGGCCGGCAGTGCTTCAGGATGCCCTCGCGCGTCTCGAACATGAGGTTGAGCCCGTCGAATTCGGCATACTTCTCCTCGAGCTCGTCGACGATGCGCAGCGACTGCAGGTTGTGCTCGAACCCGCCCTCCTCTTTCATGCACTCGTCGAGCGCCTCCTGTCCTGCGTGCCCGAAAGGGGTGTGCCCCAGGTCGTGCGCCAGCGTGATCGCCTCGACCAGCACGTCGTTCACCTCGAGCATCTGGGCGATCGAGCGGCCGATCTGCGCTACTTCCAGCGAATGGGTGAGCCGCGTGCGAAAGTGATCCCCGACGTGATTGACGAAGACCTGGGTCTTGTATTCCAGCCGGCGAAAGGCGCTCGAATGGACGATCCGGTCACGGTCGCGCTGGAACTCGCTGCGCGGCGCCGCGCTCGGCTCGGGGTGCCGTCGCCCGCGGCTCGCCGCTTCATGGACGGCGTAGGGCGCGAGCATCTCAGCTCCTCGCTTCGATCGCGGCGCGCAACACGGACGGCGGAACCTCTGCCGTCACCACCGCGCGGCCGATGCCCTGCAGCAGCACGAGCCGCAGGCGCCCGCCGCTCACCTTCTTGTCTCCGGCCATCCAGTGCAGCATCTCATCCACCGGCAAGCCCGGCCCCTGCACCGGCAGGCCGGCGCGGATCAAGAGCCCCTCGATGCGGGCGAGCTCGTTCTCGTCGAGCCAGCCCAGGCGCAGCGACACCTCGGCCGCCATCAGCATCCCCACGGCCACCGCCTCACCGTGCAGCCAGCCGACGTAGCCTGTCCCCGTCTCGATCGCGTGGCCGAAGGTGTGTCCCAGGTTCAGCAGCGCCCGTTCGCCGCGCTCGGTCTCGTCGGCCGCCACCACCTCGGCCTTGTTGCGACAGGAACGCTCGATGGCGAAGGCCACGGCCCCCGGCTCCAGCGCGAGCAACGCCTCCATGTGCCCCTCGAGCCACTCGAAGAAAGCAGCATCCCGGATGAGCCCGTACTTGATCACTTCGGCGAGCCCCGCGCGCAGCTCGCGCAGCGGCAGGGTCGCGAGCGTATCGGTGTCGATGAGCACGGCACGAGGCTGATGGAAAGCTCCGATCATGTTCTTGCCGCGCGGATGGTTGATCGCCGTCTTGCCGCCCACGGAAGAATCGACCTGCGCCAGGAGCGTGGTGGGCATCTGGACGAAAGGAGCCCCGCGCTGCCAGGTGGCGGCGGCGAAACCGGTCATGTCGCCGATCACTCCCCCTCCCAGGGCGATGAGGGGAGTGGTGCGCTCGGCACGGGTATCCACCAAGGTATCGTAGATTTTCTCCAGGGTCTGCCAGTTCTTGTACTGCTCCCCGTCGGGCAGCACCACCGAGTCGACGCGCACGGCGTGACGCTCCAGCATAGTCGTTACGCGCTCGAGATAGAGCGGCGCCACCGTCTCATTCGTGACGAGCACCGCGCGCGGCTGCTCCAGGTGCGGCAGCAGCAACTCATGGGCCGTAAGCACGCCGGAACCGATGAAAATAGGATAGGACCGCTCACCCAGATCGACGGCCAGCTCACGCATCCCGCTCTCCTTCCGCCACCACCGCCCCTTCCCCTTTGCCCGACCGGTAGTCGCGCACCGCCTCCTCCACCCGCGCGAGCATGGCCGCAGGCTTCAGCCGACCGCCATCGACCACGACGTCGGCCACCTCGCGGTAGAGCGGGTCGCGCTGGGCGTAGAGTTCGAAAATGCGCTGCCTCGGCTGCGGCACCTGCAGCAGCGGCCGATGGCGATCGTGCCGCAGTCGCTCCCACAGCACCTCCGGTGGCACGTGCAGATAGACCACGATGCCGCGACGGCGCAGCTGCGCCCGGTTTTCCGGCCGCAATACCACCCCGCCGCCGGTGGCGAGCACGAGGTCCTCGCGGCCGAGCAGCTCGGCAAGCATCCGCGCCTCACGCTCGCGAAATCCCTCCTCGCCCTCGACGGCGAAGATCGTAGGGATGGAGACGCCGGTTCGCGCCTCCAACTCCTGGTCGCTGTCGATGAAAGCCAGCCCGTGCCGCGCCGCATAACTGCGGCCCAAGGTCGTCTTGCCGGCCCCCATCATCCCGATGAACACGATGGGCTCCACCCGATACGCTCACATTCGTTGATCGAGGCTAGTGTACCGTAAAAAAAGCTCTGCCATACGGCGTAAAAAAACCCGCCCCTGCAGCAGGCGGGTCTTTCATGCACGAGGCGCGGCAGACTCAACGCAGGCGCAGATCCTCGGCAACGATGCGCGGCGTGAGGAACACCATCAGCTCGGTGCGCGTCGCGGAATTCGACTTGTTGCGGAAGAGATTCCCGAAGACCGGCACATCGCCCAGCCAGGGCACCTGATCGACACCGTTGGTCTCGGACTCCTGGAAGAGGCCGCCGAGGACGACGGTCCCCCCGTTGTCGACCAGGACGTCGCTCACCACTTCACGCTTGCGGATCGGCGGATTACCCTGAATGCTTCTTGAATAATCCGGCTGGTCGTCATGCACCACCACCTTCATGCGGATCCGGCCATCGGGCGTAAGCACCGGCGTGACCCGAAGTTCGAGCACCGCCTCCTTGAATTGCACGTTCGGTGTGGTCATGTTGTTGGCCGTCACCGTCGTCACGTAGGGGATCTCCTGTCCCACGGCGATACGCGCCTCGATGTTGTTCGCCGTCATGATCTTCGGGTTGGAGACGATGCGGCTCTTGCCCGTGACCTCGGCCAGGTTGAGCTCGAGGTTGAGGAAGCGCGTCGCCGAGCGGTTGAAGATCGACAGCGCGAACGTCGAGAATTGCCCGGCATCGACGTTGGTATTCTGCTGGAAGAAGGGACGGTTGATCGGTCCAATGTTGAAATAATCGGCCGAAATGATTGGCCTATTGTTCGTATTGAGCTTGGCCCCGATCTCCTTGTTGAAGTTCGACGACACTTCGAGGATGCGCGCCTCGATCACCACCTGGCGCGGCGGCACGTCGATCTGCTTCAGGAGCTCGCGCACCGCCTGTAGACGCTCTTCGACATCGGTGATGAAGAGCTTGTTGGTGCGCATGTCGAAGGTGGCCATGCCGCGGTCGGAGAGCATTTTTTTCGTGTTGCTGCCCCCTCCTCCGCCGCCGGTATTGTCATTCGAGATCATGGCGTAGATCTCGGCCGCCGAGTGGTAATTGACCTGAAAACTCTCGGTGACCAGCACCCCCTTCTCGATGCTCTGGTTGAGCGCATCCAGACGCACCTTCTCCTGCTCGGCGATCTCCTGCGCCGGCGCCACCCAGATGACGTTGCCCTGCTGACGCTTGTCGAGTTTCTTGTTCTGCAGGATGATGTCGAGGGCCTGATCCCAGGGCACGTCGACCAGGCGCAGGGTGATGGTGCCCTGCACGGTGTCGGAGACGACGATGTTGAAGCCGCTGAAGTCGGCCAGCACCTGCAGCACGGCGCGCACGTCGATGTTCTGGAAGTTGAGCGTGAGTCGCTCGCCCTTGTACTGGGGCTTGCCCACGAGCACCTTGTTGGGGTCTTCCTGAACCGGCTGGATGTCGACGACGAAGAGCGCGTCGGCCTGATAGGCGGTGTGCTGCCAGTTGCCCTTGGGCTCGATCACGAGCACGGTATCACGCCCGCGCCGCTCGAAGCGGAAACTCTGCACCGGCGTGGCGAAATCGGTCACGTCGCTGCGGCGGTAGAGCTCCTGCGGCAGCGCCGTCTCGGGGAAGACGACCTCGATGCGCTCGCCGGCACGGCGCAGGTCGGGCGCGATCTCAGGGGTGGAGAGATGCACCATCACCTTGCCCTCACCGTTCGTTCCCCGCCGGAAGTCGACCGAGAGGATCGAAGGAACGACGGCCCCACCCCCCGACGAGGCGGCTTGCCCCACCGCCTGCGTCTGGTAGGGAACGAGGGCTTCCTGCGCCTTGCTGGCCATTTGAGCGGCGGTACCGGCTTCGAGCTCGAGACCCCAGCCCGAGCCGATCTGGGCGAGGCGGTAGGTCATCGGCTGCGACAGGGCAAGGACGACCCTCAAGCGCCCGGCCGCCTCGACCGCGTAGATTCGCTCAATGCCGTTGCGCTTGATCTCCCGCGAGGGTGCTCCCAACTGGCTCTTCGCATTGGGAAAATCGATGACGATGCGCGAAGGGCTGGTGAGCGCGAAATGCGAGGGATTGGCGACGCTCCCCTCGAAGACGAAATCGACCCGCATCCCTCCCTGTCCCGATTCGACGAGGGAGACGTCTTTGAGGAGGGCGGTCTTCTCCTCGGCCATGGCCGAACGCCCGCCGACCAAAAGCAGCGTGAGGCACATTCCCAAGACGAGGATTCCCAGCCAGCGTGCGGCGACACTCCTCTTGGGCTCGAAACCCAGGACTTCTCCAGCTTCGCGAATCATTGTTTTCCCTCCAAGTTCAATTCCACCGGCCGCTTGACCCAACGCTGTTCGGCATCCTGCACCATTTCTTCGATCTTGAGCTTGGTATCCTCGATCGCCACGACCCGACCGAAATTCTGTCCGAGATAGGAGCCCACCGAGACGGGATAGACGCCGTCCGGGGCCTCGATCAGCGCCCGGATCTCTTTGCCCCGGCGCAATACCCCTCTGAGCTTGAGCTCTTCGAGCGAGAAACGCTCGAGCGGCTCGCGCGGCCGATTCATGTCTGGCGCGGGCAAGCCCCCTCCCTTGGCCGACTTGAGCGCCGGCGGGGCCAAGCGGCCGGGATCGAAGGGGTCGGTCAAATCCTGAGCCTTGTAAGCCACTGGAGGAAACGGCTTGACTTCGGGAAGCGGCGGGACCCGCCCTTTCAGCCCCCGGGCAGATTCCTCCATCCATTGCTGGATGTCGGTCACGTCCGAAGGAGGGGCCTCGACGCACCCGGTCAGCAGGAATGCGGCCAAAACCGACGCAAACGCAGGCAGTGAAGGGAAGCTCATTTTTTCCCTCCTTTTGCCGCCGGCTTGGGTGCGGCCGCGTTGAGCTCTTCCTCGTCCAGATAACGGTAGGTGTGCAGCGTCGCCTCGAACTTCAGGCCCACGTCCTTCTGCGGCGCGAGCTTGATGTCGCCGAACGTCACCACCCGCGGCATGGAAGAGACGTCGCTGAGAAACCCGGCGATCTCGTGGAATCCCCCTTCGAGTGCGATCGCCACGGGCATCTCGACGTAGAAGTCTCGCCGCGCCTCGTCTCCCGGCCGGAACAACTCGAAACGCAACCCCCGCTTCAGCCCGAATTGATGCACGTCCTGCAACAGGGCATCCATCTCGGATTTGCTCGGGAGCTGCTTCAGCAAGGCGCCGAACTGGGCTTCGGCCGTACGCAGCTGGGCCCGGTATTCCGGCAGATTGACCGCTTGCCGTTTCTTCACCAGCCACTGGTCGCGCAACTCTTTCTCCTGCCCCTTGACACGTTCGAGCTCCTCGGCCTGTGAGGTCCAGAAAAACCACCAGGCACCGGCGACGATGAGGGCAAACAGCAGCACCATGACCGTGATTTGCGGAGCCGGCGGCCATCTGCCGGGATCTTGAGGATCCAGATCGCGGAACTGCCTGATCCAACGCAACGGATCGCGCCGCAGATCGAAGCGCACATCGACTTTCATGGTTTGCCCTCCGCCGCCGGTTTTTCCGCTCCCATCGCCTCGATCACGGGACGGTCCATGCGCAACTGCAAGGCGAACCGAACCACCCTTTGCCCGTTTCTATCGAGGCCCAAGGTCTCGATGAGCCGCACGTCGGTGAGATAAGGCGAGGCATCGAGGGAGCGCATGGTCTCGGAGACGCGCGCGTTCGACTGGGAAACGCCGCGCAAGGTCACGAGGGCGTCGCGCCGCTCCAAGGACTCGAGAAAAGTGGCTTCGGGAAGGCGCCGGGGCAGCTCGTCGAAGAGCAGCACCGGCTCGACGCGACGTGCGCGCAGGGACTCGATGACGTTCTTGCGGGCGACGATGCCATCGATGAGGGTACGCAGTTCTTTGAGCTCGGCAAGCTGCTTGTCGAGCTGGCCGATCTGCTCGGTGAGGAAGCGGTTACGCTCCTGCTGTCGCTCGATGAGCCCATTGAGGTAGAGAGAGCCGATGATGCCAACGAGCACCCCGGCCAAGGCAGCGGCGACGAGCCCGCTGTAGAACAGGCGCCGGCGCCGTTCTCGCAGCGCTTCGCGCCAGGGCAAGAGATTGATACGGGTCACTGATCGAACCTCCGCAGGGCGAGACCGGTGGCGATGACCATGCGCGGCGCGAGACTAGGGCGAAGGCGGTCACGCAGGCGCGGATGGACCTGAAAACCCTTCCAGGGGTCGGCCACTTCGACGGGAGCCGCCACCCGTTGCCGGACGGCGTCGGGGAGCATCGGCAAAGCCGCCAGGCCCCCGCCCAGGACGACCCGATCGACGTGATCCGAAGACTGGGTTGCAAAAAAATATTGCAGCGCCCGGGCGATTTCCTGGGCGAGCGTGTCACAAAAAGGAACCACCACCTGGCCGAGGAGATCGACCGGCCAGCGATGTTCTTCGGTCATCTGCTCTACTTCCTGAGCCGTTTTGCCGCTGCGGCGCATCAATTCGCGGGCGAGCTGCTGCCCTCCCACGGGCTGGGTGCGATCGAAAACGCGCCTGCCGCGATGGAAGACGAACACTTCCAAGAGGTTCGCCCCGAGATTACAATGCGCCTCGATGCGTTTCGACCTTTCTTCCTCGCTACCCCGAACCAGGGCCCGTTGCCACGCGAGCGAGGCGACATCGACCACCGCGGGTTCCACACCGACCGCATCGGCGAGCGCCACGAGCTCATCGACGCGGTCGCGCCGGGCCGCGACGATGAAGACCTCGACGGTTTCTTCGAGATGGCCCGGCCCCGTGATCTCCCAGTCGAGCGCGACCTCTTCGAGCGGGAAGGGGACGAAACGCGCCGCCTCCATCAGGACGAGCTCTTCGAATTCGCGTTCGCTCTCCAGGGCGGCCAGCGTCACCGTCTTCATCATCACGACGGCATCTGGCAAGGCGAAGGCGAGCCGCTTCGCCCCCCCGTGGTGCTGGGAAATCGCGGCGCGCAAGGCCTGCGCCACCCCATCGAAGTTGACCAGCGCGTTGTCGACCATTGCCCCTTCGGCAAGTGGCACGATGACGCTTTGTTCGATGAGCGGAACTTCGATGCTGCCAGACAATTCCAATGTTTTGACCGCGGAAGCCGAAAGGTCGACCCCGATCAGCCCACTTCCGCTACCGCTCCCCCACCCCAGCAACTTGTCCCAGATCATCCGATGGCCCCCTGTCCGGCATCATGCCTCACGGTCGCGCGGCAATTATAATCGGCATATCCATCCAAGGACAACGCCCTTTCACTCGGTATAATCAAAAAACTTTCTACGGACACCCTCATGTCTCGGGTCAAAACCTCGATACTCGCCCTATTCGCCTTGGGAATCGCCGCCTGTGGCATTCTTGCAACGACCATCGTCCTCGCCTGGCAGCAGCTGCCCACGCTCGATCAGCTCATCGACTATCAGCCGAAGATCCCCTTGCGCGTCTACTCCGCCGAAGGCGAACCCCTGGCGGAGTTCGGCGAAGAGAAGCGTGTCGTCTTAAACGTCAATGTCATACCAGATCACCTCAAGCAGGCCATCCTCGCCGCCGAGGACGAGCGCTTCTACGAGCACCCCGGCATCGACGTGCAAGGCATCGTTCGCGCCGCCTTCGTCAATTTCGTGCGTGGCGGCAAGGCTCAGGGCGCCTCGACCATCACCATGCAGGTGGCGCGCAATTTCTACCTCTCGCGCGAAAAAACCTTCAACCGCAAGTTCTACGAGATCCTGCTCGCCCTCAAGATCGAGCGCGAACTGAGCAAGGATCAGATCCTCGAGCTCTACCTCAACCAGATCTACCTCGGGCAACGCGCCTATGGCTTCGCCGCCGCAGCGCAGACCTATTTCGGCAAGCCGGTGCAGGCGCTCACGCTGGCCGAGGCGGCGCTGCTCGCGGGGCTGCCCAAGGCGCCCTCGCAGCTCAATCCCATCCGCAACCCCGAGGCGGCGAAGAAACGCCGCGAGTACGTGCTCTCGCGCATGCTGGAAGCAGGTTTCATCACGCAAGAGCAATACGCCGCGGCGGCGGCCGAACCGATCGTGCTCGCCCAGGACCGCTATCGCAACGATCCGACCGCGATCAACGGCAACGGCGTCGGCCAGTACGTGGCCGAGATGGCGCGCCTCTTCGCGCTGGAGCGTTTCGGGGACGCTGCCTACACCGCCGGCATCCAGATCTTCACGACGATCCGCCTGGCCGACCAGCGCGCCGCCGAGGCCGCCGTGCGCCACGGGCTTCTGGCCTACGACCGGCGCCATGGCTACCGCGGCCCCGAAGGCATGCTCGACGCCAAAGCGGTGGCCGAGCGCGATTGGGATACCTTGGATGCCCAGCTGTCGTCCTACCCCGATTTCCCCGAGGCGCTCGCCGCCGTCGTGCTGGAAGCGAGCGATCGCAGGCTCGTCGTCTGGCGCCATGGCAAGACCGTGGAATTCACCGACAAGGCGCTCGACTTCGTGCGCCGCAGCCTCGGCGCCAAGGCCCCCGAAGAACAGCGTCTGCGGCCCGGCGCCGTCGTGCGTCTGCGTCCTCTGCCCAATGAGCGCTGGGAACTCACCCAGCTACCCGAAGCGCAGGCGGCGCTCGTCTCGCTCGATGCCGACACCGGGGCGGTGCGCGCCCTCGTGGGCGGCTACGATTTCGGCCTGACGAAATTCAACCACGCCACCCAAGGGCAGCGCCAGCCCGGCTCCTCCTTCAAACCCTTCATCTATTCCGCTGCTCTGGAAAAAGGCTGGGGTCCGGGCAGTTGGGTGGAAGATGCGCCCCTTTTCTTTTCCGCCGAGCTCACCGGCAGCAAGGACTGGGAGCCGAAAAACTACGACGATCGCTACGAAGGCTGGATGCGCCTGCGCGACGCCGTGGCCAAGTCCAAGAACGTGGTCGCGATCCGCGTGCTCAACGACATCACGCCGGCCTACGCCCAACAATGGATCACCCGTTTCGGGCTCGATCCGGCGAAACACCCCGCCTACCTGACGATGGCCCTTGGGGCCGGCAGCGCCAACCCCTGGGAAATGGCGCGGGCCTATGCCGTGTTCGCCAACGGCGGCTACCTCGTCGAGCCTTATTTCATCCAGGAGATCCGCGACGCCCAAGGCAATCTGCTCCTGCGCGTGCAGCCAAAGGTCGCAGGGCAAGACGCGCCCCGCGTACTCTCCGAGCGCAACGCCTGGATGATGGACTCGCTGCTGCGCACCGTGGTCGAGCGCGGCACGGCCGCGGCGGCGCGCGCCCGGCTCAAGCGCTCAGACCTGGCCGGCAAGACCGGCACCACCAACAACCAGGTCGACACCTGGTTTGCCGGCTATCAGCCCAAGATCGTCGCCGTGAGCTGGCTCGGTTTCAGCCAGCCGCGCTCGCTCGGACGGGCCGAGACGGGGGGGCGCGCCGCGTTGCCCATCTGGATCGAGTACATGGAGACGGCACTGCAAGGCCAACCCGAGGTCAAACGCCCCATGCCAGAAGGGATCTCCACGGTGCAGCTCGACGACAAGACCGAGTATCATTACAGCGAATACCCGCCTCCCTCGCCGTATCCACCCTCATCTGAACCCGTCGAAGAAGCTCCTCCGCCAAACGACATGACGGAAGACCCTTTCTATGATTTGATCCAGCAGCGGCGGCAAGGTACGCCCGACGCCGCTCCTCGTGCCCCCGTGCTCGATCGTCCCTTTCTGAATTGAGCTAGAATTCGCCCATGAGCCGATCCCGCGTAAGCCTCAAGCATCATTTCCTGATCGCCATGCCCGACATGGCCGATCCCAATTTCGCCCAGACGGTGGTGTATCTCGCCGAGCACTCCGAAGAAGGGGCGATGGGCGTGATCATCAATCGTCCCACCGAGATCACGCTCGGCACCCTCTACGAGCGCATTGACTTGTCGCCCCCCGTTCCCGCAATTGCCGCCCGGCCGGTCTTCTTCGGCGGCCCAGTGGCTACCGAGCGCGGGTTCGTGCTGCACCGCCCGGGCGGAAGCTGGCACGGCACCACGGTGCTGCCGCATGGTCTCGCGCTCACCAGTTCCCGCGACGTGCTGCAGGCGATCGGCGAAGGCAAGGATCCGCACGACTTCCTCGTCGTCCTGGGGCACGCCGGCTGGGCCCCGGGTCAGCTCGAACAGGAACTCGCGCAAAACGCCTGGCTCACCGTCCCGGCCGACCCCGAACTCATCTTCGGCGTGGCGCCGGAGCAACGCTATGAAGCGGCGCTCGCGCTCCTGGGCGTAGCGCTTCATCACCTCGTCATCCATGCCGGACACGGTTGAAGCCGCCCTGCCGCGGCGCGGAACGGTGCTCGCCTTCGATTATGGCCTTACCCGCACCGGTCTCGCCCAGGGGGATCTCGAATTGCGCCTGGCGGTGCCGCTCACCACGCTTCCCTCGCGCGACGAGCCCGCTTTCTTCGCCGCCATCGCCGCGCTCGTCGAAGAGTGGCGGCCGGTGCTGCTCGTCGTCGGCCGCCCCGGCGAAGCACAAGACCACGAGCATGGGCGGCGCTGCGAGCGCTTCGCCCGCCGCCTGCACGGCCGCCACCGGCTGCCCGTGGTGCTGGTCGATGAAGCCTTCTCTTCCTGTGTGGCCGAACGACAACTCGTGGAAGTCGGCCACCGCGACTGGCGGCATCGCAAGCCGGTACGAGATGCGCTCGCGGCATGCGCCATCCTGCAAAGTTACTTCGACGGCGCGCCCTGGCGCGACGCCGTCGCTCCCAAGGAACCCGTATGAACTCATTCCCTGATGCGGAAGCGCTCTATGCGCGGCTGCGCGAGCAGCTCATCCCCGACATCGACCGCTTCGACGCCTTGGTGGGCATCCACTCCGGCGGCGCCTGGCTCGCCGAGCGGCTGCAGCGCGAGCTCGCCCCTGCCAAGGCGCTCGGCAGCATCGATATTTCATTTTACCGCGACGACCTCGCGCAGCGCGGCCTGGGCCGCTCGCGCGTGCGCGCCTCGCACATCCCTTTCCCTGTACAGGATGCGCGGATCCTGCTCGTCGATGACGTGCTCTACACCGGCCGCACCGTACGCGCGGCGATCAACGAGCTCTTCGACTACGGCCGCCCCGCGCGCGTGGAGCTTGCCGTACTCGTCGATCGCGGCGAACGGGAACTTCCGATTTGCGCGCGTTACGTGGCCCATACCCTGCCCCAGCCGCTGCCTGCCGGCGAGCGGCTCGAACTCGCCCGCAATGAAGCGGGCCTCTTCACCCTCCGGACCCTGCGCGATGAGCCACCCACAACTCGATGAACATGGCCGCTTGCAGCATCTCCTGAGCCTCGACGGGCTGCCGCGCGAGGTGCTGCTGCAGATCCTCGACATGGCCGAGCCTTTCCTCGAAGTCACCGAACGCGAAGTGAAGAAAGTGCCACTGCTGCGCGGCAAGAGCGTCTTCAACCTCTTCTTCGAGAATTCCACCCGCACGCGCACCACTTTCGAGATCGCCGCCAAGCGGCTATCGGCCGACGTCATCAACCTCAACGTCAGCACGAGCTCCACCACCAAGGGTGAGTCGCTGCTCGACACCATCGACAACCTCTGCGCGATGAACGCCGACATGTTCGTCGTCCGCCACGCGAGCAGCGGCGCGCCCTTCCTCATCGCCCGTCACCTGCGAGAGCGCGGCCTCGAGCACATCCACGTGGTCAATGCCGGCGACGGACGCTACGCCCACCCCACGCAGGGGCTGCTCGACATGTACACCATCCGGCACTACAAGAAAGATTTCTCCCGGCTGACGGTGGCCATCGTCGGCGACGTGCTCCACTCGCGCGTGGCCCGCTCCGAGATCGCCGCGCTCACCACTCTGGGCGTGGGCGAGCTGCGTGTGATCGGCCCCAAGACGCTGCTGCCCGTAGGGCTCGAACAGTTCGGCGCCCGCGTCTTCCACGACCTGCGCCAGGGCTTGCGCGACGTCGACGTCGTCATGATGCTGCGGCTCCAGAACGAGCGCATGAAAGGGGCCTTGCTGCCCTCGAAGGAAGAGTACCACCAACGCTTCGGGCTCACGCCCGAGAAACTCGCGCTCGCCAAGCCCGACGCCATCGTCATGCACCCGGGGCCGCTCAACCGCGGCATCGAGATCGACTCGGCGGTGGCCGACGGCCCCCGGTCGGTGATCCTGCCGCAAGTCACCTTCGGTATCGCCGTGCGCATGGCGGTGATGAGCCTGCTCGCCGGACAAGGAGCCCAAGCATGAGAGTGCGCATCCGCAGCGCCCGCCTCGTCGATCCCCGTCGTCGCCAAGAAGAGCTCGCCGACCTGCTGATCGCCGACGGGCGCATCGTCGGCCGCGGCCCGGCGCCGGATTTCCACGCCGATCACACCATCGAGGCCGAAGGGTTGGTCGTCTGCCCCGGCCTCATCGATACCTTCGCCCGGCTGCGCGAACCCGGTTTCGAATATCGCGCCACGCTCGCCTCCGAGCTCAAGGCCGCCGTGCGCGGCGGCATCACGCGCGTCGTCACCCCGCCCGACACCGACCCCCCGCTCGACGAAGCCGGCCTCGTCGAGATGCTGCGTTTCCGCTCCGAAGCGCTGGGGCTCGCCCACGTGCACCCGGTAGGCGCTCTCACATTGGGACTCAAGGGCGAGCGCCTCTCGGAGATGGCGCTCCTTGCCGAAGTCGGCTGCATCGCCCTGGGTCAGGCCGACGTGCCCATCGCCGACAGCCTGTCGCTCTTTCGTGCCTTCCAGTACGCCGCGACCTTCGATCTCCCCGTGTGGCTCACCGCCTCCGACCCTTGGCTCGCGGCAGCCGGCTGCGCGCACGACGGGGAAGTGGCTGCCCGCCTGGGCCTGCCGGGCATTCCCGCCTGCGCCGAGACGATCGCCTTGGCGCGGCTTCTGGAACTCGCCCGCGCTACCGGCGTGCGGCTGCACGTGCAGCATCTCTCGAGCGCCGCTTCGCTGCCGCTGCTCGCCCAGGCGAAAGCCTCGGGGCTGCCCGTGAGCGCCAGCGTCTCGGCGCTGCACCTTGCCTGCAGCGAACACGACCTCGGGCACTTCGACACCCACACACACGTGATCCCCCCGTTGCGCAGCCAGGCCGACCGCGCGGCGCTCGCCCAGGCCGTGGCCGAAGGACTGATCGACGTGATCGATTCGAACCACACCCCGGTCGACGACGACGCCAAGGCCGTCCCCTTTGCCGAGAGCGAACCCGGTGCGACTGGGCTGGAGCTGCTCCTGCCGCTCACGCTAGCCTGGGGGCGCGAGCGCGGGCTCGACCTCGCCGCGGCGCTCGCTCCCATCACCGAGCGCCCCGCCCGGCTCCTCGGCCAGGAAGACGCTGGCCATCTGGGAGAAGGCGCGGTGGCCGACCTCTGCCTCTTCGACCCCGAGGCCCGCTGGCAGGTCACACCCGAGTCGCTTGCAAGCCTGGGGAAGAACACGCCGCTCTTGGGGCAAACGGTGCAGGGGCGCGTGGTCGCCACCCTGGTGGCCGGCCGCCCGGTCTTCAGCCGCTAAAGCAGGGTCTCAAGCCGCGCCGCCACCGCCTGCGGATCGGAGGTGGCGATGCGCACGCGCTTGGCACGGCCCGTCTCTCCCTGTACGATCGCGATGGCCGCACGCGGCACGCCGCAGAATTCGGCCAGAAAGCGCACGAGCGCCTCGTTCGCCTTCCCGTCCACGGCGGGAGCGGCCACGCGCAGTTTCATCGCCTCGCCATGGCGTCCCGCCCACTGGCTGCGTTTGGCGCCCGGCTGCACGTGCAGCCTCACCACCACCGCCTCGGGCTCGAGGCGGATGGGCGACGCTTCATTCATCCCAGCCCGCCGCCCAGCAGCAGCCGTACCAAGAGAAAGCGCAACTGCCCGCCGGCGATCGCCAGCACCTGCAACAGCAGCAGAAAGACGAGAGGACTCAGGTCGATGCCAGCGATCACGGGCACGACGCGCCGGATCGGTTCGAGCCAGGGGGCCACGATCGCCGCGGCGATCGCCGCGGCTGGAGCGCGCGGATTGACCCAGCTCAGGACCGCCGCGAAGAGCACCGCGAAAAAGAGCAGATATCCCAGCACGTAGAAGCTCTCGAGTAGCCCGCCCAGTACCACCAGACCGATGAGCCCGCCGAGCGGCAAGAGCGCGAGCTGGCCGAAGAGCGCCATCTTCAGCAGCACGAAGAGCGACTGCGTCGCCCAGACCAATCCCAGGCTCACTGCGTCCCAGCGCATGCGTGGCTTCAAGATGCGGCGCAGCGGCAACACCGCCCAATCGGTGAGCGCGAGCACGAAACGCCCCAGCGGTGTGTAGAAGGAAATGCGCTGCGCCTGCATCAGCACCCGCAGCCAGAGCACGGCGGTGAAGGCCTGCGCCAAGGTGCCGAGCACCAGATCGAAGAGCTGCTGGCCCATCATCACGGCGCCTCGCCCAGCTGCCGCGCGAGTTCCTGGCTGCGCGCATGGGCGGCGAACACCGCCTCGCGCACAGTCTCGGCAAAGCCCCGCTCGGTGAGGCGCGCGAGCGCCGCCTCCGTCGTTCCTCCCTTGGAGGTCACGTTCTCGCGCAGGCGCGACAGCGGCTCCTCGCTCTCCTGGGCGAGTCGCACCGCGCCCGCGGCGGTGGCCTGCGCCAAACGGCGGGCAGTGGCAGCGTCGAACCCCAGCGCTTCGCCTGCCGCCTGCAAGGCTTCGAGAAAGGCGAAGACATAGGCCGGGCCGCTGCCGGAAAGGGCGGTGATCGCGTCGATTTTTCCTTCCTCCTCGACCCAGAGCACCTCGCCCACCGCCGCCATGATGCGCTCGGCCTCCTCGCGCCCCAGCGCATCGACGCTCGGGTCGGCGTAGAGCCCCGTGACCCCCGCCCCCACCAGGGCAGGCGTATTGGGCATGGCACGCACGAGCCGCCGGTGCCCGCCGAGCCAGCGCCCGATCACGCCAAGCGGCAAGCCCGCGGCGATGCTCAGCACCAGGATCCGCCCCAGACGGCCGGCGAGCGGAGTCACCGCCTCACGCAAATGCTGGGGCTTGACTGCCAGCACGATCACGTCGGTCTCGAACCAGGCATCGTCGAGCACCGTCTGCGCCGCCACGCCGAAGCGCGCTTCCAGCGCCCGGCAGCGCACCGCGTCGGGATCCATCACCTGGACTGCGCGCGCACTCGCCACCTGGCGCGCCAACAAACCGCCGATCAGGGCCTCGGCCATGCGGCCGCCGCCAAGAAAACTGATTCTCATGGTTTCTTCCTCTCCCCGAAAATCGCCGTCCCCAGGCGCACGTGCGTCGCTCCCTCCTCGATGGCGAGGGTGAAATCGCCCGACATGCCCATCGAGAGCACGTCGAGCTCGAGCCCCTGTGCGCGCAGCTCTTCCAGGCAACGGCGCAGCATACGGAAACGCGCACACAGCACAGCCTCGTCGGAAGTCGGCTCCGGAATGCACATCAGACCGCGCAGGCGCAGACCAGGCAATGCCGCCACCGCCTGCGCGAGCGCCGGCACCTCGGCCGGCGCCACGCCGGACTTGCTCGCTTCGCCGCTCACATTGACCTGCAGCAGCACCTGCAGCGGCCCCAAGGCGGCCGGGCGCTGCGTCGCCAGCCGCTCGGCCACTTTCAGGCGATCGACGGAATGCACCCAGGCGAAGTGTTCAGCGATGGCCCGCGTCTTGTTGCTCTGGATGGGACCGATGAAATGCCACTCGAGCGGCAGGTCCGAGAGCGCCTCGACCTTGGCCACGCCTTCCTGTACGTAGTTCTCGCCGAAGACCCGCTGCCCGCAGGCAAAGGCCGTACGCACGGATTCCGGCGGCTGGGTTTTCGACACCGCCACGATCGTCACCGAACCGGGAGGACGCCCGGCACGAACCTCGGTCTCGGCCACGCGCGCGCGCAGCGCCTCGAGCCGGCGGCACAAAAGTTCCTCGCGGCGCGACGAATCCGCTACAATCGTCATTCCGAAGCCATACTCGAAGTCTAAGATTGAACCGAGTATAGCATCGCCGCCGTCCGCCTCCCAGGAGATCGTATGGACATCACCGAACTGCTCGCCTTCTCCGTCAAGAACAAGGCTTCCGACCTGCACCTGTCGGCCGGCCTGCCACCGATGCTGCGCATCAACGGCGACATCCGGCGCATCAACCTGCCTGTGCTCACCGATGCCGACGTCAAGGCGCTCGTCTATGACATCATGAACGATGCGCAGCGCAAGAACTTCGAGGAACATCTGGAGGCGGACTTCTCCTTCGAAGTACCCGGCATCGCCCGCTTCCGGGTCAACGCCTTCCTGCAGGACCGGGGCATGGGGGCGGCTTTCCGTACCATCCCGAGCAAGGTGCTCACGCTCGAAGAGCTCGCCGCGCCGCCCGTGTTCAAGACCATCTGCGATCAGCCCCGCGGCATCGTGCTCGTCACCGGCCCCACCGGTTCGGGGAAATCGACCACGCTGGCAGCGATGCTCGATCACATCAACACGCATCAGCCGGTCCATATCCTCACCATCGAGGACCCGATCGAGTTCGTCCACGAGCCGAAGAAAGCGCTCATCAACCAGCGCGAGGTGCACCGCGACACCCATTCCTTCGAGAATGCGCTACGCTCGGCGCTGCGCGAAGACCCGGACGTGATCCTGGTGGGCGAGATGCGCGACATCGAGACCATCCGGCTCGCACTCACCGCGGCCGAGACCGGCCACCTCGTCTTCGCCACCCTGCACACTTCCTCGGCCGCCAAGACGATCGACCGCATCGTCGACGTCTTTCCCGCCGCCGAGAAAGAAATGGTGCGCTCCATGCTCTCCGAATCCCTGCGCGCCGTCATCTCGCAGGTGCTGCTCAAGCGCAAGGACGGCACCGGTCGCGTGGCGGCGCACGAGATCATGATCGCCAACGCGGCCATCCGCAACCTCATCCGCGAGAACAAGGTGGCCCAGATGTACTCCATCATCCAGACCAACCAGGCCATCGGCATGCAGACGCTCGACCAGTGCCTCATGGAGCTGGTACGCCAGCAGGTGATCTCAGTCGAAGAAGCCCGCTCGGTGGCACAGAACAAAGATCAGTTCCAGGTCGCTCCGACGCGCGTCATCTAAGTCTCTGGTGGCATTCCACCCAAGCAGTAACCGGCTAAGGACCGTCATCATGCAAAAAGACCAATCACTGCGCTTCGTCAACGACCTGCTCAAGCTCGCGAAGCAGAAAAAGGCCTCCGACCTCTTCATCACGCCGGACTTCCCTCCGGCGCTGAAAATCGACGGCAAGATCACCCCGCAGACGGCGCAGCCGCTCACCGCCATCCATACCGCGGAGATCGCCCGCGCCCTGATGAACGACCGGCAAGCCGCCGAGTTCGAGGCGACCAAGGAATGCAACTTCGCCATCAATCCCACCGGGATCGGGCGCTTCCGCGTCAATGCCTATCTGGAAAAAGGCGCCGTGGCGCTGGTGCTGCGCGCCATCGCCGACCGGGTCCCCACCTTCGAGGAGCTGATGCTGCCGCCCATTCTCAAGGAGATCGCCATGCTCAAACGCGGCCTGGTGGTCTTCGTCGGCGGCACCAGCACCGGCAAGAGCACCTCGCTCGCCGCGCTCGTCGATTACCGCAACGAGAATTCCTTCGGCCACATCATCACCATCGAAGATCCGATCGAATTCGTGCACACGCACAAAAACTGCATCGTGTCGCAGCGGGAGATCGGCATCGACACCGAAAACTGGGAAATCGCCCTGAAAAACACCTTGCGCCAGGCCCCTGACGTCATCATGATGGGCGAGATTCGCGACCGCGAGACCATGGACTACGCCATCGCCTTCGCCGAAACCGGACACCTTGCGCTCGCCACGCTGCACGCCAACAGCGCCAACCAGGCGCTCGACCGCATCATCAACTTCTTTCCCGAAGACCGGCGCCAGCAGCTGCTCATGGATCTCTCGCTCAACCTGCGCGCCTTCGTGTCGCAGCGCCTGCTGCCGCGCGCCGACGGTCCTGGGCGGGTTCCGGCCGTAGAGATCATGCTCAACTCGCCGCTCATTGCCGATCTCATCTTCAAAGGGGAAGTGGGCGAGATCAAGGACGTGATGAAGCGCTCGCGCGAGCTGGGCATGCAGACTTTCGACCAGGCCCTCTTCGACCTCTACGAAGCGGGGCTCATCCGCTACGAAGACGCGCTGCGCTACGCCGACTCGGTCAACGACCTGCGGCTACAGATCAAGCTCTACAGCAAACGGGAAGACAAACCCGACATCCGTCCGCCCGACGGCCTCGACGTCCTCTGATGGCGTGCGTCACAGCGGCGTGCTGGTGCGCCGCCGCATCGGGCCGGCCACGAGGCGGTATTCCAGAAGGCGGCATTCCAGCGCCCCGTTGAAGAGCGGCACGCGCCGGCTTGCCTTGAGTCCGATGGCCCGCGGCAATTCCGGGTCGGCGGTAAGGATCCACGCGCGCCAGCCCGTCCAGTGGCGCTTGAGCGCATCGCCCAGCCGCGGATACCATGCCGCCAGCCTCTGCGCTTCATCGAGCCGAACGCCGTAGGGCGGGTTGGCCACCAAAACGCCTTCTGGTGCCGGGGCGACGAGTTCCCCCACATCGGCCACTTGCCAGTGCACCGCCTCCTCCAGACCCGCTGCGGCGAGGTTGTCGCGCGCGGCCGCCACCATCGCCGGATCGACGTCGGAGCCCCACAGCCGCAGCGGCACGTCGCGGCGCAGCGCCTTGGCACGCTGGCGCAAAGCCCGCCACTGCGCCGGGTCGAAATTTTCCAGGTTTTCCAGGGCGAAACCGCGCGCGAGCCCCGGGGCGATGCCGCGCGCGGCCATCGCCGCTTCGAGAAGGAACGTGCCGCTGCCGCACATCGGATCGACCAGCGGCTCCTCCGGTCGCCACCCGGTGAGCATGAGAATCCCCGCCGCGAGGTTTTCCTTCAAGGGCGCGGCGACCGTCGAGCGTTTGAACCCGCGGCGGTAGAGCGGCTCGCCGCTCAGATCGAGATAGAGCCGCGCGCGCCGCTCTTGCAGAAAAACCCACAGGCGTACCTGCGGCGCCACAGTATCGACACTGGGCCGCGCGCCCAGCTGCGCCCGGAAGCGGTCGCAGACCGCGTCCTTGACCCGCAGCGCCGCGAATTCGAGGCTGCGCAAGGGCGAGCGCTGCGCGCGCACATCGACGCGGATGGTGCACTCCACGGCAAAATGCCGTGGCCAGGGGATGTCGCGGGCCAGGCGATAGAGCTCGTCCTCGTTGCGATAGTCCCCTTCCCCCACCTGCCACAGCACGCGCGTGGCGATGCGGCTCGTCAGGTTCACCCAAGCGCCGAGCGCGAACTCGCCGGCAAAGCCCACCCCAGCAGAAGCCGGCTCAGGCCGCTCGACCCCCAGGCGCGCCAGCTCCTGGGCGAGCACCCCCTCCAGACCCCGCGGACAAGGGACGAAAAACCGCTCGCTCACGCCGCCTCCTCAAAAAGGTTTCAACACGGCGAGGAACACCACCGCCGTGAGCACCAGCACGGGAATCTCGTTGAAGACGCGATACCAGCGATGCGAGTGACGATTGCGCCCTTCGGCAAAAGCGCGCAGCAGGCGGCCGCACGCCAGGTGATAGACGACGAGAAAGGCCACGAGCAGCGTCTTCGCATGCAGCCAGCCGCCGGAAAAGCCGAAGCCGAACCACAACCACAGACCGAAGACGATCGCCAGCACCCCCAGCGGCGTCATGAAGCGGTAGAGTTTGCGCGCCATCACCAAGAGGTGTGCCCGCACCGCCGGCTCTTCGACCATCGCCAGATTGACGAAGATGCGCGGCAGATAGAAGAGCCCGGCGAACCAGCTCACGACGAAGACGATGTGCAGGGATTTGACGACCAGCATGGACTCATTCTCCTTTTGGGCAGCTCGAATAACCTACTGCGCGGCTGCATGGCGGCGTTGCGCGGTGCTCGGATGCTCGCCTATCTTGGTTGATATGTCTCGCATCCTGCGCTCCGGGCGCCTTGCCCTGTCGCCGCTCGCGACGGTTCTTCAAGCTGCCCTCTCGTTTCGCGGCGGGCTGCGATCGCCGCCAGCACGCCCTCCACCGTCGGATGGCGCAGGCACAGGCGCAGTTCTTCGCGCAACCGCTCGCTGCGCAGACGGCGCGATTCTCGCATGAAGGAGGCCGTGGCGGGTGGCACTGCCGCCAGGGCATCGGCCAGGGGCAAGCGCGGCGGCGCCGGCAAGTCGAAGGTTTCCGCGAGCCGTTCGTAGAATTCGCTCAAGGTGAGCGCGCTTCGATCGACCACGTGATAGGCACGCAGGCTCGCGCCACGGAAGGTGGCAAGCCACAAGGCGCGAGCGAGATCATCGGCGTGGATGTGGTTGGTCCACACTGGCTCTTGCGGCAGCGGCCAGCCGCGGCGCAGCCGCTCCAGCGGCCAGCGATCCTCGGCGTAGATCCCCGGCGCGCGCAGGATCGACAGCCGCACGCCAAGCCGGCGCGCAAACGTGCGCCAGCGCCGCTCGGCAGCCAGCCGCCGTTTTCCCCTGCCCGTCTGCGGTCGCGGCGGATCGGATTCGCGCACCCAGGCGCCGCCGCGATCGCCGTAGATACCGCTCGTGCCGACATAGACCAGACGGCGAGGGCGCCTCCCGCCGCGGGCCAGCGCCGCCGCGAGGCGCTTCGAGCGAGGATCGTCCATCCCTTCGGCCGGCGGAGGGGCGAGCATCCACACCCAGGGCGCGAGCCCGGCGAGGCGACGCAGACCGCGCCGGTCGTCGAGATCGGCGATCAGCACCTTCGCCCCCCTCTCACGCCAGGCCGTCGCCGCCTCGGGACGGCGCACCAGCGCGATGACCGACACCCCCTTCGGCAGAAAACGCATCGCCCGCGCGGCCACGTCGCCTGCCCCGACCACCAGCAATCTCCTTGCCCGCTTCATGCTATCCTTTTGCGCTTTCTGCGTCACGCTGGATGCGCAAGCCTACCATGAACGCCATCGTCCGCATCGCCGACCATGCCGGCGCCGACTTCCGCGTCGCCCCGGATCAGACCGTGCTCGAAGCGGCGCTCGCCGCCGGGCTGCTGCTGCCCTATGGGTGCCGCGACGGCGCCTGCGGCGCCTGCCGTGCCCGACTCCTCGACGGCAAGATCGAATATACCGGCCCCGTGGCCGCCTCGGCCCTCACCGAAGAGGAACGGGCACAAGGCTGGTTTCTGCCCTGCCGCGCCCGGGCGCTCACCGATCTCGTCATCGCCGTGCGCGAGCTGCGCCGTGCCGACGACTTTCCGGTCCACAAATTCCCCGCCCGCGTCGAGCACCTGGAGCGCGCCGCCGAAGACGTGACGATCCTCACGCTCAAACGGCCGGCGAGCCTGGATTTCCGCTTCCGCGCCGGCCAATACGTAGACGTGCTGCTGCCCGACGGCGCGCGGCGCAGCTTCTCGCTCGCCAACGCCCCGGAAGAAACCGACTTCCTCGAACTGCACGTCCGGCTCGTGCCCGGCGGCCGCTTCACCACGCACGTCTTCACGGCGATGAAGCCGAAGGAAGTGTTACGACTCGAAGGGCCGCTCGGCAGCTTCTTCCTGCGCGAGGAAAGCGAAGCGCCGATCCTCTTTCTTGCCGGCGGCACGGGGTTTGCACCGATCCAGTCGATGCTGCGGCACATGCACCATGCCGGCATCGCCCGTCCCGCCACGCTCTACTGGGGGGCGCGCACGCGCGCCGGCCTCTACCGGCATGAATGGCTCGAACGCTTCGCCGCCGAGCACGCGTGGTTTCGCTACGTGCCGGTGCTCTCCGAACCCCTGGTCGAGGACCGCTGGGAAGGGGTCGCACCGAGCTCGTGCACCGCGCCGTGTTGCAAGACTTCCCGACGCTCTCGGGCCACGAGGTCTACGCCTGCGGCGCTCCGGCGATGATCGAAGCCGCCCAGCGCGACTTCCTGGCGCACGGTCTGGACGCCGAGTCCTTCTTCAGCGACGCCTTCACCTTCGCCACGAGCCCTACATGAGCGACAACGCCACCTTTCTGACGCGTGAACCCGCCGTCAATCGCAAACAGGCGATCACCGCCAACCGTCTCTTCCTGCATGCCTCCTCGATGCAGGCTGCGCTCGAAGAACTGGCGCGTCTGCGTCCTTGCTGGCCGAGCGCACACACGGTCTTTCTCTCTTTCGGACGCCTGGTTCCAGGGCCTGAGCTCCTCGATTGGTCCTGGCCCGAAGGGACCTTTCTCGAAATTCCCGCCCCTGCCCTCACGCATCCCAAAGTCCAGGCCCTGTTGCCCCTCGTCCATGCCCAAGGAATTCCTCTTTGCCTCGGCTGGTACGACGGCGTAAGCCCCGTCCCTCCCATCGGCGACTGGCGCTTCACCTTGGTCGATCTGCGCCGCAGTTCCGTCCCCGGACAGGCACCCGGCATTGCCCTTGCCTGGGGGCTAACCGATCCCGCTGCCTTCGCCGACACCATCGCACGAGGCTTTTCCGGCGCCTGCGGCTGGTTCTTCCTGCGCGGCACCCCCGAAGTGGTCCAGAAACGCGCCACCCCCAGCTTCGGCATCGTCCTGCAGCTCATCCAGAAACTCCAGCGCGACGCCGACATCGCCGAGATCGAAGAACTCCTCAAACGGGACGTCGCGCTCAGCTATCGGCTCTTGCGCTACATCAATTCGGCCGGGATGGGACTGATGTGCGAAGTGACCTCGTTCCGGCACGCGGTCCAGATCCTCGGCTACCGCAATCTGCTGAAATGGCTGTCATTACTGCTGCTGAATGCCTCGCAGCATCCCTCGCAGCAAGCCCTTGCCCAGACGTCCATCGTCCGCGGCCGATTCATGGAAGAGATCGGTAAAGGTTTTTTTTCCGCCGAGATCACGGAACAGCTGTTCCTGTGCGGTGTTTTTTCCATCCTCGACGTTTTGCTCGGCGTGCCGATGGTGGAAGTCCTGCAGAACATCGCCGTGAGCGAGGCGATACGAGAAGCGCTCACGCGAGGACAAGGAGAATTTGCCCCTTTCCTCGAACTTGCCCGTGCGTGCGAGAGCCCCGATGCGGCGCTGCTGCGCCATCATGCAGAAAAACTAGGGCTCGCCTCCCTGACGTTGAACCGGGCCCATCTCACGGCGCTGGAATACGCCGATCGACTCAATGCGTAAAAACGCTGCGGCGCGCAAATACGCCGCAGCGCGAGGATGCTCACTTCAGCGTCAAAATCCAGCGCACGATCTTCTCGATGTCCTCATCGGCCACCTGCGCGTTGGGCGGCATCGGCACCTGGCCCCACACCCCTACGCCGCCCTTCTTCACTTTCTCGACGAGCTTGGGCACGTCGGCTTCGGTGTATTTCTTGGCCACGTCCTTGTAGGCCGGGCCGACCAGCTTCTTGTCGACTGCGTGACAGGCCACGCAGCCCTTGGTCTTCATCAGGGTCTCGCCTTCCGTGGCGGCAAGCGCCGGTCCGGCCAGGAACAGCGCCGCAGCGCCAACCCAGAGTGCCTTGTGCATCGTACTCTCCTTTGAGTCACTGAAAAAAGTTCGAAGCGCCCGGCGAGAGGCGCTGCCGGCGTCTTCGTCGCTCCAACCGCGGCCTCTCCCGCGGCGCGAGGCGCTATGTTAACCCAAACTGAACGCGCCCACATCGTCAACCATAGCTCCGAGCGCAGGAAAAGCAAGCACCATTTACGAAGCGAAACGACCCCCCCTTCATTGCCGGATCTCTTCGGGCAGCGTCTCCGGCAGCAAGCCGACGCGCGAGGCGCGCACCGGGGAGATGTCCAACCCGCCGCGGCGGGTGTAGCAGGCGAACACCATCAGTTCCTGCATCCCCAGGCGCCACAGGTCGCGATAGATGCGCTCGACGCATTGTTCGTGGAATTCCTGCTGTTCGCGAAAGGAAACGACGTAACGCAGGAATGAAGCCGGGTCGATCACCGGCCCCAGGGCATGGACGACGACGCAGCCCCAGTCGGGTTGTCCCGTCACGGGGCAGTTCGACTTGAGCAGATGGCTCACGAGCCACTGCGCCCTTGGCGCTTCCTCGGCGATGCGCAGCAGCGCCGGATCGTAGCGGTAGGTCTCGATCTCCACCGGCAACTCGTCGACGCAATCGCCTGCGGGATAGCCCGGCGCGCGCTGCGGCCGCATCGAGAGCGGCGCGATCGCCACCTCCACCGCCGCCCCAGCTGCCCGCGACAGGTCGGCCCGGATCGTGGCCGCGACCGCATCGACCTCGGAAAAACGCGTGCCGCCCAAGCCGTTGAGGTAGAGTTTCAGCGACTTCGATTCGATGAGGCAGGGCGAATCGCAGGGCACGCGAAAGCGCGCGAGCGCCACCACCGGTTTGCCGCGCCCATCGAGCCAGGAGAGCTCATAGGCACGCCACTCGTCGAAACCGACGAAAGGTGGCGGGTCGAGGTCGCGGCGAGTCTGCGCCCGCGCGATCGGCGTGAGCACGCCGGGGTCGTAGGACGAAGGAACCGCCACCTGGCGACCGAGCCACAGCTCACTCATGGGTGATCATCCGAAGAGGGAATGCAGCATCTTCGCGAGCAGCGCGAGCAGCACCAAGGCGAAAATACGCTTGAGCGTGCGCACCGGCAGGCGATGAGCGAGCGCCGCGCCCAGCGGCGCGGTGAAATAGCTCACGGCGCTCACCCCGATCACCGCCGGCAGATAGACGTAGCCCAGCGAATAAGGCGGCAGACCGGGATGTCCCCAGCCCATGACGACATAGCCAATCGCGCCCGCCAATGCGATCGGCAGCCCGAGAGCGGCGGAGGTGCCAATGGCGCGATGCGCCGGCACGTTGCACCAGGTAAGGAACGGCACAGTGAGCGAGCCGCCACCGATCGCCACCAGCGCCGACACCGCCCCGATCACCGCGCCAGCTGCCGCCAGCCCCCAGGGGCCGGGCAGCTGGCGCGAAGCCTTGGGCTTGATGTCGAGCAGCATCTGCGCGCAGACGTAGGCGATGAAGCAGGCAAAGAAAATCGCCAATGGCCGCGAAGGCAGCGCAGCCGCGATGAAGGAGGCGAGGAAAATACCGATGATCACACCCGGTCCCATGGTGCGCACCACGCCCCACTCCACCGCCCCGCGCGCGTGATGCGCCCGCGAACTGCTCACGGAGGTAAGCACGATGCTCGCCATGGAGGTGCCGAGCGCCAGATGGACCACGTTCTCGGCCGGGAACCCTTGGGCGGTATAGAGCGAGGTGAGGATGGGCACCATGATCGCCCCGCCGCCCACACCGAGCAGGCCGGCGAAGATGCCGACCACGGCACCGAGCAGCGGATAAGCCAGCCACCATGCGTCCATCGTTTGCCCCCATGAAAAAACCCGGACCGAGCCGGGTTTGGTAAGGGAGATCCCCCGCGAGCGCCGATCAGGCCGATGCTCCTGAACCCGAGGTTCAGGTTGGTCGCTTTCCTTCCGCCTCAGGCACGCCCGCGAAGGGCGCGCACACTGGCGGTTTCTCGGGGCCGCGACCCATCGTCACGATATTGGTTCTAGGATCGTACGACCTTCCCGAACGCCGCAGGGGAAACCTGAGGGCAGCGGCTAGAGGGGGCGGTCGTATTGACTCAAGACCCCGTCGAGCCGCGCGCCGATGAGCTCAATTCTACGCTTGAATCGCGTGATGTCAAACCCTCCCTGCTGCTGCAGTTTGACCAGATCGAGCGCCACTTCCAGCGCCGTCCACAGCACCAGTTTCTCTCCGCTCAGGCCCGAGCGTTGCGCCAGCGCAGCGATGCGCTCGTCGAGCAGCTTCGCCGCCTGGGCGAGCGGCTCCGCCTCGCCCTCCTCACACTCCAGGCGATAGGTGCGCCCCATCAGGGTCACGTCGACGTGCGTTTCAGACATCGCTCGTCTCCGCCGGTTCGAGCAGGGTCACGGCGCGTTCGATGCCGCGGATCGCCTGCGCGAGCTTGCCTTCGAGAATCCTCTTGTCGGCTTCGAGCTGCGCCACCTGGCGCTGCAGCCGCTGATTGTGCGCGCTCAGACGCTCCACGAGCTGCGCGAGCCGCTCGGCCTGACGTTCGAGATGCGCAAGTTCCGTCTCCATCGCTTACCTCCGCAGCTGCCCCAGATCGCGCACCGCCCCCGTGTCGGCGCTGGTGGTGAGCGCCGCATAGGCCTGCAGCGCCACCGAGACCTGGCGCTGGCGCGAAGCCGGGCGCCAGGCAGCCTCCCCTTTGGCCTCCATCGCGGCGCGCCGGCGCGCGAGCTCCTCGTCAGCCACCGCCAGATGGATGCGCCGCTGCGGAATGTCGATCTCGATCGTGTCGCCCTCCTCGATGAGGGCGATCGTGCCGCCACAGGCGGCCTCCGGCGAGACGTGCCCGATGGAGAGGCCCGAGGTGCCACCAGAGAAACGCCCGTCGGTGAGGAGCGCACAGGATTTCCCCAAGCCTTTGGACTTCAGATAACTCGTGGGATAGAGCATCTCCTGCATGCCCGGCCCCCCTTTGGGCCCTTCGTAGCGCACCACCACCACGTCGCCGGGCTGGATTTTGTCGCCGAGGATGGCGGCGACGGTCTCTTCCTGGCTCTCGAAGACGCGGGCACGGCCGCGAAAAACCCAGATCGACTCGTCCACGCCGGCCGTCTTGACGATGCAGCCATTCGGCGCGAGGTTGCCGTAGAGCACCGCCAGGCCGCCATCCTGGGAAAAAGCGTTCGCCCGGTCGCGAATCACGCCGGCGGTGCGATCCAGGTCGAGCGAGGGATAGCGCCGTTCCTGGGAGAAGGGACGCTGGGTCGGCACGCCGCCGGGGGCGGCGCGATAGAACTCGAACACGTCGAGCGCCGAGGTCTGCATCACGTCCCAGTGGGAGAGCGCCGCTCGCAGCGTCGGGCTATGCACGGTGGAGACTTCGTCGTGCAAGAGCCCGGCACGCTGCAGCTCGCCCAAAATGCCCATCACGCCGCCGGCGCGATGCACGTCCTCGACGTGCACCGTGCTCACCGCCGGAGCCACCTTGCACAGGCACGGCACCTTGCGCGAGATGCGGTCGATGTCGGCCAGGGTAAACGGCACTTCGGCCTCATGCGCCGCGGCGAGCAGGTGCAGCACGGTATTGGTGGAACCGCCCATGGCCACGTCGAGCGCCATGGCGTTCTCGAATGCGGCCAAGGTGGCGATGCGCCGCGGCAGGACGGATTCGTCACCCTGCTCGTAATAGCGCTTGGCGAGTTCGACGATGAGCCGCCCGGCGCGGCGGAAGAGCCCTTCGCGGTCGCGGTGCGTGGCCACGAGCGTGCCGTTGCCCGGCAGCGCCAGCCCCAGTGCCTCGGTGAGGCAGTTCATCGAGTTGGCAGTGAACATCCCGGAGCAGGAGCCGCAGGTGGGGCAGGCCGAACGCTCGACGAGCGCTACTTCTTCGTCGCTCGCGTTGGGGTCGGCCGCCTTCACCATGGCGTCGACCAGATCGAGCGAGAGCTCCTGATCCTGCCAGCGCACCTTGCCCGCCTCCATCGGTCCGCCGGAGACGAAGACCACGGGGATATTGAGGCGCAGGGCGGCCATGAGCATGCCCGGCGTGATCTTGTCGCAGTTGGAGATGCACACCAGCGCATCGGCGCAGTGGGCGTTGACCATGTATTCGACCGAATCGGCGATGAGCTCGCGCGAGGGCAGCGAATAGAGCATCCCCTGGTGCCCCATGGCGATGCCGTCGTCGATGGCGATGGTGTGGAATTCCTTGGCCACGCCGCCCGCCTTTTCGATCTCCTCGGCCACGAGGCGGCCGAGATCGCGCAGGTGCACGTGCCCGGGCACGAAGTCGGTGAAGCTGTTGGCGATGGCAATGATCGGTTTGCCGAAATCCTCTTCCTTCATGCCGGTGGCGCGCCACAGGGCGCGGGCGCCGGCCATGTTGCGGCCGTGGGTGCTGGTGCGGGAACGATACTGCGGCATGGGAGATCCTCGATCCGTTGGCTGCGATGCCCGTTATTCTAGTCCCGAACCGGCCTTGGGCTACAATGAACCCGTGCGCCACACCGCGGTCTTTCTTCCATGCTCGTGCATCCGCAGTTCGACCCCATCGCCTTCTCCCTCGGCCCTTTGTCGGTACGCTGGTACGGGCTCATGTACCTCGCCGGCTTTCTCGCCTTCCTCTGGCTCGCGCCGCGTCACGCCCGTCGCCTGGGCGATGGCCGCTGGACGCGGGAGCGGCTCGACGCCCTGCTCTTCTACGGCGTGCTCGGCGTGGTACTGGGCGGGCGGCTGGGCGAAGTGCTCTTCTACCAGCCCGCCTACTATCTTTCCCATCCGCTCGAGATCTTCGCCATCTGGCATGGCGGCATGAGTTTTCACGGCGGACTCATCGGCGTGATCCTCGCCATGGCGCTCTTCGCGCGGCGCGAGGGCATGGGGTTTTGGCAGGTGGCCGACTTCGTCGCCCCGCTCGTGCCACCGGGGCTGGGATTCGGTCGGCTGGGCAATTTCATCAACGGCGAGCTGTGGGGACGTCCGGCCCCCGAGTCCCTGCCCTGGGCCATGGTCTATCCCCAAGTCGATACCCTGCCGCGCCACCCATCGCAGCTCTACGAGGCGTTCGGCGAAGGCGCACTGCTCTTCGCGCTGCTGTGGTGGTACGCCGCCCACCCCCGGCCCGCGGGGCGGGTCTCGGCCGTCTTTCTGATGGGGTATGGCGCCATCCGCTTCGTGTGCGAGCTCTTTCGCACGCCCGACCCCGGCATCCTCTCCTGGCTCACCCCGGCGCTGAGCACGGCGCAGTGGCTGTCGCTGGCCATGCTGCTCGCCGGTGCCGTACTCTACCGCCAGACGCGCCGCATCCCCTCTTCCGTCGACGCGAGGACGAACCCATGAGCAACGATCTGCTGAGCAAAGGACTGTCGCTGGTGCGCGGCTGGTTCGAGCCGCCGCCCGAGAAAGTGCTCGAGCGCATCCGCGACGAGCTGCGCGAATGCGCCGACCTCATCGGCGGCGAGGTGAGCGCGCGCCAGCGCGCCGCCAAGCTCGCCAAGACCTATGCCGAGCTCGACGAAAACGGCCGGCGGGCTTTCCTGCGTATCCTGCTCACCGAGTTCGGCCCCGAGCCCGAGCGCATCGACGCCGCCTACGACGCCTACCGCGCGGCGCGCGGCAGCGACGAGCAATGGCAGGCGGAAGCGGCGCTGCGCGAGAGCCTGCGCAGCCCCCGCAGCCGCATCCTCACCCAGTTCTCGGCTTCCGACGCCGGCGTGCATTTCCTCGTCGACCTGCGCGCCGAGCTGCTCGATTTCCTGCGCGACGACCCGCTGCTCGCTGCGCTCGACCTGGAACTGCAGGGTTTGCTCGCCTCGTGGTTCGACGTGGCGCTGCTGGAGCTGCAGCGCATCACCTGGCACAGCCCGGCCGACGTGCTCGAGCGCTTGATGCAGTACGAGGCGGTGCACGAAATCGAATCCTGGCAGGATCTGAAGAACCGGCTCGATTCCGACCGGCGCTGCTACGCCTTCTTTCATCCGCGCATGCCCTCGGTGCCGCTCATCTTCGTCGAGGTAGCGCTCACCGAGGGGCTCGCCGGCGACGTGCAGCAGCTGCTCGACGTCTCCGCGCCGCTCTTTGCCACCGAGCGGGCCGACACGGCCATCTTCTATTCCATCAGCAACACGCAGAAAGGGCTGCGCGGCATCTCTTTCGGCCACTTTCTCTTGAAGCGCGTGATCGACGACCTGCGCCGCGATTTTCCCAAGCTCGAGCGATTCGCCACCCTCTCGCCCATCCCGGGGCTGGTGCGCTGGTACCGCGCGCATCCCGAGGCGCTCGCCGATGCCTTCACCGCCTCCGACTGGCGCCGGCTGCGCGCCGCCGGCGCTCCCGAAGGAATGGAACTGCTGCAGCGGCTGCTCGAGACACCCGAGATCGCCGGCACCGAAGCGTGGCGCGAGGCGCTCGCCGCGCCGCTCTTGCGCGCCGCAGCACGCTATCTGCTCGCCACGGAGAACGGCCGCGCGCTCGACCCGGTGGCGCGCTTCCACCTGGGCAACGGCGCGCGCATCGAACGGCTCAACTGGCTCGCCGACACCTCGCCCAAAGGCTGGCGCCAATCCTGGGCGATCATGGTCAACTACCGCTACGAGCCGGACAAGCTGCAGGATCGCATCGACGCCTACGAGCGCGACGGCCTCATCGAGGCGACTTCCGCAGTGCGTCGCCTCGCGCGCTAGCGCCGCCTCAAGCCGCCTCGCCCACCACGAAAGCGAGCTCGCCCACGCCTTCCACCCAGGCGCGCACGCGCTCGCCCGGGCGCACGGGGCCGACTCCGGCGGGCGTTCCCGTGAGGATCAGGTCACCCGCCGCGAGCCGCCAATAGCGCGAGATCTCGGCGATCACTACCGGCACGTCGTAGATCATCTGTGCGAGGTCGCCGCGCTGGCGTGGCGTACCATCAACCTCCAGGCCGATCTCGCCACGGCGCAGCACTTCGCCCGGCTTCGGCAGGATCGTGGAGATCGGCAGCGAGGCATCGAACCCCTTGGCCACGTCCCAAGGCCGGCCTTTGGCTTTCGCCTCCGCCTGCAAGTCGCGCCGCGTCATGTCTAGCCCCACCGCGTAGCCATAGATCGCCTCCGCGGCTTCCTCCGGGGAGAGCTCCCGGCCTCCGCCGCGCAGCGCCACCACCAGTTCGGCTTCGTGGTGCACTTCTTGGGTGGCCGGCGGATAGGGCCAGTGCGACTCGGCATCGTGAGGATGCCAGACGGCGTCGGCCGGTTTCATGAAGAAGAACGGCGGCTCGCGGCTCGGATCCCCCCCCATCTCGCGCGCGTGTTCGGCGTAATTGCGCCCCACGCAGAAGATGCGGCGTACAGGGAAGAGCCCGCCGCAGCCCACCGGCACTACCGGCAGCGCCGGCGCAGGAATCACGAATTCTTCACGGGACATGATCGACTCCTCATTGGACTTCCGGCTCGATTCTACGCTGCCTTGACGCCAGGTAAAAATGCAATAAAATGCAATAAAATGGCAAAAATTCCAAACGAAACCCCGCCATGAACGATCCGGATTTTTCCCGGTGCATCCGCGATGCCGGCGGCCGCGTGACCGCGGCGCGTCTGGCGGTATTGCGCTGCCTGGCGGCGGCCGAAGAGCCGCTCACGCCCGACGAAGTACTGGAGCACTTGACCCAAACCCCCGGCCATGTCCCCGACCGGGTCACCATCTATCGCGCGATCGACTGGCTCTCCGCCCATGGCCTGGTACGGCGTCTGGCGACGGTGGGACGCGCCGCCCGCTATGAACCGGTCGAGGATCGGGAAGCGCACGCCCATTTTCAATGCCGCCGCTGCGGCCAGACGCGCTGCCTGCCCGCGCCCTCTCCCCCACTGCCGACGCTGCCGCCAGGGTATGTCGCCGAACGTGTCGAACTGGTGATCCACGGCCTGTGCGCCGCCTGCCGCGCCGGAGAAAATGCATGAGCGCTCGATCCTTGTGGACGCTGGGCATCCTCGGCCGCCTCGGTCTGGCAGCGTTGCCCTTGGGGCTCATCTGGCTGCTCTACTTTTGGGGGACCCGATGAACACCCCGAGCATCGTCCTGCACGACCTCACCGCCGGCTACGGTCGACATCCGGCCATCCACCATCTGCACGCCACGATCCCCTGCGGTGCGCTGCTCGCCGTGGCCGGCCCCAACGGCGCGGGCAAATCCACACTGCTCAAGGTGCTCGCCGGCGAACTCAAGCCGATGACGGGCCATGTCAGCCTGCCGGCGCCATGCCGGCAGCGGCTCGCCTACCTCACACAGCAGCCGACCTGGTCGCTCGATTTTCCCGTCGACGTCCACGATGCCATTGCCATGGGATGTTGGCCTTGGCTCGGCCCGTGGCGCGCCTTCGACGAGGCGGCGCACCGGCGCGTTGCCGATGCCATCGCCGCAGTCAAACTGCAGGGGTTCGAACACCGTCCGCTCGAATCGCTCTCCGGCGGTCAGCTGCAGCGGGTGCGCTTTGCCCAGATCATCGTGCAGGATGCCCGCCTCATCCTGCTCGACGAGCCGTTCAACGCGCTCGACGAAACCACAGAAGAAGAATTCCTCACCCTCATCCACCGCTGGCACGAAGAAGGGCGCACGGTGATCGCCGTACTGCACGATCTCGCCCGCGTGCGCCGCTACTTTCCCCTGACCCTGTTGCTCGCACGCGAGCTCGTCGCCTTCGGCCCCACCGAGCAAGTTTTGTGCGCCGAACACCTCGACCGCGCCCGGCGCCATGCGGAAGCCTTCGACGAACATGCCGCGCCCTGTCCGCTGCCTGTGGACGAGGAGAAAGACGAGGTCGCCCCATGACCCTGCCCGAGCTCATCACCCCGTTTGCCGACTACGACTTCATGCGCCGGGCGCTCGCCGGCGCCTCGATGCTCACCCTGGGCGCCACTCCCGTGGGCGTCTTTCTCATGCTGCGCCGCATGAGCCTCATGGCCGACGCGATGAGCCATGCGGTGCTCCCTGGTGTGGCTGCCGCCTATTTCTTCTCCGGCCTGTCGCTGGGCGCGATGACGCTCGGCGGGCTGACCGCAGGCGTGCTCGTGGCAATCGCCACCGGCTGGGCGGCGCGCCACTCGGTGCTCTTCGAAGACACCGCCATGGGAACCTTCCAGATCCTCTCGCTCACCGCCGGCATCCTGCTCATGACCGCACACGGCCGCCCCGTGGACGTGCTGCAGCTGCTCTTCGGCTCCATCCTCGCCATCGACCGCGACACGCTCACCCTCATCGCCCTGGTCGCCTCCGCCACGCTGGTGCTGCTCGCCCTGGGCTGGCGCATCCTCGTGCTCGAATGCTTCGACGCCCCTTTCTTGCGCCGCTACAGTCCGCGCCTGTCGGCCTTGGCGCACTACGGCTTCCTCGTGCTGGTCGTGCTCAACCTCGTGGCCGCCTTTCACGCCATCGGCACCCTGCTCGCGATCAGCGTGCTGATCCTGCCCGCCGCCACGGCCCGACTGTGGGTCAATGGCCTGGGCAAGGCGCTCGTGCTCGCCGCCGGCTGCGGCATCCTGGGCAGCTACCTCGGGCTCGTCGCCTCTTTCCGCTGGGATCTGCCCGCTGGCCCGGCAATCGCACTCGCGCTCGCGCTTCCCTATCTTTGCTCGCTCTTTCTTGCCCCTCACGGATTCCTGCGCCGGCGCCGCCCGCGCAAACAGCACCTCGAAAACTGACCGGAGCTCCCCATGCCGACCATCCGCCGTCGCCTTCTCCTCGCGCTCGCCGCTGCACCGTTCCTCTTCCTCTCCCCCGTCGGCGCCCGGGCAGAAGCCCCCTTGCGCGTCGTCGCCACGTTCTCCATCGCCGCCGACTGGGTGCGGCAAGTGGGCGGCGACCGGGTCGAAGTCACGGCCCTCATCGGCCCCGATGCCGATGCCCACGGCTACCAGCCCAAGCCCTCGGATACCCGCGCCCTCAAGGAAGCCTCCCTCGTGGTTGGCATCGATCTGGGGTTCGATGACTGGATCGAACGGCTCGCCCGCAGCGTCGGTAAAAAACCGATCGTGATGCTGGGTGAGCTGCTGCCGCCCGAAGACCTCCTGCCCGCCGGAGAGACACACGACGAGCACGATGACGACCACCATCACGGCGCCTTCGACCCCCACTTCTGGCAAGATCCGCGCCTCGTGGCCAAGGTGATGCCGATGCTGGCCGAAGCCCTGGCCCAACGCGACCCCACGCACGCCGACGACTACCGGCGCCGCGCCGCCGACTATGCTCGAAGCCTCGAATCCCTGTGGCACACCTGGAACGAGCGCTTTGCCACCTTGCCGCCCGAATCCCGCCGCGCCTACACCAATCATGACGCATTCCGCTACCTTGCCCGCGCCTACGGCCTGGAGCTCATCGGCATCCAGGGCGTGGTGCCGCATGGCGAGCTCAGCGCCAAGGCGCTCGCTGCGCTCTCCGACCGCGCCCGGCGCGAGGGCATCCGCGTTGCCTTCCTGGAGAACGTCTCCGACCCCCGCCTCGTCGAACAGCTGCGCCGCGAAGCCGGGCTTACCGTGGGCGGACGCCTCTATTCGGACGCCCTCAGCGGCCCCGGCGGTGCTGCGCCGACTTACCGCGATCTCGTCGAGATCAACGCCCGGACGCTCCACGACGCCTTGGCGGCACCCAACCCCTGATCTTACCCAAGGGCGCGGATCGGTGGTTTCTGCGCTATCCTATGCAAAAAGCTGGCCGGGATCGGGCAAGCGGCCTCGTCGCCGCGCATCATCCCCGATCCGGCCCTCCCCGCATCGAGGTGCCATGAACCGTCGCTTTCGCCGTCTCTTCCTCTCGCTGGGCCTCGTCACGGCCTGCTCCTGTGTGCTCGCCCAATCGCCCCATCCCCCCATGGATGCCGCCGCACCGGCCGAATCGCCGGCAGAAGCACTCGACGGCGAAACGGTCTATTGGACGCTCATCGGGGAGCTCGCCCTGCGCCAGCAAGAGTACGGCCGGGCCACGCAAGCCTTCCTGCTCGCCGCCCGCCATGCCCGCTCGGCGCAACTCGCCCGCCGCGCGGCCGAGATCGCCGCCATCACGCGCCAGGGAGATGCCCTCAACCGCGCCCTCGCCCTCTGGCGCCAGATCGAACCCGATACCGAAGCCATCGAGCGCTTCGAGCGCATGCGCGCCGAGCTCGATGCCCAGCGCGAAAAAGCCGTCTTGGCGCAGCTCGACGAAATCCTCAAACGCCACCCCGAACAGCTGCCGCAGAACCTTCTCGGCCTGAATGCCGCCCTCGACGAGCTGGACGATGCCGAAATGGCGCGCCGCATCATCGAGCTCGCCACCACCCCTTACCTCGAATACCCGGAAGCGCAGCTGGCCCGCGCCGAAGCCGCCCGCCGCGCCGGCGACCTCCCCGCCGCGCGCCAGGCGGCCGAGCACGCCCTCACCCTGCGCCCCGACTGGGATCTCGCGCTCGCGCTGTGGGCCGAAATCCTCGGCGAGCAGGGCGACACGGCCACCGCCATCGCCCGGCTCGAATCCTATCTGCAGGAACACCCCTACGCCCGCGTCGTGCGCTTCACGCTCGCCAAGCACCTCGCCGTCACGCCCGGGCGCGAGGAAGAATCCCTCCAGCACCTCGAAAAACTGCTCGCCGACGCCCCTGACGACGCCCAATTGCTGCAGGCCGTGGCCCTGATGGCCGAGCGCACCGGCCACGTCGACCGCGCCATCGCCGCGCTCAAGCGCGCCATCGCCAAAGCGGGAGACAACACCGATTTCCTGCGCCTGCAGCTCGCCCAGCTCTACCTCACCGCCGGCCAGCCGCGGCGCGCCGAATTCGAACTGCGCAAGATCTCCCATCCCGATCTGGAAGACGAGAGCAAGCGGCTGCTCGCCCAGGCGCTGGCCAAGCAAGGCAAGATCGAAGCCGCGTTCGATACGCTCGACCAGACCCGCGCCGTGCTCGACCCCAAAACCGAGGTGCTCCTGAAAAGCCGCCTGCTGCAAGACGCCGGCCGGCTCGAAGACGCCCGCGCTTGGGTCGACGAGGCAATCGCCGAGCTCGGCGACGAACCCGAGCTCCTCTACGAATACGCCATGATCCTGGAAAGACTCGGCCAGCACGAAGCCGCCGAAGGCCACCTGCGCAAGCTCGTCGCGCTGCACCCCGACTTTGCCCACGGGCTCAACGCCCTGGGCTATCTGCTCGCCGATGCCAACCGCGATCTCGACGAAGCCGAGCGGTTCCTCACCCGCGCGCTCACGCTCGCCCCCAACGACCCCTTCATCCTCGACAGCGTCGGCTGGCTGCGCTACCGCCAAGGCCGCCCCGAAGAAGCGTTGACGCTGCTGCAAAGCGCCTATCGCCGCCAGTACGATCCCGAAATCGCCGCCCACCTGGTCGAGGTCCTCACCGTGCTCGGGCGGCATGAAGAAGCTCAAGCCCTGCTCGAGCAGGCGCTCGGCCGCTCGCCCGATGCCGAAGCGCTGCGCCGCGTACAGCGCTGGCTGCGCCAACAGGGCCAATGAGTCGTCCTTTCGCGGCGCGATGCGCACTCCTGGCAGCGCTCTTGCTGCCCTACGGCTGCGCTACCGTCCCCGGAAACGCGCCCGAACCCCCCGCCGCGACCCCTGCCCCGCTGCTGACCCAATTCCGCCTCACAGGGCGGCTTGCCGCCGATGACGGCGAACATCGCTTCGCCACTGCATTTGCCTGGAGTCACACGCCAAGCCGCGCCGAACTCTCCCTTTTCGCCCCCACCGGCCAGACGCTGGCGCGGCTCACCCTCGAAGACGGCGATGCCGCGCTCGCCACGGCCGAAGGCGAACGGCACGAAGCCGACGCCGCAGCGCTCCTCGAACCCCTTCTCGGCTTCTCCCCGCCGCCGCTTTCCGCCCTCACCGCCTGGATCCAGGGCGACCCCGGCCCCGCGCCCGACCGCATTGAGCGCGACCAAGCGGGCAGGCCCTATCGCGTCTGGCATTCCGGCTGGATCGTCACCTTCGATTCCTGGCAGGACGATCGCCCGCGCCGGCTGACGATCGAGCGCGGTGCCGCCCGGCTCGTGCTGCTGCTCGACACCTGGAGTTCCGAACCATGACTGATTGGCTCACGGGCTGTCCAGCCCCGGCCAAGCTCAACACCTTCCTGCACGTGGTCGGACGGCGTGAAGACGGCTACCACCTGCTGCAATCGCACTTTCGCCTCATCGACTGGAGCGACACGCTCGACTTCGCCCGCCGCGACGACGGACTCATCCGCCGTACGCACGAACTCCCCGGCGTGCCGGAATCGGCCGATCTCACGCTTCGCGCCGCCCGTCTGCTGCAAGAGCGCCTCGGCACCCCGTACGGAGTCGACCTCACCCTGCACAAAGTCCTTCCTGCCGGCGCCGGCCTGGGCGGAGGCAGCTCGGATGCCGCCACCACCCTGATCGCCCTCAACCGCCTCTGGAACGGCGGGCTTTCCCGGGCCCAGCTCATGGAACTCGGCCTGCAGCTCGGCGCCGACGTCCCCTTCTTCCTCTTCGGCGAAGACGCCTTCGTCGAGGGCATTGGCGAGCGTCTCACCCCTTACCCTGGCCCCGAGCGCTGGTTCGTAGTCTTGTGGCCAGGCATCCACGTCCCCACGGCCCAGGTTTTTGCCTCGCCCCGCTTGACAAGGAATACCCCCATTGGCACAATAGCGTCTCTCGCAGCGACGCCTCTGCGAAACGATCTCGAACCCGTGGTAAGAGCGTTGTTTCCAGAAGTCGATGCGGCGCTCGAATGGCTCGCCCGGCATGCCGGAATGGCCAGGATGAGCGGATCGGGCAGTTGCGTGTTCGCCGAATTCGCCGAGCCCTCCGAGGCCGAGCGCATTGCCGCCCAAGTCCCTTCGGGCTGGCAGGCGAAGGTCGCGCGAACGCTGCACCGCCATCCGCTCCACGATTGGCTCTGAGCGCCGCTGCGAACCGGTTACTTGGGGAGTCGCCAAGCTGGTCAAGGCACCGGATTTTGATTCCGGCATTCGAGGGTTCGAATCCTTCCTCCCCAGCCAACACGACGGGCAGGCGCCTCTCGCCTGCCCGTTTCGACTTTCGCGGGTCTGGTCCCGTGACGACGGACTCGGGTGCGGAGAATACGCATGCCTCGCGGCAGCATGATGGTTTTCACCGGCAACGCCAACCCCAAGCTCGCCCAAGACGTGGTGCGGCGCCTGGGAATACCCCTTGGAGCAGCCACGGTCGGGCGCTTCTCCGACGGCGAAATCAACGTCGAGATCCTGGAAAACGTCCGCGGTCAGGACGTCTTCATTCTACAGCCCACCTGCGCCCCGACCAACGACAACCTCATGGAGCTCATCGTCCTGGTCGACGCGCTCAAGCGCGCCTCGGCCTGGCGCATCACCGCCGCGCTGCCCTATTTCGGCTACGCGCGGCAAGACCGTCGCCCCCGATCGGCCCGCGTGCCCATCACCGCCAAGGTGGTGGCCAACATGCTGCAGGCCGTGGGCGTTCAGCGCGTGCTCACCATGGATCTGCACGCCGACCAAATCCAGGGCTTCTTCGACATCCCGGTGGACAACATCTACGCCACCCCCGTGCTGCTCGACGACCTGGAAAAACAGCGCTATGAGAACCTCATGGTCGTCTCGCCCGACGTCGGCGGCGTCGTGCGCGCCCGCGCGTTTGCCAAGCGGCTCGACTGCGACCTCGCCATCATCGACAAGCGCCGTCCCAAGGCCAACGTCTCGGAGGTGATGAACATCATCGGCGAAGTCAAGGGGCGTACCTGCGTCATCATGGACGACATCGTCGACACCGCCGGCACGCTGTGCAAGGCCGCCCAGGCGCTCAAAGAGCACGGCGCCACCCGCGTGCTCGCCTATTGCACCCACCCCGTGCTCTCGGGCACGGCGGTCGCCCGCATCCAGGATTCCGAACTCGACGAGCTCGTGGTCACCGACACCATTCCGCTGCGCGACGACGCGCGCGCCTGCCCCAAGATTCGCCAGATCTCGGTGAGCGCGCTCATCGCCGACACCCTGCTGCGCATCAGCAACGAAGAGTCGGTGAGCTCACTCTTCAGCGAATGATCCACGAATAAATTTCCCGGCGCCCCGGCGCCGGATCTTCCGCCGCCTGGTCGCGGGCGGCACCCAGCAACCGCAAGGAGAAACCCCGATGCAAATCACCGTGAAAGCCAGCCGGAGAACCGAGCAGGGAACGCGTGCGAGCCGCCGCCTGCGTCGTGCCGGCCGCGTGCCCGGTATCGTCTATGGTGGCGACAAGGCACCCCAGCCGATCACGCTCGATCACAACGAGATCTACCATCAGCTCAACAACGAGGCCTTCCACGCCTCCATCCTCATGCTCGAAATCGACGGCGAACGTGAATCCGTCCTGCTGCGCGACGCCCAATGGCACGCCTACAAGCCGCTCGTGCTGCACGTCGACTTCCAGCGCGTCTCGGCCAACGAGAAGATCCACCTCAACGTGCCGCTGCACTTCATCGGCGCCGAAGAAAGCCCCGCGGTCAAGCTCGGCGGCTGCATCGTCAGCCACGTGCTCACCGAAGTGGAGGTGCGCTGCCTGCCCAAGGATCTGCCCGAATACCTCACCGTCGATCTCTCCGGCCTGCAGCCTGAACAGTCGCTGCACCTGTCGCAGCTCAGCCTGCCGCCCGGCGTCGAGATCGTGCACCACGGTGAAGGCGATCCGGTCGTGGCCACGGCGCTCAAGGTGCGCGGCGAAGCCGAGGGTGAGGGCGGCGAAGCGGCTGCCAGCTGATCCCCCATTCGGCCATGACGCAACTACCCGGCGCGGCGCCGCGCCTCGTGGTCGGCCTCGGCAACCCCGGGGCCGAATATGCCCAAACCCGGCACAACGCCGGGTTTTGGTTTTGTGAGCGGCTCGCCAAGCTGCTCGGCATCGCGCTCGTGCCCGAGTCCCGCTTTCACGGCCTCGTCGGCCGCGCGGGCGAGCTGCGGCTGCTCCTGCCCACCACCTACATGAACCGCAGCGGCCTGGCGGTGGGAACGCTCGCGCGCTTCTTTCGCATCGAACCCGAAGCGATCCTCGTGGTCCATGACGAACTGGATCTCGCGCCCGGCGACGTGCGCTTGAAATTCGGCGGCAGCCACGCCGGTCACAACGGCCTCAAGGATATCCAGGCGGCACTGGGCACCGACCGCTTCTGGCGCCTGCGCCTGGGGATCGGCCACCCCGGGCAGCGCGACGCGGTGATCCACTACGTGCTCAAGCCCCCCCGCGCCGAAGAGCGCCAGGCGATCGAGGAGGCCATCGAACGCGCGCTCGCCGCCTGGCCCGACATCGCTGCCGGGCGCTGGGAACGCGCCATGGGGCGCATCAACGCCAAACCCAAACCGCCCAAGAGCGGCCCAACGGACAAGGAAAGAAGCTCATGAGTCTGCGCTGCGGCATCGTCGGACTACCCAACGTCGGAAAATCCACCCTCTTCAACGCCCTCACCAAGGCCGGAATCGAAGCGGCCAACTACCCCTTCTGCACCATCGAACCCAACGTGGGCGTGGTCGAAGTACCCGACCCGCGCCTGGCCGAACTCGCCCGCATCGTGCAGCCACAGCGCATCGTCCCGGCCATCGTCGAGTTCGTCGACATCGCCGGGCTGGTGGCTGGCGCGAGCAAGGGCGAGGGTCTGGGCAACCAGTTCCTCGCCAACATCCGCGAGACCGATGCCATCGTGCACGTCGTACGCTGCTTCGAAGATGCGAACGTGGTGCACGTCGCGGGCGGCGTCGACCCGATCCGCGACATCGAGGTGATCGACACCGAACTGGCGCTCGCCGATCTCGCCACGGTGGAAAAGGCCCTCACCCGCTGGCGCAAGCCGGCGCAGGCCGGGGACAAGGAGGCCAAGGCGCTCGTGTCCGTGCTCGAACAGGTCTACGCCCAGCTCGACGCCGGCAAACCGGTGCGCGCGCTCGCGCTCGGCAAAGAAGAACGGGCGCTTCTCAAGCCCCTCTTTCTGCTCACCGCCAAGCCCGTGCTCTACGCCGCGAACGTGAGCGAGAACGGTTTCACCGACAACCCGCTGCTCGAAGCCGTACGCGAACACGCCACCGCCGAAGGCGCCGAAGTCGTCCCCATCTGCGCCGCGATCGAAGCCGAGATCGCCGAGCTCGACGAGGCGGACAAACAGGCTTTCCTCGCCGAGATGGGGCTGGAAGAACCGGGACTGAACCGGCTCATCCGTGCCGCCTACCGGCTCCTGGGTTTGCAAACCTACTTCACCGCCGGCGTCAAGGAAGTGCGCGCCTGGACCATTCCCATCGGCGCCACCGCCCCGCAGGCGGCCGGGGTGATTCACACCGACTTCGAACGCGGATTCATCCGTGCCCAGACCATCTCCTATGAAGATTTCATCCGCTGCGGCGGTGAGCACGGCGCCAAGGAAGCCGGCAAGATGCGCGCCGAGGGCAAAGACTACGTGGTTCAGGACGGCGACGTGATCCACTTCCTCTTCAATGTGTGACGAGGCTGGAGCGCATCCATTCACCCTTGCCCCAGCAGGGCGGTGCGCCGAGACAAAGTTTCCATCAGTTCTTCTGGCACCATCTCCAACAGTTGGGAGGCCACCTTGCCCGCCATCTCCGCGCCGCTGATCTCTTCGATCAGCAGCAGGCATTCATAAAAAGCGTCCACCAACGCTTCCGGAGAACGTGCGTCACGCAAATAGGCCCTGGCTGGTTCCTCCTGATCCCCGAGGAGCCGGTGAACCATGTCAAACATATACATACGCGCCATGGCGATAGAGCGTCGCCGGTTGCGCGACGACGCTTTGTTGCCCTCGTCCCGACTCTTGCGGAACATGCCACTTGGCCCCGCGGGTTCTGGCTCCTTTTCCTTAGCCCCAGCGGAGGAGAGGGCGGGAGAGTGGAGCTCGGCAGAGGCGGAAACCGCCAAGAATCCCTGCTCCATGAGCTCGAACGCCACCGCGACGGCACTGGCACCGAGAACGGAAACGATCTCTCCCAGACGGCGATTTCCATCACACAAAATCAGGATACGACGCGCCCGCACATGCAAACCGCGGCTGCGTCGCTCCAATTCGTCGAAACCATCGACCGTCTTCGTCAACACGAGATCATGAGAGAGGAAAACCTCGGCCATCGTGATCCCCTCTTGTGAGAGATACCAGCCTACGGCGAAAAAGTTACCGCAATATGACTTCCATCGCCGAGGTTTCCGTCACAATATCGCCTGCTCGCCGAGGAAAACCCACTTTCTACGACATCATGACTTCCTCCGATCCCGAACCCTCCTCTACTCGCCTTGCGCCGCATGCGGCGTCGATGTTGCTCGTCACGGTAATCCTGCTGTGGGGGGTCAACTGGCCCATCATGAAATACGGCCTGCAGTACATCCCGCCGATCGCCTTTGCCGCGGCGCGCATGGTGCTGGGCACCGCCATCCTCGCCGCCGTGGCTGCCTGGCGCGGGCAGCTGAAGTGGCCGCACCGTGAGGATTGGCCCGTAGTCGTTAGCGTCGGTCTGCTGCAGATGGCCGCCTTCAGCGCCCTGGTCAACCTCGGCTTGCAATACGTCTCCGCCGGGCGCTCGGCCATCCTCGCCTACACCACACCGCTGTGGGTATTGCCGCTCGCCGTATGGCGGCTGCGCGAGCCGCTCACGCGCCTGCGGCTGCTGGGCGTCACCCTGGGGCTTGCCGGCGTGGTGATCCTATTCAATCCCCTCGCCTTCGACTGGCGCGATCCGCAGGTGCTGTTCGGCAACGGGGCGCTGCTGCTCGCGGCGCTCCTGTGGGCGGTGTTGATCGTGCAGGTACGAGGCCATCGCTGGCGCGGCACACCGCTTTCGCTCGCTCCCTGGCAGACGGGCATCGCCGCCCTGGTGCTGCTGCCGCTCTCCCTTGCGCTGGAAGACGTCGCCCACATCCGCTGGGAAGCGCCGCTGTGGATCATCCTCCTCTACAACGGACCGATCACCACCGCCTTCTGCTTCTGGGCGATGATCACCGTCACGCGGGCGCTGCCCGCCATCACCACCAGCCTCGCCACCCTGAGCGTGCCGCTGGTGGGCTATCTCGCCTCCATGGCCATGCTGGGCGAGGCGCTGCCGTGGAACGATCTCGCCGGCTTCGTGTTCATCCTCACCGGGCTGGTGGCCGCCACGCTCGACGACGCCTTGCGCCATCGGCGCAGCCGTGCGAACCGGATTTGACCTTTCCGGTCTGATGGTCTATCTAGAATCCGCATTCAGATAAACGATCATCATGACCGATACACATACGCTGGACGAAATCGCCGAACTGCTCGCCCTCGCCCGTCGGCCGCTCTTCATCACCGGAGCCGGCATTTCCGCCGCCTCGGGCTTACCCACCTACCGCGGCACGGGCGGGCTCTACGCCAACGGCCTCAATGAGGAAGGGCTGCCCTACGAGGACGTGCTTTCGGGCTACATGCTGCGCACACGGCCGGAACTCACCTGGCGCGAGCTCCTGCGCATGGCGCAGCGCCTGGCCGGCCGCGCGCAAGTCAACGAAGCGCACCGCGCCATCGCCGCGCTGCCACACGCGGTGGTGCTCACGCAAAACGTCGACGGACTGCATCTCGAAGCCGGCAGCCGCAACGTCATCGAGATTCACGGCAATCTGCGTGAGCTGCACTGCACCGTGTGCACTTACCGGCGTCCAAACGAAGATTGGCAGAATCTACCCATCCCGCCGCGCTGTCCTGAGTGCGGCGCCGTGCTGCGCCCCAGTGCGGTGCTCTTCGGCGAGCCCTTGCCGCCGGAAGCGCTCACCCGACTCGACGAAGAGCTCGCACGCGGATTCGACCTCGTGTTCTCGGTGGGTACGACCAGCCTCTTCCCCTACATCGCCGAACCGGTGGCGCTCGCCGCCAGCGCCGGCATACCTACGATAGAGATCAACCCCGAACCGACTGCCGTGTCGCACCTCGTCGATTACCGCCTGCGCGGCGACGCCGCCCAGATCCTGCCGCGAATCGTGGAAACGGCGCGCTCGCGCGAGGGGTAAAAAATGGGTGGCTCACTGCCACTGTAGCGGCATGATGAGCTTGAAGTAGAACTTGTCCCCCTCGAAACGGTTTTCGACATGGCTTTCATGCTGCCACTGCGCGATCATGTGCGTTCCCTTGGCGGTGGTGTAGGTCACGCTCGGGCCGATGGCGAATACTTGTCCCCGTCGGCCATCCGACCAGGGGCCCATGGCGGAGGAAATCTCTTTGCCGTCGATCTCATCGTCGGTCGTCTGCTTGAGATAGTAGCCCGCCAGGCCGACTCCCCACTGACCGAAGCGCTTGCCGACGAGATAGTCCATGTGGAATTCATCACCGGATTGATAATCCATTTTCGGCGCGCCCGGCGCGGGACGAAAATCCTCGTTCTCCGTCTTGACGTTGTACATGAACTTGGCGGAGACCTCCCAGCCGGTATCGCCGAGATAAGTGAAGGCGAAGAGCGGTTCGAAACTCCAGTAGTTCGCGCCGATACTCTTGGTCGGCTCGCCGGATTCGTACTTCCCGGTGGGTGCGTTGATGTCCACCCCAGCCACCCAGTGCCAATTGTCCTTGTGCCACGCGAGGAAGAACGGGTTGAACGTCATGTCGCCCAGAGCAAACTTGTCGTCGGAATTGCCCCCCAAGGATAGATCCTGATAGACGAACGGCATAATGACGTGCCAGCCCCAGTTACCGCCCAGAAATTTCACCTCGCTCACGTGCACATAGCGCAATGCGTCGAACCACGCCGAGACGTCGTTCCCCCCCTTCACCTTATGCCCGTCGCCATCGACGAGATCGCCGCTGTAATAACCGAAGTAGTTGATGAAATAGTCACCGGGCGGGGGGATCGCCCCGGCAAGCCAGTTCTCGGCCCCGTTGGGATATTGGTCTCCCCCCTCTTTGGCGAAGGCCGCGCCCATCAAGCCAGCGCACGCCAGCGCCGCAAGCCACTGTTTCCTGCTCATCACACCCCTCCTTTGAACGTTTTTGTTTTACTGACGCGTCAACGGCCCAGATCCTTGGCGGTCACTCCGCCGATTCCCCATTGCGATTTTGGCACCTCCTGAATCATCACGCGGATGTTCTCCTTGGGCGAACCGAGCGATTCGACCAGCGCCTCGGTCACCTTGGCGATCGCCGCCTTTTTCTGCTCTTCGGTACGGCCTTCGAGAATGTAGATGTGCACGAACGGCATGATTTCTCCCCTTTCTTCAACGAAACCGAACGCCGACGGATCCCAGGTGCTGCACCCGCAGTGTGATCGCATCCCCTTTTTGTACGCTCACCGCCTCGGTGATCCCGCCCGAGAGGATGAGGCTGCCGGCGGGAATCTCCTCGCCGCGTCGACCCAGTTCATTGGCGAGCATGGCCACGGCGCTCGCCGGATGCCCCAGCACGGCCGCGCCGGCACCAAAGGCCACCGGCTCGCCGTTTTTCTCCAATACCACACCGATCGTGCGCAAATCGAGCTCTTGTGGCGGCACAATGCGCCCTCCCACGACGAAACGGCTGCTCGAGCAGTTGTCGGCGATCACGCTCTTCAGGTCGAACTTGAAATCGCGGTAGCGGCTATCGATCACTTCGATGGCGGGGATGACGAAATCGGTGGCGGCGAGCACCGTGCCAATGTGGCAGCCCGGCCCTTTGAGCGGAGCTTTGGTCACAAACGCGATCTCCGGCTCGACCTTGGGATGGATGAGCGCACTCGTGTCGATCTCTCCTCCTTCGGGCACGGCATAGTCATCGACGAGGAACCCAAAACAGGGGGTGGAGACGCCCATCTGCCGCATCTTGGCATGGGAGGTGAGGCCTGCCTTGAAGCCGACCACCCGCGCGCCGCGGGCGAGCTTGCGCCGTTTGATCGCCTCCTGGATGGCGTAGGCGTCTTCCCAGTCCATGTCGGGATAGTCGTCGGTGATCTTGGTCGTGTCGCGCGCCTCGAGTTCGCAGCGCTCGAGGTGTTCGGCCAAGCGCTCGATCGCTTCCTGTGCCAATTTCATGCCGCCATCTCCCGCGCCTTGGCCATGCTGAGCGCCGTATCCTCGATCATGTCTTCCTGTCCGCCGACCATGCCGCGACGTCCGAGCTCGACGAGGAGCTCACGGGCCGGGATGCCGTATTTCTGCTCGGCGCGCTTGGCAAAAAGCAGGAAGGAGCCATAGACGCCAGCGTAACCCAGGGTGAGGGCGTCGCGGTCGATGCGGATGGGGAAGTCCATGATGGGAACGACGAGGTCTTCGGCCACGTCCTGGATCTTGAAGACGTCGATGCCCGTCTCGATGCCCATCAGGTCGCACACGGCCACCAGCACTTCGGTGGGCGTGTTCCCTGCGCCCGCGCCCAGACCCGCGGCCGAGCCGTCGATGCGCACGGCACCCACTTCGATGGCGGCGAGCGAGTTGGCGATCGCCATGCCGAGATTGTTGTGGGCGTGGAAGCCGAGCTCGGTCTCGGGTTTGAGCGCTTCGCGCACCGCACCCACGCGCGCCTTGACGCCGTCGGGCAGCAAGTGCCCGGCCGAATCGGTGACGTAGATGCAGTTGGCGCCATAGCTTTCCATGAGCTTGGCTTGCTGCACCAGCCCTTCGGGCGTGTTCATGTGGGCCATCATGAGAAAGCCCACGGTGTCCATACCGAGTTTACGCGCCATACCGATGTGCTGCTCGGAGACGTCGGCTTCGGTGCAATGCGTGGCCACCCGGATGGTATTCACCCCGAGTTCGTGGGCCATTTTCAGGTGATCGACGGTGCCGATGCCCGGTAGCAGCAGGGCCGAAACTTTGGCGCGCTTGAGCTTGGGGATGACAGCGGCGAGGTACTCTTCGTCGCTGTGCGCCGGAAAGCCGTAATTGACCGAGGCCCCGCCCAGCCCGTCGCCATGGGAGATTTCGATGAGGGGCACGCCCGCTTCGTCGAGCCCTTTGGCGATCGCGACCATCTGCTCGAGCGTGATCTGATGGCGCTTGGGGTGCATCCCGTCGCGCAGGGTCATGTCATGGACGGTGATTTTCTTGCCGCGAAGATCCATTTGTTCTCTCCTCCTTTCAGGCGAGCGCCACGGCGCGGTTGGGTTCGAGTCGCAGCTTGCCGGCCAGGATCTCTTCGGCGAACATTTCGGCGGTGCGCGCCGCGGCCGCGGTCATGATGTCGAGGTTGCCGGCGTATTTGGGCAGATAATCGCCCAGCCCTTCGACTTCGAGATAGACGGAGACGCGGTTGCCGTCGAAGACGGGGCCATTGACCAGGCGGTAGCCGGGAACGTACTTCTGCACTTCCTTGATCATGTCGTGGATCGAGGCGGTGATGAGCTCGCGCTCGGGTTCAGTCTCGGTGAGGCAATGCACCGTGTCGCGCATGATGAGCGGCGGTTCGGCGGGGTTGAGGATGATGATGGCCTTGCCTTTCTTGGCTCCGCCCACTTTCTCCACCGCCCCGGCGGTGGTGCGGGTGAATTCGTCGATGTTCTTGCGCGTACCCGGCCCGGCGGACTTGCTCGCCACGGTGGCAACGATTTCGCCGTAGGCGACCGGTTGCACACGAGAGACGGCATACACCATGGGGATGGTCGCCTGACCGCCGCAGGTGACCATGTTGACGTTCATCTCACCCTTGCCGACGTGTTCCTTGAGGTTGACCGGGGGTACGCAGTAGGGGCCGATCGCCGCCGGGGTGAGGTCGATCATCAACACGCCGAGCGCGTTGAGCTTGCGGCTGTTTTCCGGGTGCACGTAGGCGCTGGTCGCGTCGAAGGCGATGCGGATCCCGTCTTCTTCCACATGGGGGAGCAAGCCGTCGACGCCCTCGGCGGTGGTCTTGAGCCCCATCTCGCGGGCACGCGCGAGCCCTTCGGAAGCCGGGTCGATGCCGACCATCCATACGGGTTCGAGCACGCTGCTGCGTTTGAGTTTGTAGAGCAGATCGGTGCCGATGTTGCCGGAGCCGATCACGGCGCAGCGGATCTTCTTCATGGGTTCCCTCTTCTCTTGGTATCAGGTGAAACGGACCGAGCAGCGGCCGATGCCGCCGATCGTCACGGAGAGATTGTCGCCTGCGCGCACCGGCACCATGGCAGCGAGCGAGCCCGATAGGATGATTTCACCGGCCTGCAGGGACACGCCCAACTGGCCGAGTGTATTGGCGAGCCAGGCCACGGCATTGGCCGGCGCGCCGAGCGCGGCTGCCCCGGCGCCCGTGGCGACGATCTCGCCGTTCTTCTCCAGCACCATGCCGCAGGTGGAGAGATCGACGCGGCGGGGATCGACCAATCGATCGCCGAGCACGAAGACACCGCAGGAGGCGTTGTCGGCCACGGTGTCCTGAATCTTGATCTTCCAGTCGCGGATGCGGGAGTCGACGATCTCGAAACAGGCCATTACCGCCTCGGTGGCCGCGAGCACGTCGGCCGCAGTCACCCCGGGGCCACGCAGGTCGCGCTTGAGCAGGAACGCGATCTCACCCTCGGCCTTGGGTTGGATGAGGGTGTCGGCGGGAATCGCCTCGCCCTCGTTGTAGACCATGCCGTCGAGCAAGTAGCCGAAATCCGGTTGATACACGCCCAACATGTTCATGACGGCCTTGGACGTGACGCCGATTTTCTTGCCGACCACGCGCTCGCCAGCGGCGAGCCGTTGCCCGATGAAATGCTGCTGGATGCGGTAGGCCTCTTCGATCGTCAGCTCCGGGTGACGCTGGCTGAGCGGCTCGACCACGCGGCAGCCTTTCCACGCCTCGTAGAGCTCCTCGCCCAGTCGCTGCAACAGGGGCTCTTCCATCATGCCGATCCTTCCAGGGGATGGGGTTCGTCGGCACTTGCCTCGGCAAAGAAATCGCTCACCAGTCGGGCGAAGCGGTCGGCGTGCTCGATCTGCGTCCAGTGTCCGCAACGGCCAAAGACGTGCAGTTGCGCCCGTGAAATCAACTGCGACAGTTTGAGCGAAGTCTCGAGCGGAACGATGCGGTCTTCTCGGCCGTGAATGATCAAGGTCTCATGCGGGATGGCACGGATCGCCTCTTCCGGACTGGCAAGCGCATCGACCCAGCGCTGGCGCGGCGCCGGGAACATGGCGGAAAAGCTTTCCTGAAACCCGGGACGAATGCTGGCACGATAGCGCAGCTCGGCCAGTTCGTCATTGACCAGATTCCGATTCCAGGCAAAGAGGTCCATGATCTTGCGCATGTTCTCGAAGCTGGGCGTATAGCCCCACACGGCATCCAGACCCGGAGTGATCTCGAAGTGAACGCCGGCGCTACCCATCAACACGAGCCGGCGGACGCGTTGGGGATAGCGAATGGTGAGCGCAAGCGACAGCGCTCCACCAAAGGAATTGCCTACCAGGTCGACTTTGTCGAGGCCGAGTGCATCGAGCAGCCCCAAGGCATGCTGCACCCAATTGTCCATCGAATAAGTATAGCCCTGCGGACGATCGGTAAAGCCGAACCCCACCATGTCGGGCGCGATCACCCGGGACTTTTCCGCCAGCTTGGGCATCACCAGCCGCCAGTTGGCCCAGGCCGATACGCCAGGCCCGGAACCGTGGATGAGCAGCACAGGAAATCCGCTCCCCATGTCGTGATAATTGGTGCGAATACCGGCAGCGACGATACTGCGCCCGATCTCGGGGTTTTTTTCACTCATCATATCCTCTTCTTTACAGTTTGACACAAATGTTTTTGAGCTCGGTGTAGAACTCAAGTGAATGCACGCCTCCCTCGCGACCGATTCCGGATTGTTTCATGCCACCGAAAGGCGTGCGCAGATCGCGCAGGAACCAGGAATTCACCCACACGAGTCCGGCCTCGATCTGTCCGGCGACGCGGTGTGCCCGGGAGAGGTCTTTGGTCCAGATCGAACAGGCCAAGCCATAGTCGATGTCGTTCGCCCGAGCGATCACTTCGTCCTCATCGTCGAACGGCTGGATCAGGGTGCAGGGGCCGAAAATTTCCTCCCGCGCGATGGGAGAATCGTCGCCCAGCCCGGTCCAGATCGTGGGCTGGATCCAGGAACCGCCGGCAAGCTCCGGCGGCATGTCGGGAATGCCGCCGCCAGTGACGACGGTCGCCCCCAGCGCCTTGGCTTTTTCGTAGTACGAGAGCACCTTGCGGCGATGCTCGTGGGAGATGAGCGGCCCGAGGTTGGTCTCGGGATCCTCTGGGCGTCCCAGTTTCAGATTCTCGGCGCTTTTTTTGAGCGCCTCGACGAAGCGCTCGAAAATGGGACGTTCGACATAGAGACGCTCGGTTCCGAGGCACACCTGGCCGCAGTTGGCAAACACCGAACGCATCGTCCCTTCGAGCGCCGCTTCGAAGTCGCAGTCGGCGAAAATGATCCCCGGATTCTTGCCGCCCATCTCGAGTGAGACGGGACGCGCCCCGTGGGCCGCAGCCTTCATGATGACTTCGCCCGTGCGCGTCTCGCCGGTAAAGGTGATGGCGTTCACCCCTGGGTGCGTGGTGACGTACTCACCGGCCGATTGCGGACCGAAGCCGTGCACGACGTTATATACCCCTTTCGGCACGCCGACTTCGTTCATCACTTCGCCCAGCAGCGTGGCCGTCTGCGGCGTTTCTTCGGAGGGTTTGACAACCACCGTATTGCCGCAGGCAAGCGCCGGACCGACCTTCCAGGTCATGAGCAAGAGCGGCAGGTTCCATGGGCAGATCACGCCGACCACGCCGATGGGGCGCCGCACCGCATAGTTGAGGGCGCCCTTGCCGTCGGGCGTCGGCGTTTCGAAGAATTCCGTCGGCACGTTCTTGACGACGTCGGCGAAGACCTTGAAGTTGGCCGCGCCGCGCGGAATGTCGATGTGGCGCGCCAAGCTCATCGGTTTGCCGGTATCGGCACATTCGGCCGCGAGGAATTCGTCGAAACGCCGATTGATGCCGTCGGCCACGGCGTAGAGCAGCTCGGCGCGCTCGGCCACCGTCAGCTTGCCCCAAGGACCCTTGAGCGCCGCGCGCGCCGCCTGCACCGCAGCGTCGACTTCGGCCTGGCCAGCCTCATGCACCAAGGCGATCACCTGCCCATCGACGGGGGAACGCTTCTCGAAGGTCTTGCCGGTGGCCACGAAGGCGCCATCGATGAAGTTGCGGATTTCTTTCATGATCATCCTTGTGTCGAGCAGGGGAACGTGAAAAAGCAGCCGGACCGACGGGCCCGGCCGCGCCCTCATCAGGTATAGACGTCCGTGAAGGAAGGCATCGCTTCACCAGTATGGTAGAAAATGCCGCTCCAGAGCCTGTCCTCGGTCCAAGTCGTGACCGGACGATCCGGTTGGGCGAGATAGCCGAGTCCGGCAAAAGTCTCGTTGCGGTTGCCGCTGGGGTCGAAAAAGTAGATCGTGGCGCCGCGCGTCACGCCGTGGCGCGTCGGCCCGGCATCGATCTTGGTGCGGTGTTTGCCCATCACGTCGGCTGCCTTCAGCACGTCCTCCCAGGAGTCGAGGAAGAAAGCGATGTGATGCAACCCCATCCGCGGCCCGCCGACGAAAGCGATGTCGTGCGGCGTAGACGTGCGCGCGAGCCAAGTGGCCGCCTTCACCGAACCTTCCGGTCCGACGACGATTTGCTCGACGAGGAAGAAGTCGAGCACCTCTTGCATGAACTTGGTGTTGTCGGCCACATGGTTGATGCCCTTCTCCGGATTGAGCTCGCACATCACAGGAGGCAATGATCGAGCCAGTGCACCCCCGCTCCTTTGAGCCCGTCGGGCCAAGGGTCGGGATTGACGGTGCCGACCTCGGTGCCGACGTATTCCTTCGTCGCGTACAGACGCATCTCGTGGCCGCTGGGCAGCAGGAATTTCAGCATGCGCCCGGTCGACGGAAGGCTGCCTTCGGGCAGCATCTCGGTGGAGATGCCATAATCCTCGATGCGTTTTTGCAGGACGTCGAGGTCCTCTTCTTTTTCGACCTTATAGGCGACGTGATTCAGACCCGCCCGATCCGAGGGGGTCAAGATCAGGGAATATTTGTCCCATTCGTCCCAGCACTTCAAGTAGACGTTGCCATTCTTGTCGCGCATCGTGGTTTTCAAACCGAGCACGTCTTCATAATGCCGCACTGCCGCGTCGATATCCATGACGCGCAGGCTGGCATGTCCCATCCTCAAGACTCCCATGACGCTCCTCCTTCTTTCGTGCGTGAAATATCCTGCTGTACGGTGAAACCGCGGAAAAAAGCTTTCTGCATTTTGCCGACCACCTCCAGCGTGACTGCACCCTTCGCAGCGGCACGACACGCCAGGGTGTATCCTTGCCCTTCCTCCTCCTCGCTGATATGAGCCCTACTGATCGGCCCGATCCGAACGACCTCGCCCCGTACCACCCGGACCTTGCAGATGCCACATCCGCCGCCGAGGCAACCGACGGGGATTCCCCTACGCCCCAAGCGGCACATTCCCTCGAGCAGCGTCTCGCGTTCTCTACAGGTGTAGACTTCGCCGGTCTGCACCAGCAGCACTTCATGCTCCCCTCGCTCGCCGCTCGCCTCGACCCTCAGGGGCGGGGCCAGTCTCTGGGGGGGATCTACCCTCTCCATCGTCTCCATCTTCTCCTCCGCTTTATGCTGGGATGCATCCCCTCACGAGCCTTCCGACAGACCCAAAGCAGACAAAGCAGCGCGGGCGCATTCCTCGTCCTGGGCTGCGGAGGCACCAGAGACGCCGACGCCGCCGACGACGCGCTCGCCACGGCGGATCGGCACCCCGCCACCGAACACGATCAACCCTGCTCGCGAGGAAAACCCGAGTTTCATCGCTTCGTCCTCGCCGCATACGGCCATCCAGGCCGAAGTCGGAAAGCCGAAGCCCGCCGCCGTACGCGCCTTGTCGATGGCGAGTTCGATCGATTGGGGGAAGGAAAGCGGCATGCGCAGGAAGGCGACGAGCAGGCCAGACGCGTCGCACACGGCCACGTTGATGCGCACCCCGAGCCGCTGCGCGTGCGCTACCGCGGCCGCAACGGCCGCGTGTCCCGCTTCCCAGCTCAGGGTCGTGGTCGGAACCTCCAGCTCCATCCCCCCCTCCTTTTTATCGATTCATATCGTTTTTTTGATTACACCACAAAATCTCGAGATTTACAAGCGCTCTTGCACCCTCGAGTCGGCTATAATGCGACTCGACTTTTTCCTTCATTCCCATGAACGACCGAACCATACCGTCTCCCACGGAACCGACCACCCTCGTCGAAGCGGCCTATCAGCGCCTGCGCGACGACATCGTCGAGGGCATCCTCGCTCCGGGCGAGAAGCTGCGCGTCGAACATCTCAAGGACCGCTACGGCGTGGGCGCGGGCACCTTGCGCGAAGCCCTGCTGCGCCTGGTCTCCGATGCCCTCGTGCTGGTGCAAGGGCAGCGGGGGTTTCGCGTCGCCCCGATGTCCTTGACCGACTTCGAGGACATCACCCGCACGCGGGTCCTGCTCGAGACCGAGGCGCTGCGCCAGTCGATCCAGGCTGGCGGCGAGGAATGGGAAGCGAAGCTCGTCTCGGCCTTTCATCTGCTGAGCCGCGCCGAGGATCGCCTGGATCAGGATCACGCAGTGGTGGCGGAATGGGAGCTGCGCAACCGCCTCTTCCACGAGAGTCTGATCCAGGCTTGCCCCTCGCGCTGGCTGCTTCATTTCCAGGCCATCCTCTATCGCCAGTCGGAGCGCTACCGGCGCCTGAGCGTGTTCCGTCGCCCCATCCCGCGCGACGTCCATGCGGAACATCAAGCCCTGTTCGAAGCGGCCTTGCGGCGAGACGCCGATGCGGCCGCAGCGGTGCTGCGCGAGCACATCCTGCGCACGCTCGAAGCCGTCCGGCACATGCCGCGCGACTTCTTCACCCTGCGCCCCTGAACGCACCACCATCGGCGCTTCTCCCTCACAGGGTGCGGAACAAGGGGCTGCGCACCTGTTGCGCGTCGGCCGCCGAGATGAACTTCTCCGTATAAATGTCTCTCTCATATAACCTTCCCTGCATCAGAGTGGCGATGCACGCCTCGATCATCTTCGGCGGCCCGCACAGATATGCCTTGTGGCCGCGGAAATCGCCACCGAAAGCCGCTTTGGCCGCCTCATGCACGAAGCCGCGGAACCCCTCCCATGCAGACTCGGTCGGTTCCTCGGAGAGTGCCGGCACATAGCGGAAATTGGAGTGCCGACGGGCCAATTCGAGAAACTCCTCGTGATAGTAGAGCTCGTCGCGGCGGCGCTGCCCGTAGATGAGCGTCATGTTGCGCCGATCTCCCTTTTCCAGCAGATCAAGGATCATGGAACGGGGGCTCGACAGCCCCGAGCCACCCGCCATGAAGATGAGGTCGCCCGGAGCGGACTTGCGCACGAAGAAGCGACCGTAGGGGCCGGAGAGCCGGATACGGTCGCCTTCGGCAAGCTGCGTGTGGATCCAGGTCGTCCCTTCTCCTCCGGGCACCAAGCGAACGTTGAGTTCCACCTCCGTTGCTCGCGAAGGCGGATTGGCCAGCGAAAACGCCCGAGTGAGCCGTCCACCGTCGATCTCGAGGTTGATGTACTGCCCCGCCTGGAAGTGCAGCGGCTCGTCGAGCATGATGAAAACGCCCTTGATGGTTGGCGTAAGCTCGACGAGCCGGCTGACGGTGCCGGCATAATCGCGCACCGGAATGATCTCGGCATCGGGTTCCTCATCGATCTCCGCTTCGATCACTACGTCGCTTTCCAGCCGGGCACAGCAGGCAAGCGTTTTTCCTTCTTCCCGCTCGAAATCCATCAGGGCGAAGTTGGATGCCTCGCCATGATCGACTTCCCCTTCGAGCACCTGCACCTTGCAGGTGGCGCACAGACCATGGCAACAGGCATGCGGTAGCCAGATGCCGGCGCGCAGCGCCGCATCGAGGATGGTCTGTCCCTCCTCGACCTCGATCGTCTGGCCGAGCGGCTCGATCGTCAGCTGATGGCTCATCCCTTCCTCCCGGTGATTCGAGTCGCGCTCAACTGCACGAGCCCTGCAGGCCGGTCAGACCCGGCGTACGGAAACGGATCACGTCCTTGTGGCGCAACCCATTCTGCTCCAGGCTCTCGTCCCATTGCGGCTGCCACGGCTGGCCGGATTTGAACCACTGCACCGCCGCCCAATCGATGCGGGCAAAATCGGGGTGGTAGCTGTAGGCAGGCGGCAGCACCTTCTCTACCAGATCGCGGAAGGGCATCGTCGGCGGCAAGGGAAAAGCCAACGGGGCGCAGAACATCAGGTGATCGTCCCAACCCACGTAGAGGAGGCGGTTTCCGTGGAATTTCTCCTCGAGGTCGAGCGGTGCGAACGAATATTCACGAATGGCGGCAACGGCCATGTCGGTCTCCTTCCCTAAAGGACGACGGTTACTTTGGTACCGTCGTCTCATGTCAAAAGAATGATCTGATTCAAACGTTTCGCGTGGCTTGGGCACGCCAGGCGGCGAAATTCCTCTGATCTTCCGAACCTTCGAAGTCGAGATTGTCACGACCGTGGACGATGTTGTACCACTGCAATACCGCTTTGAGCGGATCGAATCCTTCGGCCGTGGGATCGGTTCCTTCGGGAAAACAATTGCCCTGGTAGATCTGGTGTACCGGAAGCCATGCCTGGACGTATTTTTCCGGCTCGTGCTCGAAGATCTCCTTGCAGTGGTCCGAGCAGAAGTGGTACTTCATGCCTTTGTAATCGGTTTCGCGGTAGCAGATCTTGGTCGGGTCGCCCGGCTCGGTAAAAAGCATGGGAATCTGGCAGGTCTGGCACAGCATGGGTAACGTGGTGTTGTAGAACCGGTTCCCCTGAGCCGCCTGCTCGCGCCAGAAATCCCAGCGCGGGCGGTAGTATTTGTCGAAGCTCTCGGGATATTTTGCCGAGAGCCACTGCATCTCGTCTTCGGTCGGTATCCAGGTATGGAACGCCGTGGCCGCGGTGTAGTTGTAGAAAGCGCACCAGGCCTGGTGCGAGAGATGATCCTTTTCGAGTGCGATCGTCTCCGCGCACTTGGGCATACGGATGCCGTAGCGGGAGAGATCCCGGAAGAGCGCCCCGCCGTTCTCCTCGAAGTAGATTTCCCAGGCTTCCTTCCAGCTCATGGTGCGCTTGGGCAGCATGTAGTCCATCATCATCGCCACGAGCATCAGTACCCGATAGCCGCGCCAGGTCCATTTGTCGATCCAGCGCTGCACGATCGGAAGGTTGTCCGGGTCCTGCTCGAGGATGAACTTGATCACCTCCAACCCCAACGTCATGTGCCGCGCCTCGTCGGATTGGGCCGAGAAGCCATAGGCCATCGTTCCCATGTCGCCGTTATAGGCCGCACCCGAGACGAAAGGCACGAACAGCAAATTGGTGAGCACGTATTCGAAGGAAAACCCAATGGCGACCACGAATTCGAACGGCCCCGCGGTGATCGCGTCATCGAAGAAGGATTTCGGCACCGAGAGGTACCAGACCCGATCGTGCCACTGCCGGAAATCGTGGAATCCGTTGTAATACTTGTTGTAGTTGGAGATGGCGTGGACCTGGGTCTGTAAGTGGCGCATCTCGTCGAGCGACTGCATCAGACAGGCGACGCGCGGCCCCGGCCCCGGAAAAGCCCGCCCGACGTGGGCAAACCCGCGGTGTGCCATGTATTCCAGAGGGCTGACCCCGGTGAGGAAGAGCTTGACGGTGTTGATGTAGCGCGCATCGGTGACGTTGAGATGCCCATTGTTCTGCGCATAGGCATCGATGATGGCGTAGAGTTTTTTCTCCTTTTCCGCCTGGTACTTCCAGTAGGCGTCCATCGTCAGGCGGAAAGGGTCCTCCCAGCGGTCCCAGTCGTGGATCTTGATGCCTTCGTAGTGTACGTAAGGGTAGATGTCCTCCATCTTCTGGTAGGTCGGGGTCCAGTCGAGATCCCGCGTCATGACCTGGTACTTCTCCTTCAGGCCAAGCTTCTTTTTCGCCACTTGCATATCCATGTCCCTTGCTCCTTCCCGGTGTCAGTTTTTCCAAACCAGCACGAATTGATCTTCGTCCTCTTCGATGTTGCCAGAGAGCGAGATGAGGTTGATGTGCAGCTCCTGCAGATCGAACTCGCGCCCGAGGCGCTCCTCGATCGAGCTGCGTTTGACGATGAGCCGCCCATCGGCATCGATCTTCACCATGGCCGGTGCTTCATTGACGCGCGCGTGGGGGTTGTCCTCGACGATGGCCTCGATGATCGGGCGGGTCTCTTCGTTCGTCTGAAAGGCGATGAATACGGTCGACATCTTCTTCCTCCCTCAGGCCGACAGGCCGATCTTGGCCAGGCGCTGGGCAAACCCCTCCATCACCTCATCGAGCAGCGCCGGCGCTTGCTCGGACACGGCGATCGCCGACACCGGCAACAAGGCCTCCTTCGCCCGGGGAAGCCAAGCATCGACCCAATCCTGCACGATGCTGCGGTTCTCCGCCGATTCCGTCACGATCGCCTTCAGCGTCGCATCGACCCACTTGCGCGTCTCCGCCGACCACTGGGTCATGAACTGGGTGAGCATGGCAATCGCCGCCCCACCGCGCGCGGCGAAGACCTGATCGACGATCGTGTCATAGACCAGGGGGTAGAGCAGCCCGTCGAGCACGAGGTTTTGCACCGTGTGCAGCTCGAAAGGATCCTTGACGACGAAACTGTCCTCGACGTAGCGACGCAGCGGCTGCCAGGCCGGATCGTTCATCCAAGCTTGCTTGCCCGCCGACAGCGCCTCCACGTCTCCCAAGAGCAACCCGATGCGCGTAAGGTACTGCGCGATGCCGAGCTGGTCCATCGACTGGTAGATGGCTGCCTGCGCCGCCATTCCGCCATAGGCGTAGGCACAAACGGCGGCATTGTTCATGTTCGCCCCCCAAGCGACATGGCGCAGGGGCACCAGCAGCGCGACGGCGGTTTGCCGTACGTCCTCCGGCAATGTCTCGACCAGGCCGCGCGATTCGACGAAGTCGAAATTGGCCTCCATCGCATCCTGCTGGCGGGCCCGGGCGCTGGTATAGGCGCCGTAGTAGAACTGACGTGGATCCTTGAGCACCTCCCAGTCTTTCAGACGGATCTTGGTGCGCCGCTCGTCGAAGATCTCATGTTCCGGGTCCCAGGTCGGGCGGTAGTGAAAAATGTCCTTCGGTTGGATGCCGAGGCTGCCTTCGATGTAGCGCGACACCGGCTTGTCGGTACCGAGGTATCGGGCGATATGATCGAACGTGTGGCGCAATGGCTTGATCGTCACCGTTCGCAGATCAATTTGCATGGATCCTCTCCTCCTCTTTCGAATGAATGATGCTCAGCGAAACCGTTGCTGTGCCGCCGTGCGCATGCTCCAATCCCAGTCGGAAAGCCCGTCTTCACGTGCCGCTCCCTCCAGATGGATCACTTGCTGCTCCTCACAGAAACGCGCGAACGCCTCGGCGGGCAGCAGCATGTCGACGCACAGATCCGGCTCACCGATGGCGAACTCGAAGGCCACCAGCCCGTCGGGACGCCGCTCCAGCACGCGCACGAACTTGCGCCCGACGTCGAATGCTTCTGCTGCAGGTTTCATGCCTTTTCTCCGCTTCTGCCCTAGGTTCGTCCTGCGTCTCCCTTGTAGCAATTTCAGTGCCAAAAAATAATCTCTCGTAAACACCGATATTTCTCGAGATTTTTCCGGTACAGGCTGATCTTTTGATAAAATTCGCCAAAGCGCATTGATCATTTGATACAACAAATTTATTGCATTGCAACACGACAAACACCCTTTTTATGACTTAATCATAACAACCATCCTCAACGCAACGACAGACGCTGCGGACAGGTCCGCGGGTACCATCATCCCCATCGGACATCCTGCACACCACGGCGCCCAGACGCCGAACCACCGAGGAGAGGAAATGGCGACGATCCAGTATCCGGAAGGCTCCGATCTGCGCAGCCTGCTGCGTTTTCTTCCCGAAGAGGGTTTGATCTGGCTCGGCGAACATCGCATGCTGCTCCTGCACGTCGGAGCGCTTGCGGCCTTGCGCAAGGAATTGGTCGCCTCGGTCGGGAAGGTGCAGGCGAGGCGGCTGCTCACCCGCATGGGGTTCGTCTCCGGGATGCGCGACGCCGAGCTGGCGAAGAAAACCCGACCGCAGGGCACGCTGCGCGACGCTTTCGTCGTCGGTCCCCAGCTGCACATGCTCGAGGGCAGCGCCCGCGTCATCCCCCTCACGATCAAGCTCGAAGACGGAACGTTTCACGGCGAATTCGCCTGGGAGCACTCGTGGGAAGCGCAGGCACATCTGCAGGGAATCGGCACGAGCGATGAGCCGGCCTGCTGGATGATGATCGGTTATGCTTCAGGCTATACCTCGGCCTTCATGAACCGCTTCATCGTCTTTCGGGAGACCGCTTGTGCAGCGATGGGACAGGAGCGTTGCCATATCGTCGGCAAGCCGGCCGAAGAATGGAGCGACGCGCCGGAGCTGATCGGTTTCTTTCAGGAAGATCCCATCGTCGGGCGTCTGCTGGAATTGCGCGAAGAGATCGAGAGCATGCGCGAGCGGCTGGTCGAACCGCGCCGGGTCCCCAAGCTCATCGGTGCCTCTGCCGCTTTTCTACTCACCTACGATTTGCTCGAGCGCGCCGCCGGGACACAAGTCACCGTCTTGCTGCTGGGCGAAACCGGCGTAGGGAAGGAGCGCTTCGCGCGCACGCTGCACGAGCTCAGCCCGCGGAAAAACGGGCCTTTCGTGGCCGTCAACTGCGCGGCCATTCCTGAAGAGCTGATCGAATCCGAGCTCTTCGGCGTCGAGCGCGGCGCCTTCACCGGTGCCCATGCCCCGCGTGCCGGCAAATTCGAGCGCGCCAACGGTGGCACCCTCTTTCTCGACGAGGTCGGAGAGCTCTCGCCCGCGGCCCAGGCAAAACTCCTGCGGGTGCTGCAAGAAGGGGAGATCGAACGCCTCGGGGGCGAGCAGGTGCGCAAGATTGACGTTCGACTGGTCGCGGCCACCAACGTCGATTTGCACCAGGCCGTCGAGGCAGGGCGCTTTCGCCGCGACCTCTTCTACCGGCTCAACGTCTACCCCATCCACATCCCGCCGCTGCGAGAGCGCATCTCCGACATCCCGCTGCTCGTGGAGGCGATGATCGCGCGCTTCCAGAGCCTGCACGGCAAGAAGATCACCGGCATCAGCGACAAGGCCATGCTGGCGCTCAAGGCATACCACTGGCCGGGCAACGTGCGCGAGTTGGAGAACGTGATCGAACGGGGCGTGATTCTCGCACCCAACCACGGCACCATCGAGGTCGAGCATCTTTTCGTCGGCAACGGAAGCGAGGAGACGCGCGCCCACGTGCTTGGAACGAGCGGCGGACTGGAGGAAAAGAGCAGGGAGACCCACACCGATCTCGCCGACGCGTTGATCGAACGAGGCGTTCCCCTCGAATCCTTCGAGCGCATGCTCTTGCACCGCGCAGTGGAACGCGCCGGCGGCAATCTCTCGGCGGCAGCGCGTCTGCTCGGGCTGACGCGGCCGCAATTGAGTTACCGTCTGAAAAAATGATGCGCCACGACCGACGACACGAGATAATCTTGCATCGTTCGGCATGACATCCTGGAGTCTTTCGATGGAACGTCCTTTTTCACGTGGCATCCTGATTGCCGCCGCAGCCACCCTCCTCTCCTCTGCACTGCCAGCCCCCGTGCTTGCCGATCCTCCTTCTTGGGCCCCGGCCCACGGCTGGCGCAAGCAGCACGACCCGCTCTATCTGGGGTATTCGGGAAAAAAATGGGGCAATGATTTCGGCATCTATGCCGGACGCTGCAACCGCGAGGCGCTCGGTGCGGCCCTGGGCGGCATGGCCGGCGCCGTCGTGGGGAGCCAGATCGGCGACGGCAGCGGGCGCGCGGCGGCGATCATCCTCGGCAGCGTGCTCGGGGCGGTACTCGGCGCCGAATTGGGGCGGGACATGGACGAAGAGGATCGGGCGTGCTTCGGCCACACGCTGGAACTGGGTAAACGGGGGCAGACCGTGAGCTGGCGCGCTCCTTACGGCGTGGCCTACGCCGTCACCCCGCTCGACGAATTCGTCCGCAACGGGCGCAAGTGCCGACACTACGAGGCGGTGATCACCCGCGACGGACGCAAGGAAAAAGTTCGCGGCAAGGCATGCGCCGTGGGTGAAGGTCGCTGGGAAGTGATCGACTGAGCCACCAAGGACGTCAGCCCGGAATCCGCACCGTCCGGGCGATGAATTCCCCCAGTGCCTGCGCGACCGCCTCGGGCTGCTCGTGGTGCATCATGTGCCCTGTCTTGGCGATCGTCCTACCCTCCCAGCGACGGAAACACGCCTTGCGCGCCTCCCAGTCGGCAGCGAGCTGACGGGGGATTTCCGATTCCTCGCCCCACAGCCACAGGCAAGGCGCGGTGATGGCGCGCCAGCAGGCTTTGGCTTCCTCCAGACGATAGAGAATGGGATTGAGGATCTTATGCCGCGGATCGGCGCGGAAGGCGAGCCGCCCGTCGGGGGCTAGCCGCAGCCAGGAGTCGGCCACGAAGCGCGCCCGCTCCAGCGGCAGGTTCGGATGCCGCTGACACAAGCGTAGCGCGAATTCCTCGATCGAGTCGGGCGCTTTCAAGGCCGGCGGAGCCGAGAGCTGCTCGAACCAGGCGCGGTAGCGCCGCGGCGCTTCTTCGGGACGATGTTCCGGCAGGCCAAAGCCCTCGAGCAGGGCGAGCGCGCGCACGCGCTCCGGGCGGATGCCGGCATAGAGCCCGGCGACGTTGCCGCCCATGCTGTGCCCGACCAGCACGACTTCTTTCCCTGGCGCGAGCGCTTCGAGCAGCGCCTCCAGGTCTGCCAGATAGTCGGGAAACCAGTAGCCGTGGGCACACCAGGCGCTGTCGCCGAAGCCGCGCCAGTCCGGGGCGATCAGACGGCAGGATGGCGCCTGCTCCAAGAGGACATCGACGACGAACTGCCAGGTGGCACCGCTGTCCATCCAGCCGTGCAGCAGGAACACGGGCAGCCCGCCTTCCGGCCCCCATTCGCGCACGCACGATTCTTCCAGACCCCGCAGCGGCAGCCGCCGGCAGCGGGGCACTTCCCGGAGCCGATACGCCGCACCGTCCTTTCCCTGCACGGGCCGTTCCTCCATCCCCCTCTCCTTGCACACGTCTCGTAGTAGGATCGAGCATGCCATCTTTCCCCGCCATGCCGCAAGCGACGATGAAACATCCGCCCCGTGCCGCTCCGCCCTCCCCCGTCGTCGGCCGCTTCGCCCCCTCCCCTACCGGTCGGCTGCACTTCGGCTCGCTGCTGGCGGCGCTCGCCAGCCATTGCGACGCGAGATCGCGCGGCGGGCGCTGGCTCGTGCGCATCGACGATCTCGACGCGGCGCGTGCCATTCCCGGCATGGATGCCGACATCCTGCGCACGCTCGAAGCCTACGGTTTTTCCTGGGACGGCGAAGTCGCCTACCAGAGCCGGAACCTCATCCATTATGAAGCCGCCTTTGCGACGCTGCGCGACAGGGGGTGGCTCTACCCCTGCGGCTGCAGCCGCAGGGACCTCGCCGAGGCGCCGCGGGCGATCGATGGCAGCACGCTCTACCCCGGTACCTGCCGCGAGGGGCTGCCGCCGGGCAGAACGGCGCGGGCCTGGCGTTTCCGCGCCGAAGGCTGCGTGGTGTTCGATGATCGCATCCAGGGGCGCGTCGTCGAGGATCTGCCGCGCGAGGTGGGCGACTTCGTCGTCAAGCGCGCCGACGGCGTCTTCGCCTATCAGCTCGCGGTGGTGATCGACGATGCGCTCGGCGGCGTCACCGACGTGGTGCGCGGCGCCGACCTGCTCGGCTCCACGGCGCGCCAGATCGCCCTGCATCGCGCCCTTGGCCTGCCGGTGCCGCGCTATGCGCACCTGCCGGTGGCCGTCGACGCGCGCGGCGACAAGCTCTCGAAGCAGACGCGCGCCCGGCCACTGGAAGCCGCCGAAGCGAGCGTGCGCCTTGCCCAGGCGCTCGATTTTCTCGGCCATACGCCCCCAGCGGAACTGCGCGGCGCGCCGCCCGCGGAGCTCCTTGCCTGGGCGGTGGCGCACTGGAAGATCGACGAGGTTCCGGCGCTCCGTCAATGCCTCCATCCGGACGGTTTATAATCGGCGCACCCCCTCTCTTGGGAGACGCCATGAGCTTCACTCCCGCCTCCGCAGCGCCTGCGGACCCCCGGCGCGACCTCATCGCGCTCGCCACCCGGCCGCCGGAACCAGATTGTGTACCGACCCGTGTCGAAGAGGCCGCTTGGCCGCCTGATCTCTTGCCGCACATCGAAGGTTTGGCTGCCGAACTCGCCCAGGCCCTGCGCGAGCGTCAGCGCAAGCAGGGCGGGGTGGCCGCACTGATGGCCGAATTCAGCCTCTCGAGCCGCGAAGGCGTGGCGCTCATGTGCCTGGCCGAGGCGCTGCTGCGTATCCCGGACGCCGCCACGCGCGATGCCCTCATCCGCGACAAGCTCGCGCGCGGCCAATGGCGCGAGCATCTGGGCCGCAGCCGCTCGATCTTCGTCAATGCCGCCGCCTGGGGCTTGGTCGTCACCGGCAAGCTCGTTTCCCTTGCCGAGGAAAAGGCGCTTTCCTCCGCCCTCACGCGCCTGCTCGCGCGCGGCGGCGAGCCGCTGGTGCGCAAGGGGCTGGACGTGGCCATGCGCCTGCTGGGTGAAACCTTCGTCACCGGCCGCACGATCAAGGAAGCGCTCGATCGCGTGCGGCCGCTCGAGCAGAAAGGGTTCCGTTACTCCTTCGACATGCTGGGCGAAGCGGCGATGACGGCCGAAGACGCCGCGCGTTATCTGGCCGATTACGAGCACGCCATCCACGCCATCGGCCGGCGCGACGCCGGGCGCGGCGTGATCGACGGCAACGGCATCTCGGTGAAACTGAGCGCCCTGCATCCGCGCTATCACTGGTCCCAGCCCGACCGCGTGCTCGCCGAGCTGCTGCCGCGCCTGCTGCAGCTGTGCCGGCTCGCCAAGCGCTACGACATCGGTCTGAACATCGACGCCGAGGAAGCCGACCGGCTCGAGCTCTCGCTCGACCTGCTCGATGCGGCGCTCGCCGACCCCGAGCTCGCCGGCTGGGACGGGCTCGGATTCGTCGTGCAGGCATACCAGAAACGCGCCCCTTTCGTCATCGACTGGCTGGTGGCTCGGGCTCGGGCACGCGAGCGCCGGCTGATGATTCGTCTCGTCAAGGGGGCCTACTGGGACAGCGAGATCAAGCGCGCCCAGGTCGATGGGCTCACCGGCTACCCCGTCTATACGCGCAAGGTCTATACCGACGTCTCCTATCTCGCCTGCGCGAAGCGGCTGCTCGCCGCGCGCGACGTGGTCTACCCCCAATTCGCCACGCACAACGCACACACGCTCGCGGCGATCTTCCATCTGGCCGGCGAGCGCTGGCAGCCCGGCGAGTACGAATTCCAATGCCTGCACGGCATGGGCGAGCCGCTCTACGAATCGCTCGTCGGGCACCCCGAACGCCACCGCCAGGTACGCATCTACGCCCCGGTGGGCAGCCACGAGACGCTGCTGCCCTATCTCGTGCGCCGCCTGCTGGAAAACGGCGCCAACACGAGTTTCGTCAACCGCATCGCCGCCGACGTGCCGCTGGAAACGCTGCTCGCCGACCCGGTGGCACGCGCCCGGACGCTCGGCGGCGCGCCGCACCCCAACATCCCCGTGCCGCCCGAACTCTTTGCGCCGCTGCGGCGCAATTCGCTGGGGCTGGACCTCGCCGATCGTCCCACCCAGCGCCGGCTCGCGGCCCGCATCGCCGCCGAGGACACGATCCGGCGCACGGCCGCTCCGCTCGTGGGGGGAACCGTGCGCCAAGGAGCCCTCGAGCTGCCCTGCCGCAATCCGGCCGACAGGTCCGACCTGCTTGGCAAGGCGATCGAAGCCGACGAACCGGCGATCGAGGCGGCTCTCGAGATCGCCGCCCGGGCCCGCTGGGGCGAAACCCCGCCACCAGAGCGCGCCCGCCGGCTCGAGGCGGCGGCCGATACGCTCGAAGCCCACACCGACGCGCTCTTGGCGCTCATCGTGCGTGAAGCCGGCAAGACCTGGGCCGACGCCGTGGGCGAAATCCGCGAGGCGGTCGACTTCTGCCGCTACTACGCCGCCGAGATCCGCAGCCTTGCCGACGAAGAGCCGAACCTGCGCCCCTTGGGCCCGGTGGTGTGCATCAGCCCCTGGAACTTCCCCTTGTCGATCTTCGTCGGCCAGATCGCCGCGGCGCTCGCGGCGGGCAACGCCGTGCTCGCCAAACCCGCCGAGCAGACGCCGCTCACCGCCTTCGAGGCCGTGCGGCTGCTGCACGAAGCGGGCATCCCCGGCGAAGCGCTGCAGCTGCTGCCCGGGCGCGGCGAGACGGTGGGCGCGCGCCTGGTGGCCGACCCGCGCATCCGCGGCGTGATGTTTACCGGTTCCACCGCCGTGGCGCGTGCCATCCAGCGCACGCTCGCCGCACGCGAGGAAGAAGTGCCGCTGATCGCCGAGACCGGCGGGCTCAATGCGATGATCGTCGACTCGAGCGCGCTCACCGAGCAGGTAGTGGCCGACGCGATCACCTCCGCTTTCGACTCGGCCGGGCAGCGCTGCTCGGCGCTGCGCGTGCTCTGCCTGCAGGAAGAAATCGCCGACAAGACCCTGACCATGCTGCTCGGGGCTCTGCGCGAGCTGCGCTTGGGCGACCCGCGGGACCTGCGTACCGACGTCGGGCCGGTGATCGACGACGAAGCCCGCGCCGCGCTCGAAGCGCACGTCGAGCGCATGGCCCGCGCCGGCTACCGCGTGCACAGGCTGGAGCCGCCGTCCGCCTGCGCTGCCGGCACCTTCGTCGCCCCCACGGTGATCGAAATCGACCGCATCGAAGCGATCGGCGGCGAGCGCTTCGGCCCCATCCTGCACGTGAAGCGCTTTCGCGCCGAAGCACTCGACGCCCTGCTCGACGAGATCTCCGCCACGGGCTATGGGTTGACGATGGGCATCCACAGCCGCATCGACGGCACCGTGGAATTCGTCGCCCGGCGCGCCCACGTCGGCAACCTCTACGTCAATCGCACCATCATCGGCGCGGTGGTGGGCGTGCAGCCTTTCGGCGGCGAGGGGCTCTCGGGCACCGGCCCCAAGGCCGGCGGGCCGCTCTACCTGCTGCGGCTGCTCGCGCGCGCCCCGGAGCCGCGCTTTCCCCAGGCCCGGCTCCTGCACGAACCTCCAGACTTGGGCCCGCTGCGCGACTGGCTGGAAGCCCGTGGCGAAGCGCTCTTCGGCACCGAAACGAGGCAGCGGCTCCTCGAAACGCTGGAAGCCTGGCGCGGACGCTCGCTCGTCGGCAAGGAATTGCTCTTGCCCGGTCCAACGGGAGAGGAGAATCGCCTGCGCTTCCTGCCGCGCCATCTCATCGGCGGCTTCGCCACCACGCCCGAGGGCTACGCCGGCCAGATCGTGACGGCGTTCGCCAACGGCGCCCCGCTCGTGCTGCCCGCAAACCCGCAGACCGAGCGCATCCGGCACGACCTGCCGGCTTCCCTGCAAGCCCGCTGCCGCCTGAGCGAAGACCTGCTCGCCGAACCCATCGATTTGCTGCTCTTCGAGGGGGAAGCCGCGCTCGCCGCCCTGTGGCGCAGGCGGCTTGCCGAGCGTCCCGGGCCGATCGTGCCGCTGCTCACTCCGCCCTACCGCCCCGAGCGGCTGATCCATGAGCGCAGCCTCAGCATCAACACGGCCGCGGTGGGCGGCAACGCGAGCCTCATGACGCTGGAGGATTGAGGCGGGAAAACCCCAATAGGCAGGCAGCGCGGCGCACGCTATCCTTCGCGCCGCACCCCCTCCGAGCGCCGTTCTTACCCACACCGAGAAAGGAGACTCCGATGACTCCGCTGCGCACCCTCGCCCTCGCCGCCGGCCTTGCCGCACCGCTCCTTGCCCATGCCGACTGGCTGGTGGGCGTGGCCGGCCCCTTCACCGGCCAATACGCCTCCGCCGGCGACCAGATCAAGAAAGGGGCGGAAGCGGCCGCCGCCGACATCAACGCCAAAGGCGGCGTGCTGGGGCAGAAGATCAAACTCGAATACGGCGACGATGCCTGCGACCCGAAACAGGCCGTGGCCGTGGCCAACGCCCTCGTCAACAAGAAAGTGCAGTTCGTGCATGGCCACTGGTGCTCCAGCTCCACCATCCCGGCCTCCGACATCTACAACGATGCCGACATCCTCATGGCCACCGTGTCGACCAACCCTCAGGTAACCGAACGCGGCCTGAAGAACCTCTTCCGCATCATGGGGCGAGATGACCAGCAAGGCTCGGTGATCGGGCAACGGATCGCCAGCAAATTCAAGGACAAGAAAGTCGCCGTGCTCGACGACAAGAGCGCCTACGGCAAGGGGCTCGCCGACGAGATCGCCAAGGCGATGAAAGCCGCCGGCAAGGAGCCGGTGCTGCGCGAATCCATCACCGCCGGCGAGAAAGACTATTCCGGCATCGTCACGCGGCTCAAGAACGCCGGCGTCGACGTGCTCGCCTACGGCGGCTACCACACCGAGGTCGCGCTGCTGCTGCGCCAGGCCGATCAGGTGGGACTGCCGCTCGTCGTCGTGGGCGGAGATACCATGACCAACTCCGAACTCGTCACCGCCGCCGGCAAACTCGCCGATCGCGTCTACTTCACTTTCACGCCCGATCCGCGCAAGAATCCGCAAGCCGCGCCCATCGTCGAGCGCTTCCGCGCCGCCAAGATCGAACCCGAGGGGTACGTGCTCTATGCCTACGCCGCCCTGCAGCTCTTCGAGCAGGCCGTGACGCAGGCCGGCGGGGTCGAGCGCACCAAGCTCGAGCCGGTACTGCGCAAAGGGAAATTCGACACGGCCATCGGCACGCTCGAATTCGACGAGAAAGGCGACCTGAAGAAACCGGCCTTCGCCATCTACAAGTGGACCGGCGGGCGCTACGACTACGCCGAGTAAGGTAGGCGGACGCACGAGGGAGAGACGCTTTTGGGCTACGCGCTGCAACAGCTCATCAACGGGCTGACCCTGGGGGCGATGTACGGCCTCATCGCCATCGGTTACACGATGGTGTATGGCATCATCGGCATGATCAACTTCGCCCATGGCGAGATCTACATGATCGGCGCCTTCCTCTCGGTGCTCACCTACGTGCTGTGCACCGCGTTGGGGATCGGGCCGACGCCGCTCGTGCTGCTCGCCATGCTCTTCGTGTCGGTCGCTTTCACCGCCCTCTACGGATGGGCGGTCGAGCGCATCGGCTACCGGCCGCTGCGCGGGGCGCCGCGCCTCGCTCCGCTGATTTCGGCCATCGGCATGTCCATCTTCCTGCAGAACTACGTCCAGCTCACGCAGGGCGCGCGCATCAAGGCCGTGCCGCCGCTGTGGCAGGGAGGGGTGACGCTGTGGTCGGCCGACGACTTCCGCGTCACCTTCGGCTGGGCACAGCTCACCGTGGTCGTCGTCACGCTGATCGTCATGGCCGGGTTTGCCTGGATGATCACACGCACCTCCTTCGGCCGCCAGCAGCGCGCCTGTGAGCAGGATCCCAAAATGGCCGCCTTGCTGGGCATCGACGTCGATCGCACCATTTCGCTCACCTTCATCCTCGGTGCGGCGCTGGCGGCCGTAGCGGGAATGATGGCGGTGCTGCAGTACGGCGTGATCGACTTCTCTATCGGCTTCATCGCCGGCATCAAGGCCTTCACCGCCGCAGTGCTCGGCGGCATCGGCTCCATTCCCGGCGCCATGCTGGGCGGCCTCCTCATCGGCCTCGTCGAGGCGTTCTGGTCGGCCTACCTCTCGCCGGAGTACAAAGACGTAGCCACCTTCTCCATCCTCGTGCTGGTGCTGCTCTTTCGTCCCACGGGGCTGCTGGGCAAACCCGACGTGGAGAAAGTGTGATGACCGCCGCCGTGATCTCTGCGTCTTCGCCGCTTGCCCTGCGCCTGCGCGACGCGCTCGCCGTCACGGTACTCGGCGGGCTGCTCGCCTTGCCTTTCATCGGGCTCGTCACCGTCGAAGAGGGAGGTGCGCTCACCGTGCGCACCCGCTGGGGGGCGTGGGGGGCGACGCTCGCGGCGCTCTTCTTTGGGCGGCTGTTGCTGCGGGCGGCGCTTGATGCCTGGCGCAGCCGCAGACCGGCCCGCAAGCGCGCCGTCTTCTCGAGCGGGGACGCCGTGCTGCGCCGTGCCGCCGGCACGAGCCTGCTGGCGGCGGCGCTCCTGCTGCCGGTCTTCTTCGCCGACAACCGCTATGTGATCGACACGGCCACGACGCTGGGCATCTACGTGATGCTCGGCTGGGGGCTCAACGTGGTGGTGGGTCTCGCCGGGCTGCTCGATCTGGGCTACGTCGCGTTCTACGCCGTGGGTGCCTACACCTATGCGCTGCTATCGACCCAGTTCGGCTGGAGCTTCTGGGAGGCGCTGCCGGCGGCGGGCGCCCTGGCGGCGCTCTTCGGCATCCTGCTCGGCTATCCGGTGCTGCGGCTTCGCGGCGACTACCTCGCCATCGTCACCCTGGGTTTCGGCGAGATCATCCGCATCGTGCTCCTCAACTGGACCTCGTTTTCCGGCGGACCCAACGGCATCGGCGGCATTCCCCGCCCGAGTTTCTTCGGCTTGGCGTTCGCGCGCAGCGCCGAGGGGCGAACCTTCCATGAATTCTTTGGGCTGGAATTCTCGCCCATGCACCGCTTCATTTTTCTCTACTATCTCATCGTGGTGCTGGCGCTGCTCACGCACGCCCTCATCAGCCGCCTGCGCGTGCTGCCTACGGGGCGGGCATGGGAAGCGCTGCGCGAAGACGAGATCGCCTGCAAGGCCCTGGGACTCAACACCACCACCGTCAAACTCTCGGCCTTCGCCACCGGGGCGATGCTCGCGGGCTTTGCCGGCGTGTTCTTCGCCGCCCGGCAGGGGTTCATCTCGCCGGAGAGTTTCACTTTCGCCGAATCGGCCACGATCCTCGCCATCGTCGTGCTGGGCGGCATGGGATCGCAGCTCGGCGTGGTGCTCGCCGCGGCGGTGCTGGTCGTGCTGCCGGAAGTGGGCCGCCAGTTCGCCGACTATCGCATGCTCGTCTTCGGCGCGGCCATGGTCACCATCATGGCGGTCAAACCCACGGGGCTGCTCGCGCGGCGCGAACCCACCGTGCGGCTGAATCCCGAGCGGAGCGCCGCACCATGACACCGCTCCTCACGGTGGATCGCCTCGTGATGCGCTTTGGCGGCATCACCGCCATCGACGGACTCTCGCTCGAAGTGCCGCGGGGAGCGATCACCGCCATCATCGGCCCCAACGGCGCGGGCAAGACCACGCTCTTCAACTGCATCACGGGCTTCTATCGCCCCAGCGCCGGCCGCATCCTGTTGCACGAGGACGACGGTAGCGAGCGCGATCTCACCCGTCTCAAGGGCCACCGCATCGCGCGCGAGGCGCGCATCGTGCGCACGTTCCAGAACATCCGCCTCTTCGGCGGCATGACGGTGCTGGAAAATTTGCTCGTAGCCCAGCATCATGCGCTCGCACAGGCGTCGCGTTTCGCCCTGGCCGGCCTGCTGCACACGCCGGGTTATCGGCGCGCCGAACGCGAGGCGCTCGAATTCGCCCGGCGCTGGCTCGCCGAGCTGGGGCTCACCGCCGTTGCCGATACACCGGCGGGTGCCTTGCCCTACGGCACCCAGCGCCGCGTGGAAATCGCCCGCGCCCTGTGCGCCCGCCCGCGCCTGTTGTGCCTGGACGAACCGGCCGCCGGACTCAATCCGCGCGAATCGGCCGAGCTCAACGTACTCCTCACGGCGCTGCGCGACGAACACGGCCTGACGCTGCTCTTCATCGAGCACGACATGAGCGTGGTGATGAACGTGTCCGACCACGTGGTGGTGATGAACTTCGGGCGCAAGATCGCCGAAGGGCCGCCCGAGGCAATGCGCCGCGACCCCGAAGTGATCCGCGCCTATCTGGGCGAAGAGGACGAAGAGGCCGCCGATGCTTGAACTGCAGCGCGTCAGCGCCCACTACGGCCCCATCCAGGCGCTCGTGGAAGTCGATCTGGTGGTGCGCGCCGGCGAGATCGTCACGCTCATCGGCGCGAACGGCGCCGGCAAATCCACCCTGATGACGACCCTCTTCGGCACGCCGCGCGCGAGCAGCGGCCGCATCCTGCTCGAGGGCGAGGACATCACGGCGCTGCCGCCGCACCGGATCGCGCGTCGCGGCATTGCGCTCGTTCCCGAGGGGCGGCGCGTCTTCGCCAAGATGAGCGTCTACGAGAATCTGCTGCTGGGCGCGACGCCGCTCGAGGGAGCGCACGTCGAAGAAAACCTGCGGCGGGTCTTCTCGCTCTTTCCCGTGCTCGAAACGCGCCGCACCCAGCGTGCCGGTACCCTTTCCGGGGGCGAACAGCAGATGCTGGCCATCGGCCGGGCGCTGATGAGCGAACCGCGCCTGCTGCTGCTCGACGAACCCTCCCTTGGGCTCGCGCCGCTCGTCATCCGCACCATTTTTCGCACCATCGTCGCGCTCAACCGCGAACACGGACTCACCATCCTGCTGGTAGAACAAAATGCCCGGCAGGCGTTGAAAATCGCGCACCGCGGCTACGTCCTGCAAAACGGGCGCATCGTGCTCGAGGGCAGCGGCGCGGCACTGCTCACCGACCCCCAGGTGCGCGCCGCCTACCTCGACGCCGCCTCATGAAAGAACACCGGGCACTCGCCTATCTCGTTGCCGTGGGCGGAATGCTGTCGATCGCCGCCGGGGCGATCTGCGCGCGCATCGCCCAGGGCGAGGGGGTGGAATCGCTCGCCGTGGCCGCATGGCGCCTTACCTTCGCCGCGCTCGCCGTGGCACCCGCGGCCCTGCTCTTCGACCGGGCCTCGCTGCGCGCCATGACCCTGCGGCAGCTGGGTCTGGCGCTACTCGCCGGCGCCTTCCTCGCCCTGCACTTCGCGCTGTGGATCCGCTCGCTCGCCCTCACCTCGGTCGCCTCGAGCACGGTGCTGGTCACCACCAACCCCATCTGGATCGCCCTCGTCGGCTTCCTCTTCCTGCGCGAGCGCTTCAACCGCACGCTGCTTTCCGGCATGGCGCTCGCACTCGCCGGCAGCCTAGCCATCTTCTGGAGCGACCGGCACACGGGCGGCGCCGATTCCCTCTGGGGCAACTTCCTCGCGCTCGCCGGCGCCTGGTGTTTCTCGGCCTATCTGCTTGTGGGCCACCGGCTGCGGGCTCGGCTCACGCTGCCGGCCTACGTCTTCAGCGTCTACACCAGCGCCGCGGCGCTCCTCATGCTCGCCTGCCTGCTCAGCGGCACGCCGCTTTCGGGGTGGTCTTCTGCAGGCTGGCAGGCATTGCTGCTGCTCGCCCTCTTGCCGCAGGTGGTGGGGCACACGGCCTACAACTGGTCGCTGCGCCACGTCTCGGCCGCTTTTGTGGCCATCGTCACCCTGGGCGAGCCGGTGGGCAGCAGCCTGCTCGCCTGGCTCGTGTTCGGCGAGCGGCTCGGCGGCCTGCAGGCGCTCGGTTTCGTGCTGCTGCTCCTGGGCATCGGCCTGGCGGCGCTGGGCGAGAACCAGCGCACCGCCGCCCGGGCGCTCGCCGCCCAGCAAGGGTGAATTCGCCGCGCCAGCGACCCTTCGCGCCTCCCTACAGCCCCGCCAGGCACACCGACTTCAGCTCGAGATACTCTTCCACGCCGTACTTCGAGCCCTCGCGCCCAAAGCCGGACTGCTTGATGCCGCCGAAAGGCGCCGCCTCGTTCGAAGTCGACCCCGTGTTGACGCCGACCACGCCGACTTCGAGCGCCTCGGCCACGCGCAGGATGCGACCCACGTCGCGCGCGTACAGATACCCCGCCAGACCGTAGTCGCTGGCGTTCGCCAAGGCGATGCCTTCTTCCTCCGTCTCGAAGCGGTAGAGCGGCGCCACCGGCCCGAAGATCTCCTCGTGCGCGATGCGCATGTCGGGCGTGATCCCCTCGAGCGCCGTCGGCGTGTAAAAAAGCCCCTGCGCGCGCCGACCGCCGCACAAGAGCCGCGCCCCTTTTTCGCGCGCGTCGGCCACCAAAGCCTCCACCTTGTCGAGCGCCGCCTCGTCGATGAGCGGCCCCACCGTCACCCCCGGCTGCCATCCCGGCCCGACGGCGAGCTTCTCTACCTCCTCGACGTAGCGGCGCACGAACGCTTCGTAGATCCCCGCCTGCACCAGGATGCGGTTGGCGCACACGCAGGTCTGCCCCGAATTGCGGTATTTCGAGGCGATCGCCCCCTGCACCGCGGCCTCCACATCCGCGTCGTCGAACACGAGAAAGGGAGCGTCCCCTCCCAGCTCCAGCGACAGGCGCTTGAGCGTGGCAGCGCTTTGCGCCATCAGCAGCCGCCCGACCTCGGTCGAGCCGGTGAAAGAAATCTTGCGCACGCGAGGATCGGACGTGAGCGCCAGGCCGATCGGCGCTGGATCGGCGCCGGTGACGACATCGAGCACCCCGGGCGGCATGCCCGCCTGCTCGGCGAGCCGCGCGAGCGCCAGGGCCGTGAGCGGCGTCTGCTCGGCCGGCTTCACCACCACGGTGCAGCCCACCGCCAGCGCCGGCGCCACCTTGCGCGTGATCATCGAGGCAGGAAAATTCCACGGCGTGATCGCCGCGCACACGCCCACCGGCTGACGCAGCACGAGGAAACGCCGGTCGGCCCGATTGGTCGGCATGATCTCGCCGTAGATGCGCTTCCCTTCTTCGGCGAACCACTCGACGAAAGCCGCCGCGTGCGCCACTTCGCCGCGCGCCTGCGCGAGCGGTTTCCCCTGCTCGTGCATCACCAGCGTGGCGAGCTCCTCGAGCGAAGAGCGCATCAGAGCCGCCCAGCGCGACAGCACCACCGCCCGCTCCTGAGGCAGGCTCCGGCGCCAGGAATCGAACGCCGCCGCAGCCGCCGCGATCGCCCGCCGGGTCTCGGCCTCTCCCATGTCCGGCACTTCGGCCAGGCGATCGCCGCTTGCCGGATCGAAGACGGGGAAGCGCCTTCCCGAATCGGCCTCGCACCATTGCCCTCCGATCCAGGCCCGATCGACCAGCAAACCCTTTGCCCGCACCGCCTCCAGCGACATCCTTCGCTCCTTTCCTCTCATCGCGCGCACAGCCGCCCGACGATTCTACCCCCGAGCGCCGCGCACCATGCCCGCGCTGCGCTGGGGTGCGATAAACTTATGGCCTCATCGCTCGGGGCCCGACGTCATGAAAGAGACCCATTATCTCCAGCCGCTGCTCGAACCGCGTTCCGTCGGCATCATCGGCGCCTCCGACCGCCCGGGTTCGCTCGGGCAGACCGTCACCCGCAACATGCTGGAGGCCGGCTTCCATGGGCGGCTCTTCCTGATCAACCCCAACCACGAAACGCTCTTCGACCTGCCCTGCTACAAGTCGGTCGAAGACGTGCCGCACCGGCTCGACCTGGCGGTCATCTGCACCCGGCCCGAACGGGCCCCCGGCATCGTCGAGGCCTGCGGCCGCGCCGGAGTCAAGGCCATCGTCGTGCTCAGCTCCGGTTTCTCCGAATCCGGCCCACGCGGCAGCTATCTCGAGCGCCAGATCATCGAGATCGCCCGGCGCTACAAGATGCGCGTGCTCGGGCCCAACTGCCTCGGGCTCGTGCGCCCCAGCATCGGGCTCAACGCCACCTTCGCCCACGCCTCCGCCATCAAGGGCTCCATCGGGCTCGTGTCGCAATCGGGCGCGCTGTGCGCCGCCGTGCTCGACTGGGCCAAGCCCAACGGCGTGGGTTTTTCCGCCGTCGTCTCGCTGGGCGTGTCGGCCGACATCGACTTCGGTGACGTGCTCGACTTCCTTGCCACCGACCACCGCACCGAATCCATCATCCTCTACATCGAGGGCATCCGCAACGCGCGCCGCTTCATGAGCGCGCTGCGCGCCGCCGCCCGGGTCAAACCCGTCCTGGTGCTCAAGGCCGGGCGTCGACCGGAAGTGATGCGCGCCATCCTCGTGCACAGCGGTAACCAGCCGGGTAACGACGCCGTGTTCGACGCCGCGCTGCGCCGCTCGGGCGTCATCCGCATCTACAACATCAGCCAGCTCTACGCCGCCGCCACGGCGCTCTTCGCCCGCCTACGCCCACGCGGCAATCGGCTGGCCATCATCACCAACGGCGGCGGACTAGGGGCGATGGCGGCCGACCGTGCGGCCGACCTCAAAATCCCTCTGGCCGAACTCAGCGACGACACCCTCGGGCGGCTCAGCGCCTTCCTGCCCGAATCCTGGTCGCACGGCAACCCCCTCGACATCCTGGGCGATGCTGACGCCGAGCGCTACCGCAAGACCTTCCAGATCGTGCTCGAATCGCCCGAAGTCGACGGGGTGCTCGTCATCCTCACGCCGCAGGCCATGACCGACCCCACCGCCGTGGCCGAAGCCATCATCGAGGAAGAAAAACACGCCGAAAAGCCCGTCGTCACCTGCTGGCTGGGGCAGGAGCTCGTCGAAGAGGCGCGGCAGAAATTCATCGCCGCCGGCATCCCCACGTTCGAGGCGCCCGAGCCCGCGGTCGAGCTCTTCTCGCACGTCTCTTCCTACTACCGCAACCAGAAGCTCCTCGCCCAGACGCCGGCCCCCCTGTCGCACCACGAACCGCCGCGGGTGGAAAACGCCCAGCTCGTCATCGAGACGGCGCTCTCCGAGCGGCGCAATCGCCTCAACGAAATGGAATCCAAGGCCATTCTCGCCGCCTTCCACATCCCCATCGCCCAGACGGTGGTCGCGCGCAGCGTCACCGAAGCCATGGTGCTCGCCGAGGAGCTGGGCTTGCCCGTGGCGATGAAGATCGATTCCCCCTCGGTGATCGACAAGGCCGACTCGGGCGGCGTGCGCCTGAACCTCGGCTCCCTGGCCGCGGTGCGCACCGCCTATCAGGAGATCATCGCCGAAGTCAAGAAGAACGTGCCCGATGCAGTGATCAACGGCGTGGCCATCGAACCCATGGTCATCAAGCGCCACGGACGGGAACTGGCCATCCGCGTGCGCCGCGACCCCGTCTTCGGCCCGGTGATCCTCTTCGGAGAAGGGGGCAAGCGCGTGGGCATGGAAGAGGACATGAGCGTGGCCTTGCCGCCCTTGAACGGCTTCCTCGCCCAGGATCTCGTGCGCAACAGCCGCGTCTACCCCATGCTGCAAGAATACCGGAACATGCCGGCCATCGCCTTCGACAAGCTCGAACAGGTGCTGCTGCGCGTCTCCGAGATGGTGTGCGAACTTCCCTGGATCGACTATCTCAGCATCAATCCGCTGGTGGTCGATAGCCAGGATGCCATCGCGCTGGATGCCAAGATCACCATCCAGCCGGTCAACCCGTCGGCGGATCGCTACGACCACATGGCGATCCACCCTTACCCTTCCCACCTCATCCAGACCTGGACCCTGGGCGACGGCACCGAGATCACCATCCGCCCCATCCGCCCCGAAGACGCCGAGCTCGAGGCCGAGTTCGTGCGCCGCCTCTCGCCCGAGACCAAGTACTTCCGCTTCATGACCACCCTCAACGAGCTGCCTCCGCCCATGCTCGCGCGGCTCACCCAAATCGACTACGACCGCGAAATGGCCTTCATCGCCGTCACCAAAGACCAAAACGGCCAAGAGATCGAGCTGGGCGTAGCCCGCTACGCCGTCAACCCGGACGGCGAATCCTGCGAGTTCGCCATCGTCGTCGACGACGAATGGCAAGGCCGGGGCCTGGCGCGCCGCCTCATGCAGGTGCTCATCGAGACGGCGCGCGCCCGCGGCCTGAAATACATGACCGGGATTTTCCTCGCCAACAACGAGCGCATGCTGCGCTTCGTGCAAAGCCTCGGCTTTACCCTCACCGACGATCCCGAAGACCGTACCATCAAGAAAGGCATCCTGCCGCTGCAAGGTTCCTGAACATGTCCGCCACCCGCATCGATACCCACCGCCTCGGCGAACTACCGGCCCTCACCCTCCATTTGGGCGAAGCCCGCGCCACCCTCACCCCGTTTGGTGCCCAGGTGCTTTCCTGGATCCCCGAAGACGGCCAGGAACGCCTCTATCTCAGCGAATCCGCCGCCCTCGGCGGCGCACAGCCCATTCGCGGCGGCATCCCCATCGTCTTTCCCCAGTTCGGTACCCTCGGCCCCGGAGCGCGCCACGGTTTCGCCCGCACGCACACCTGGCGCATCGACGAGACGCGCCAGGGCGAAGACTACGTGCTCGTGACCCTGCAGCTCGATCCTTCCCTACTCGAACCCGGTGCGCGCACCGCCTTCCCCCACGACTTCCTCGCCGAAGTCACCGTGCTCCTCTCCGAGCGGCGCTTGGACGTGGAACTCGCCGTGCGCAACACCGGCACTGCGCCTTTCGCATTCACCGCGGCGCTGCACACCTACCTTGCCGTGCCCGAGATCGAGCGCAGCGCCCTGCAAGGGCTGGGGGGCAGCGAATACACTGATCCGGCCGATCCCAGCCGGTGGCACGCCGAGCCGGAAAACGTCACACGGCTGGAACCGCCGCTCGATCGGCTCTATCGCGGCGGCGAGCGCGTGCTCACGCTTGCCACGCCCACCCTGCGCACCGAGATCGCGCAGGCGGGTTTCGGCGAGACCGTGCTCTGGAACCCGGGCGAACACGGCCCAGCCGACCTCCCTGCCGGTGCCTGGCGCCATTTCGTGTGCATCGAAGCGGCGCAGGCGAGCGTTCCCGTGTCGCTTCGAGCCGACGAAGAATGGGCCGGACGCCAGGCGCTCATGCTGCCCGAACGTTGACCGCCGCCGCGCCGACAGCCACAATCCGCCTTTTCCCGCCAAGACGATAGCCGATGTCGACGATCGAAACCCGAATCGCCCAGGAACTGGGCGTCGCGCCGCGCCAGGTGATGGCCGCCGTGGCGCTGCTCGATGCCGGAGCCACCGTCCCCTTCATCGCCCGCTACCGCAAAGAGCTCACCGACGGGCTCGACGACACCCAATTGCGCCGGCTCGAAGAGCGCCTGGGCTACCTGCGCGAGCTCGAAGCGCGCCGCGAAGCGATCCTTTCCTCCATCGCCGAACAGGGCAAACTCAGCGCCGAGCTCGAAGAAAAACTGCGCGCCGCCGACACCAAACAGGCGCTCGAAGACCTCTACCTCCCTTATCGCCCCAAGCGGCGCACCAAAGCCATGATCGCCCGCGAGGCGGGGCTCGAGCCGCTCGCCGACGCGCTCGCCAACGACCCGCTCGCCGAACCGGAATCGCTCGCCGCCACCTACCTCAACCCGGAGGCGGGTTTTGCCGACGTCAAGGCCGTGCTCGAAGGCGCGCGCCAGATCCTTGCCGAGCGCTACGCCGAAGACGCCGATCTGCTCGCCGAGCTGCGCGCCCTCTTCGAGCGTGAGGCCCATGTTCATAGTCGCGTCGTCGAAGGCAAGGAATCGGAAGGCGCCAAGTTCCGCGACTGGTTCGACCACCACGAACCGATCGCCGCCATCCCCTCGCACCGGGCACTCGCCCTGCTGCGCGGGCGCAACGAAGGCGTGCTGCGGCTCAGCGTCGATGTTCCGCACGAAGAAGGCAGCCCCCACCCGGCGCTCACCGTCCTGGCGCGCCGCTACGGCCTGGCCGACCAGGGGCGCCCCGCCGACCGCTGGCGGCTCGACACCGCCCGCTGGGCCTGGGCGACCAAGCTCTCGGTCCACCTCGAGCTCGATGCCCTCAACCGCATGCGCGAGCGCGCCGGCGAGGAAGCAATCCGCGTCTTCGGGCGCAACCTCAAGGAGCTGCTGCTCGCCGCACCGGCCGGCGCCCGCGTGACCATGGGCATCGACCCGGGCATCCGCACCGGCATCAAGGTCGCCGTGGTCGACGCCACCGGCCGCGTGATCGCCACCGACACCCTCTACCCCTTCGAGCCGCGACGCCACTACGAGCCGACCATCGCCGCGCTCGCCGCCCTCATCGCCCAGCACGGCGTCGAACTCATCGCCATCGGCAACGGCACCGCCAGCCGCGAGACCGAGCGCCTCGTCGCCGAGTGCCTCGCGCGCCACCCCGAACTGCGGGCGCAGAAAGTGGTCGTCTCGGAAGCCGGCGCCTCGGTCTACTCCGCCTCCGAGCTCGCCGCGCAGGAACTCCCCGAGCTCGACGTCTCCCTGCGCGGCGCCGTCTCCATCGCCCGCCGCCTGCAGGATCCGCTCGCCGAACTCGTCAAGATCGATCCCAAGTCGATCGGCATCGGCCAGTACCAGCACGACCTCGACGCGACGCAACTGTCGCGCACGCTGGACGCCGTGGTCGAGGATTGCGTCAACGCCGTCGGCGTCGACCTCAACACCGCCAGCCCCGCGCTGCTCGCCCGCGTCTCGGGGCTCAACCGCAGCATCGCCGAAGAGATCGTCGCCTGGCGCCAGCGCCACGGCGGCTTTCGCCGGCGCGAGCAACTGCGCGAAGTCCCGCGCATCGGCCCGCGCACCTTCGAGCAGGCCGCCGGGTTCCTGCGCATCCCCGAAGGGGACGACCCGCTGGACGCCTCGGCCGTACACCCGGAAGCCTACCCCGTGGTGCGCAGGATCCTCCAGCGCATCGGCAAGGACGTACGCGAAGTCCTCGGCCAGCGCGCCCTCATCGAAACGCTCGACCCGGCCGAATTCACCGACGAGCGCTTTGGGCTGCCCACCGTGCGCGACATCCTCGCCGAGCTCGTCAAGCCGGGGCGCGACCCGCGGCCGGAATTTCGCACCGCACGCTTCGCCGAAGGGATCGAATCGCTCGAAGACCTCCGCCCCGGCCAATGGCTCGAAGGCGTGGTCACCAACGTCACCAATTTCGGCGCCTTCATCGACATCGGTGTCCACCAGGACGGCCTCGCCCACGTCTCCGAACTCTCCGACCGATTCGTGCGCGATCCGCATGAAGTCGTCAAACCGGGCCAGATCGTGCGCGTGCGCGTGCTCGAAGTCGACCTCGAACGGCGCCGCATCGCCCTGTCGCTGAAAAAGGAACGTACCGAAGCGGCCCCGACGGCCCAGCCGCGCGCCGAACCCGCCGCCAAGGAAGCACGCCGCCCCGCCAAGGCGGCCAAACCCGCCAAGCCCGGCCGGCGCGAATCCCCTGCCCCCGAGAGCGCACTCGCCCAGGCGCTCGCCCGCGCCCTGGAGCGCTGAGGTCCCCCCATGCACGACGCCGTCCAGCCCTTCCTCATCGACAACGCCGACATCCGCGGCGCCCACGTGCGCCTGGTCCAATCCTGGCAAGGCATCGCCGCGCGCCGCAACGATCCCCCCGCGGTGCAGCGCCTGCTCGGCGAACTCGCCGCTTTCGCCGCCATGATCGCCGCCCGGCTCAAGGATCCCACCCGCGTCACCTTCCAGGCTCAGGGAGAAGGGCCCGTGAGCCTGCTCGTGGTCGACCTCAGCCCCGAGCGCAACCTGCGCGCCTTCGCCCGCTACGAGGGCGAGCGGGCACCCCGGCCCGATGCCAGCGCGCGCGAGCTCCTGGGCGAAGCCCAGCTGCAGATGGTGCTCGACCTCCCCGTCTCCAAGGAACCCTACGTGAGCATCGTTCCCTGGAGTGGCCAAACCCTGAGCGATACGCTCGAAGCCTTCCTCGCCCAGTCCGAGCAGCAACCGGCGCGCCTGTGGCTTGCCGCCGACGCGCACGCCGCCGCGGGGCTCCTGCTGCAAAAGCTCCCCTCCGCCGACGAGAAAGACCCCGACGGCTGGAACCGCCTCACCCGCCTCGCCGACACCGTCACCGAGCCCGAACTGCTCGCGTTCGACGCCCCCGAGCTCCTCTCCCGCCTCTTCCCCGAAGAGACGGTGCGCCTCTTCACGGCGCTCGGCATCACCCACGAGGTCAAGCCCAACGAAGCCGCCGTCATCCAGATGCTGCGGCTCCTCGGCCGGGACGAGATCGAAGCGCAACTCGCGCGCGACGGAGAGATCGTCGTGCGCGACGAGCTCGGCGGCCTCGAATACCGCTTCACCCGCGACGATCTTCCCCGCATCTTCACCGAGGACGACGGCAGCGCACCCGCCACCCGCCACTGACCGCAAAGGCCATTTCGATCATGAGTGAAGAAGTACGATTCGAGAGCGGGCGCTTCGAGGGCATCGTCGTGCGCTCGCCGCTCGTGAGTCCCGCACGGCTCGCCGACGTGCTGCACAAACGTTTCGCCGGCACGGAAAGCTACTTCGGCGGCGAACCCGCCGTGCTCGACTTCTCGGAAGTGCGCGACTGGCCCGAACAGGTCGACTGGAGCGGCCTCGTGGCCTTCTTCCGCCGCCTCGGGCTGCAACCCATCGGCGTGCGCGGGGTGCCCGAATCGTTCGATGCCGCCTTGAAGCGCCTGCATTTGGCCAACCTCGACGAGGCCGCGCTGCGGCTCGAGGCCGCCCGGCCAACCGAGCCCCCGCCTGCCGCCCCAACCTCGGCGCAAGCTCCCGCCTCCCCGCAGACCGGTACGGCGCGCGCCGCCTCCACCAAATTCATCGATCGCCCGGTGCGCGCCGGCCAGCAGATCTACGCTCCGGAAGGCGACGTGGTGCTCATGGCCGGTTCCAACCCCGGCGCCGAGATCATCGCCGCCGGCAGCATCCACTGCTGGGGCCCCCTGCGCGGACGGGTGCTCGCCGGAGCCGGCGGCAACCTGGAAGCCCGCATCGTCGCCACCCACTTCGGCCCCGAGCTCGTTTCCATCGCCGGGGTGTACCAGACGTTCGAAAACGGTCTTCCCGCCTCTATCGCAAACCGCCCCGTGCAGGTAAAATTGCAAGTCATTCAAGGGCAAAGCCACCTGCTCATCGAACCCATCGAAACCATTTGAGAGGCTTACCACGTGCGCATCGTCGTCGTCACTTCCGGCAAAGGAGGGGTGGGCAAGACCACCACCAGCGCCGCTTTCGCCTCGGGCCTGGCGCTTCGCGGCTTCAAGACCGCCGTCGTCGACTTCGACGTCGGCCTGCGCAACCTCGACCTCATCATGGGCTGCGAACGCCGCGTCGTCTACGATTTCGTCAACGTCCTCCAGGGCGAGGCCAAGCTCACCCAGGCGCTCATCAAAGACAAGCACGTCGACACCCTGCACATCCTGCCCGCCTCCCAGACCAAGGACAAGGAAGCCCTCACCGAAGAAGGCGTGGAAAAGGTGATGCGCGAGCTCGAAGCGATGGGCTTCGACTACGTCGTGTGCGATTCGCCCGCCGGGATCGAGCGCGGCGCCCTCATGGCGCTGCTCTTTGCCGACGAAGCCATCGTCGTCACCAACCCCGAAGTCTCCTCGGTGCGCGACTCCGACCGCATCCTCGGCATCCTGCAATCCAAGTCCCGTCGCGCGATCGAAGGGCGCGAACCGGTCAAGGAGCATCTGCTGGTCACGCGCTACAGCGCCAAGCGCGTCGAAGAAGGCGAGATGCTCTCCTACAAGGACATCCAAGAACTCCTGCGCGTGCCCCTCATCGGCGTCATCCCCGAATCCGACGCCGTGCTGCACGCCTCCAACCAGGGGGTTCCGGCCATCCACCTCAAAGGCACGGACGTGGCCGAAGCCTACGCCGACGTCGTCGCCCGTTTTCTCGGCGAGGACAAACCGCTGCGTTTCGTCTCCTACGAGAAACCCAGCCTCATCAAACGCCTCTTCGGGAGCACCTGATGTCGCTGCTCACGCGCCTCTTCGGGGAAAAGAAAAAGACCGCGGCGATCGCCAAGGAACGCCTGCAGCTCATCATCGCGCGCGAGCACGTCGACGGCAAGTCCTCGCCCGACTTCCTTCCCGCTTTGCAAAAAGAACTGCTCGACGTCATCTCGAAGTACGTGAAGATCGCCCCCGAAGACATCAAGGTCCAGCTCGAGCGGCAAGACAACCTCGAGATCCTCGAAGTCAACATCGTCCTCAACGAAACCTCTCCTCCCCTCCCCCAATAGAGCCAGGCTAGGGAGAGCATAGGCGCTCTCCCTGCAAAAACCTAGTATAATGGTCAACAAATCCACGGACTTCCGGGGGAGTGAGCCGCATGTCCACCACCGAACTCGACACCGCCCTCAGCCAAGCCTACGAGGCCGGCTTCGTCACCGACATCGAGACCGAGACGCTACCGCCCGGCCTCGATGAAAAAGTGATCGAATATATCTCGGCCAAGAAGAACGAGCCCGAATTCCTGCGCCAATGGCGGCTCGACGCATTCCGTCGCTGGCAGACGATGAAGGAGCCGCACTGGGCCCACGTGCGCTACGAGCCCATCGACTATCAAGGGCTCATCTACTACGCTGCGCCCAAGCGCCGCAGCGAGACCGAGATCGATCCCAAGCTCCTCGAGACCTATGAAAAGCTCGGCGTGCCGGTGCACGAGCGCGCCGCGCTCGCCGGAGTGGCGGTCGACGCTGTCTTCGATTCGGTCTCGGTGCTCACCACCTTCAAGGACAAGCTCTCCGAAGCCGGGGTCATCTTCTGCCCCATCTCGGAGGCGGTGCAAAAATATCCCGAACTCGTGCAGAAGTATCTCGGCAGCGTCGTGCCGCCGGGAGACAACTTCTTCGCCGCGCTCAATTCCGCCGTCTTCAGCGACGGCTCCTTCGTCTATATCCCCAAGGGCGTGCGCTGTCCGCTCGAACTCTCCACCTACTTCCGCATCAACACCGCCCGCACCGGGCAGTTCGAGCGCACGCTCATCATCGCCGACGAAGGCAGCTACGTCTCCTACCTCGAGGGCTGCACCGCCCCCATGCGCGACGAGCACCAGCTGCACGCCGCGGTGGTCGAACTCATCGCCCTCGAAGGGGCCGAGATTCGCTACAGCACGGTGCAGAACTGGTACCCCGGCGACGAAGAAGGGCGCGGCGGCGTCTACAACTTCGTCACCAAGCGAGGGCTGTGCGCCGGGCGCGGCGCCAAGATCTCCTGGACCCAGGTCGAGACCGGCTCGGCCATCACCTGGAAATATCCCAGCGTGATCCTCAAGGGTGACGACAGCGTGGGCGAATTCTACTCGGTGGCGCTCACGCGCGGCCGGCAGCAGGCCGACACCGGCACCAAGATGATCCACCTGGGGCGCAACACCCGCAGCACCATCGTCTCCAAGGGCATCGCCGCCGGCCACAGCCAGAACGCCTACCGGGGGCTGGTGCGCATCAACCCCGGCGCGAGCGGGGCGCGCAACTACACCCAGTGCGATTCGCTGCTCATCGGCCCGCACTGCGGCGCGCACACCTTCCCCTACATCGAGAGCCGCAATCCGCGCGCCATCGTGGAACACGAAGCCAGCACCTCGCGCGTGAGCGAAGAACAGCTCTTTTATTGCCGCCAGCGCGGCATCGACCCCGAGCGCGCCGTCGCCCTCATCGTGGGGGGGTTCTGCAAGGACGTGTTCCAGAAACTGCCGCTCGAATTCGCCGTCGAGGCCGGCAAACTCCTCGAAGTCAGTCTAGAAGGATCGGTCGGATGATGCTCACGATACGCAACCTCACCGTCGCCGTCGAAGGTCGGCGCATCCTCGACGGGCTCGATCTGGACATCGCCGCAGGCGAAGTCCATGCCCTCATGGGCCCCAACGGCGCGGGCAAGAGCACGCTCGCCAACGTCCTGGCCGGCCGCGAAGGCTACGAAGTCCTGGAAGGCAAAGCGCTCCTCGATGACCAAGACCTGCTCACGATGGAGCCGGAAGCGCGTGCCCAGGCGGGGCTTTTTCTCTCCTTCCAGCATCCGGTGGAAATCCCCGGCGTGAGCAACCTGCAATTCCTGCGCACCGCGCTCGACTGCCTGCGCAAGGCCCGGGGCGAAGCGCCACTCGACAGCGCCGCCCTGCTGCGCGCCGCGCGCGAAGCGGCGCAAGTGCTGGGGCTGCCGGCCGACTTCCTCAAGCGCGGCGTCAATGAAGGCTTCTCCGGCGGCGAGAAAAAACGCAACGAAATCCTGCAGATGCTGCTGCTCGAACCGCGCTTCGTCATTCTCGACGAACCCGATTCGGGCCTGGACGTGGACGCGCTCAAGCTCGTGGCCGCCGGCGTCAATCGCCTGCGCCGCCCCGATCGCGCCTTCCTCATCATCACCCACTATCCCCGCATCCTCGAATACGTCCGCCCCGACCGGGTGCACGTGCTGCACGGCGGACGCATCGCCCGTTCGGGCGCAGCCGAGCTCGCCCACCAGATCGAAGCGGGCGGCTATGCCGCCGTGCTCGAGGGGTCGGTCGCATGAATACCGCACTCGCCGTCTGCCACCGCTGCGGCTGGGCGGAAGACGCAGCAACGCGCGCCTGGCACGAGCAGCTCGCCGAGCGGCTCGCCTCGCTCACACCCCCCTCGCGCAAGAACGAATTCTGGCGCTACTCGCGGCTTTCCGCCTGTTTCGCCCCCGAGCGCGCCGGCCGCGGCCTCGACTTCCCCTTCCCCTCGCCCGAGCCGCTCGCCGGCGAATGGATATACTTCGACCAGGGTCGGCCCGTGGCCGCGCACACCCGCGCCTGGCGCCTGCGCCCCTGGTCCGAGCTGGACGAAGCCACCCGCGCACGCTGGCGCGAGCGGTTGGAGCCGGGCGAGGATTACTTCTCGGTGCGCAACCTGGTCGAGGCCGATGCGGTGCTGCTCCTCGAACTCGAGGAAACGGCCGACGCTCCCCTGCAGATCCGCTACCGCCACGGCGCCGGATGGGCCCAGCCCCTCCTGCTCGTCGAAGTCGCTGCAGGCGCGCGCGGCGCGATCGTGGAGACCTTCGCCTCCTTCGGCCCCTCCACGCAAAACGGCGCCGTGACGCTCTGGCTCGGCGAGGGCGCCGAACTCACCCACGGCGTCTTCACGGCCGACGAGGGCGAAGCCCTGCTGCACCGCGTCCGCGCCGAACTCGGCGCGCGTGCCCGCCTCGACGTGCAGGCCTTCGCCTCCGCCCGCAGCTATCAGCGCCTCGAATGGGACGTCACGCTGGGCGAATCCTCTGCCCTGCGGCTGTCCGGCATCACCTACGGGGCGCCTCCAGGCTCCACCGACGTTGCCCTGCGCATCCGCCACGCCGCCCCCAGCGCCGCCACCGACGTGCGCTGGCGCGGCCTGGTGCCGGCCGAAGCGCACTCCGCCGTGATCGGCCGCATCCTCATCGAACCCGCCGGCCAGCGCACCGATGCCGCCATGCGGCTCGATCACCTGCTCCTGGCCGACGGCGCCGCCGCCGACGTCAAACCCGAGCTCGAGATCTACGCCGACGACGTCGCCTGCGGCCACGGCGCCACGCTTGGCCGGCTCGACGACGAAGCGCTCTTCTACCTGCGCAGCCGGGGAATTCCCGAAGTCGAAGCGCGGCAACTGCTCATCGACGCTTTCCTCGCTCCGGTCCTGCAGCGTTTCACCCTTGCAGAGGTCCTCCGCCATGTCCAATCCCGTCTCCCCCTCCCTGACGACGCCGCTGCCTGAGGCGGCCACCGTCGAGCGCTGGCGCGAAGACTTTCCCATCCTGCACCGACGGGTCTACGGCAAGCCCCTCATCTACCTCGACAACGCCGCCACCGCCCAGAAGCCACGGCAGGTAATCGAGGCGCTCACCGATTTCTACGAGAACCGCAACGCCAACGTGCACCGCGGCGCGCACGCCTTGAGCACGGAAGCCACCGACTGTTTCGAGACCGCCCGCACCACCGTCGCCCGCTGGATCCACGCCGCGAGCGAAAAAGAAGTCCTCTGGACGCGCGGCACCACGGAAGCGATCAACCTCGTGGCCCAAGCCTGGGGCAATGCCTTCGTCAAGGCGGGAGATCTCCTCGTCGCCACCCAGATGGAGCACCACGCCAACCTCGTCCCCTGGCAGATGCTCGCCCGGCGCACCGGCGCCGAACTCGCCCTCGTGCCGGTACGGGACGACGGAACGCTCGACCGGGAACGCTACCGCCAGTTGCTCGAGCGGCGACCCCGACTGGTGGCGCTCGCCCACGTCTCGAATACCCTGGGCACCATCAATCCCGTGGCCGAGCTCATCGCCGAAGCCAAGGCCGTGGGGGCGACCGTGCTCATCGACGGCGCTCAGGCGGTGGGGCATTTTCCCGTGGACGTGCAAGCGCTGGGTTGCGATTTCTACGCCTTCTCCGGCCACAAAATGCTCGGTCCCACCGGCATCGGGGTGCTCTGGGGGCGTCAGGAAGTGCTCGAAGCCATGCCCCCATGGCAAGGCGGCGGCGAGATGATCGCCTGGGTCGACGAGCACGGCTTCGAACCCAACGAACTTCCCTACAAGTTCGAGGCCGGCACCCCGCCCATCGCCGAAGCCATCGCCTTGGGTGCCGCGATCGACTACCTACGCCAATTCGATCGGGCACAACTGGCCGCCTGGGAAGCCCACCTCTACCGCAGGCTGAGGGACGGCCTGGTGGCGATCGACGGGCTGAGGCTCCTCGCCGACCTTCCGCCGGAAGAGAAGGCCCCCATCGCCTCCTTCCACGTCGCCGGCACCCACCCGGCCGACCTCGGGACCCTGCTCGACACGCAAGGCATCGCGGTGCGCGTCGGGCACCACTGCACCATGCCGCTGATCGCCCGCTACGGACTGCCCGGCACCGTGCGCGCCTCGATCGCCTTCTACAACAACGAAGCAGACATCGACCAAACCCTGTCGGCGCTCTCCCGCGCCCTCGAACGTCTGGGAGCCCCTGCCCCATGAACGCCCAAACGGTCACCACCCAGCGCGACGTCTACGGTATCGTCGTCCCCTCGGGGGAACCCGTCACGATCCCCCAAGACAGCGAAGTGCGCCTGACGCAGACACTGGGCACCAGCCTCACCGTGCTCTACGACGGGCGCCTCGTGCGCGTGGCCGGCGAAGATGCCGACGCCTTCGGGCTCGAACCCTTCGCCGTCCTTCCCGCCTCCGCCGAAGGCGACCTGCGCGAGCACATCCTCGAAGTGCTGCGCCAGATCTACGATCCTGAAATCCCGGTCAACATCGTCGACCTGGGCCTCATCTACCGCCTCGACATCGACGAAAGAGACGACGGCGCCCATGTCGAGATCGACATGACCCTCACCGCCCCAGGCTGCTCGCTCGGCCCGGTCTTGAGCGAAGAAGTCAAGCAGCGGGTGGAGCAGATCCCGGGCGTCAAGGAAGCCACGGTCAACGTCGTCTTCGATCCTCCCTGGACTTCCGACCGGCTCTCCGAGACCGCCCGGCTCGAACTGGGGCTGCTATGACGACGCTTGCCGAAATCGAAGAAAATTTCGCCCTCTTCGACGACTGGGACGGGCGCTACGACTACCTCATCGAGCTGGGGCGCTCGCTGCCCCCTTTCCCGGAAGCCGAGCGTACCGACGCCAACCTCGTGCGCGGCTGCCAAAGCCGCGTCTGGCTCGTCTGCCGCCTCGACAACGGCCGCTTGCGCCTGGCGATCGACAGCGATGCGCTCATCGTGCGGGGCTTGGCCGCCATCGTGCTCGCCGCCTACGACGGCAAAACGCCCCAGGAAGCCTTGGAACTCGACACCCTCGCGCTTTTCGAGCGTCTGGGTTTGCTCGCCCACCTCTCCCCCACGCGCGGCAACGGACTGCGGGCAATGATCGAGCGGATCCGCGAATGCGCCCGCGCGGCGATCGCCGACGCAAACCGCTGATCCCCCCTAGACTCCAGGAACTCGACCGATCGGCGCGCCGTCCCAAGACGCGTGTAAGATTGCGCCCGTTGCCACGATCCTGAAAGTCGACCATGACCGATTCCACCCTCCACGAGGTCCCGCTGCGCCGCGGCCTAAAAAACCGTCACATCCAGCTCATCGCCCTGGGCGGCGCCATCGGCACCGGGCTCTTCCTCGGCTCGGCCGGCGTGCTCGCCACGGCCGGACCGTCGATGCTGCTCGGCTACGCCATCGGTGGCCTCATCGCCTTCCTCATCATGCGCCAGCTCGGCGAGATGATCGTCGAAGAACCCGTGGCCGGCTCCTTCAGCCACTTCGCCCACACCTACTGGGGCCGCTTCGCCGGCTTTCTCTCCGGCTGGAACTACTGGGTGCTCTACGTGCTCGTCGGCATGGCCGAGCTGACGGCGATCGGCAAATACGTCCAGTTCTGGTGGCCGGAGATCCCCACCTGGGTCACCGTTCTGGCGTTCTTCCTCCTCATCAACCTGATCAACCTCGCCAACGTGCGCGCTTTTGGCGAAGCCGAATTCTGGTTCTCCATCATCAAGGTGGCCGCCATCGTCGGCATGATCGTGCTCGGCCTCTACCTGCTCACGAGCGGACGGGGCGGCGAGCAGGCGAGCGTCACCAACCTCTGGCGCCACGGCGGATTCTTCCCCCACGGCTTCGGCAGCCTGGTGGTTACCCTGCCGATCATCATGTTCTCCTTTGGCGGGCTCGAACTCGTCGGCATCACCGCTGCCGAAGCCTCCGACCCGCGCCGTGTCATCCCCAAGGCCATCAATCAGGTGGTCTACCGCATCCTCATCTTCTACATCGGCGCGATCGCCGTGCTGCTCTCCCTCTATCCCTGGGACCAGCTGGTGGCCTCGCTCACCGCCGCCGGCGACCCCTACAGCGCCAGTCCCTTCGTGCGCATCTTCTCGCTCATCGGCAGCGATACGGCGGCACACCTGCTCAACCTCGTCGTGCTCACGGCGGCGCTGTCGGTCTACAACAGCGGCGTCTATTGCAACAGCCGCATGCTCTACGGCCTGGCCGAACAAGGCGACGCCCCCCACGCCCTCATGAGAATCAACCGCTACGGTGTACCGGTCCTGGCAGTGGGCGTCTCCGCGCTCATCACCTTCTTCTGCGTGGCGGTCAATTACCTCCTGCCGCAAAGCGCCCTGGAACTCTTGATGTCGCTGGTGGTGGCCGCCCTGGTGATCAACTGGACCATGATCAGCCTCACCCACCTCAAATTCCGCCGCGTCCTGCAGCAGCGCCACGTCACCCCTGCTTTCAAGGCCTTCTGGAGCCCGCTCGCCAACTACCTCTGCCTCGCCTTCGTCGCCTTCCTGCTCTTTCTGATGCTCGACAACCCCGGCACGCGCGCTTCCGTCATCGCCCTGCCCATCTGGGTGGGGTTCATGTGGCTCTGCTACCGGCTGCAGCTGCGGCTGCAAGTGCGGACCAAGGAGGCTGTATGAGTGATCGGCGAGAAACCCTCGTCCTCGGCATGGGATGTTTCTGGGGCGCGCAAAAGCGCATGGCCGCGCTGCCAGGCGTGCTGGAAACCGAAGTGGGCTACGCAGGCGGCAGCTTTCCCGATCCCACTTACGACGAAGTGCTCGACTTCGAGCGTCTTCTCCGCCTGGGATCGGTCAACGGGCGTAATCACGCCGAAGTCGTCAAGGTCGTCTACGACCCCGAACTCGTGCTCACGGAAGCCGTGCTCGCCTGGTTTTGGGAAAACCACGATCCCACCCAGCTCGACCGACAAGGAAACGACTTCGGCAGCAACTACCGCAGCGCGATCTACACCACCACGCCGGAACAAAGAGAAGCGGCGCTCGCCACGCGCGACGCCTATCAACGGGCGCTCTCGGCCGCCGGCTACGGGCCGATCGTCACCGAAATCGCCCCGCTCGTTTCCTACACGCCGGCCGAGGAATACCATCAGCACTACCTGCTGAAGCACCCGAACGGGTACTGCGGCCTGGGAGGCACGGGCGTGCGCATGCCGCATTCCTTTTGGCGCACGCTCGCCGAGCGCCACCTGCCGCCGCTCGCGCGCTGGATCGCCTGCGAGCAAGGCACGGAACGCCCCTTCACCGGCCCCCACCTCGACGAGCGGCGCCCTGGCGTCTATGTCGATCGCCTGAGCAACGCACCGCTTTTCCGCTCGGAGGCGAAGTTCGACAGCCCCTGCGGCTGGCCGAGCTTCCATGAAGCCCTCCCCGGCGCGGTGACGCTACACGAAGACCGCTCGCACGGCATGATCCGTACCGAAGTGCGCAGCGCCAGCACGGGCATCCACCTAGGACATGTCTTCGACGACGGCCCTGCGCCCACCGGCCTGCGCTACTGCATCAACGGTGAAGTCTTGCGCTTCATTCCCGACGTGCATCCTTGATCGCCGCCTCGCGGCAAAACGCACAGAGCAAGTCCATGGCCAAAAAACGTAGTCTTCCCACCAACGGCGCGAGCCTCGGCTTCGAAGCCGAACTCTTCAAGGCCGCCGACAAGCTGCGCGGCAACATGGAACCCAGCGACTACAAGCACGTCGTGCTGGGACTCATTTTCCTCAAGTACATCTCGGACGCCTTCGAAGCCAAGCACCGCGCGCTCCTCGCCGACGACCCGCTGGCCGCCGAAGACCGCGACGAGTATCTGGCTGAAAATATCTTCTGGGTGCCCCCGGTGGCGCGCTGGTCCCACTTGCAGGCCAACGCCAAGCGCCCGGAAATCGGCAGCCTCATCGACGAAGCCATGCGCGCCATCGAGAAGGACAATGAGTCGCTCAAAGGCGTGCTGCCCAAGGACTACGCCCGCCCGGCGCTCAACAAGGTGATGCTCGGCGAGCTCATCGACCTGCTCTCCAACATCGGCCTGGGCGAAGAAGCCAACCGGGCCAAGGACGTGCTCGGCCGCGTGTACGAATACTTCCTCGGCCAGTTCGCCGGTGCCGAAGGCAAGCGCGGCGGCGAGTTCTACACGCCCCGCTCGGTGGTGCGCGTGCTGGTGGAGATGCTCGAACCCTACCGCGGACGCGTCTATGACCCCTGCTGCGGCTCGGGCGGCATGTTCGTGCAGTCGGAAAAGTTCGTGGCCGAGCACGGCGGGCGCATCGGCGACATCGCCATCTACGGCCAGGAGAGCAACTACACCACCTGGCGCCTTGCCAAGATGAACCTCGCCGTACGCGGCATCGACGCCGACATCCGCTGGAACAACGAGGGAAGTTTCCACAAGGACGAATTCCCCGATCTGCGCTTCGACTACATCCTCGCCAACCCGCCTTTCAACGTCTCCGACTGGGGCGGCGAGCGCCTGCGCGAGGACGTGCGCTGGACGTTCGGCGCCCCGCCCGTGGGCAACGCCAACTTCGCCTGGTTGCAGCACATTCACTGGCACCTCGCCCCCAACGGCGTGGCGGGCGTGGTGCTCGCCAACGGCTCGATGAGTTCCAACCAGTCCGGCGAAGGCGAGATCCGCCGCGCCATGATCGAAGCCGACGTGGTGGACTGCATGGTGGCGCTCCCTGGACAGCTTTTCTACTCCACCCAGATTCCCGCCTGCCTGTGGTTTCTTGCCCGCAACAAGAACCCCGGCAAAGGATGGCGCGACCGGCGCGGGCAAGTGCTGTTCATCGACGCCCGCAAGATGGGCGTGCTGGTCGACCGCACCCGGCGCGAGCTCACCGACGAGGAAATCCAGAAAATCGCCCGCACCTACCACGCGTGGCGCGGCGAACCGGATGCCGGCGAGTACGCCGACGAGCCCGGCTTTTGCAAATCCGCCACGCTGGACGACATCCGCCAGCACGGCCACGTCCTCACCCCCGGCCGCTACGTCGGCGCGGCGGCACAGGAGGACGACGGCGAACCTTTCGCCGAGAAGATGGCACGGCTGTCGGCGCAATGGCGCGCCCAGCGCGAAGAAGCAGCGCGGCTGGATGCAGCGATCGAAGCGAATCTGCGGGAGCTGGGGTTTTGAACGCTGCGTTGAACATAGCTGCCTTTGTGTGCCCCCCAAGTGGAGCGCGATATGACAGCCGATGAGCTCTTGCAGATGATCGCCGCAGGCGAAACCCTCGCGGTCGAGTTCAAGGGCGAGGAACGGACACCGCTCAACGATCGCGACCTCGTGAAAGCCGTCGTGTGCCTGGCCAATCGCAGCGGACATGAACCGGGATATCTGTTGATTGGCGTCGAAGACGATGGACGTATCACCGGTGCACGCCCGCGACACGGCGACACCACCGACCGAAACAAGCTGGCTGCCCTGATCGCCAACCAGACCCGCCCTTCGGTAGCGGTGCGGGTTGAGTCGGTCGAACTCGATGGTCGCTTTGTACTCGTGATTGAAATTCCACCGCAGCAGCACCCCATAGCCAGCGCGGACGGCGTCTTTTTACGCCGAACAACAGGCGGTGACGGGAAACCCGCCTGCATGCCGATGGATGCCCATGACGTGCAGTCCCTGCAAGCCGGTCGAGGGTTGCTGGATCCCTCGGCGCAGATTATCGCTGAAGCCCGTTGGCAGGACCTCGACCCGTTGGAGTTCGAGCGCTTCCGCCGCAGCGTACGTGAGCGGCGCGGCCGCAGTGACGAAAGCCTGCTCGACCTTCCGGATCTGGACCTTGCCAAGGCACTCGGCGTGGTCGAAGCCAACGGCAGCGTGCGCGGCGTGCGCCTGGCCGCTCTGCTGCTCTTTGGCAAGGAAGACGCCCTGCGCCGTTTTGTGCCCGCCCACGAAGCGGCTTTTCAGGTGCTGCGCGGACTCGACGTGGAGGTCAACGACTTCTTCCGCTGGCCGCTGCTGAGGATCATGGAGGAAATCGAGGCTCGCATCCGCGCCCGCAACCGCGAGCAGGAGCTGATGGTCGGCCTGCTGCGCGTAGGCGTGCCGGATTACCCCGAGCGTGCCCTGCGCGAGGCGGTAGCCAACGCCCTCATCCACCGCGACTATCTGCGTCTGGGGGCGGTGCATTTCCAATGGCACCCGGACCGGATCGAAATCAGCAATCCCGGCGGCTTTCCCGAAGGCGTGCGCCTCGACAACCTGCTCGTCACCGCCCCTCGCCCAAGGAACCCTCTGCTCGCCGATGCATTCAAGCGCGCCGGCATCGTCGAACGCACCGCGCGCGGCATCGATACCATCTTCTACGAGCAGTTGCGCAACGGTCGCCCGGCGCCGTCTTACGCACGCAGCGATGCAACGGGGGTCACCCTCGTCATCCCCGGCGGCGAGGCCAATCTCGATTTCGTGCGTCTGCTCGTCACGGAAGGTCAAAGCGGACGTGTCTTGGGTTTGGACGAGCTGCTGATCCTCAACGCCTTGTGGCAGGAGCGCAGCCTCACGACCGGTGATGCCGCACACCTCCTGCAGAAATCCGAAGCGCAAACCCGCTCCACCTTGCACACTCTGGTGGAAGCGGGCCTCGTCGAAGAGCGCGGACAGAAGAAAGGCCGCACCTGGCATCTGGTCGCCGCCGTCTATAGGCTGTTGGGCGACAAAGCGGGCTACGTCCGGCAGCGCGGATTCGAGCCGTTGCAGCAGGAGCAAATGGTGTTGCAATACGTGGAAAAACACGGGCGGATCACACGCCGGGAAGTCGCGGAGCTATGCCGCATCGGCCCCTACCAGGCCACACGGCTGCTGTCCCGGCTCGTGGACGAGGGCCGCCTGGTGCGCCATGGTGCGCGCAAGGGCGCCTGGTATGAGCAGGGACAAAAGATATGAGCGCGCTCATAAGTTTTGAAGAGCCGCTCATATTTATGCGCGATTCCCATAAAAATGCACGCGTGCATTCGCTTTCGCGGTACTCGTATTGCTCACAGGGCTGTTGTCAACAAATAGAACGGTCCGGTTTCGTAGCACATATTGTCCGCTACAGAGTTTTGAAAATGTGCTATTTTCACGGGTCGATTCATGTAAAAATAGCCTAGTGCCTCATTTTCACTCGTGAAAACAGCCGATCTCAGGGAGGCCAGCGGTGCAACGCGGAACCACGGGAACATACACCGCCACCGCCGTGGCGGGCGAGACGGTACGCGCCTTTGTGCCGGCGCCCCTGCCGCCGACACCCGCCATCGAGCTGACCGGTGCGCGCCAGCGCCTGCTCGAACGTGCGCTGCTCGCCTGCGGACGGCTGGATGCCATCACCGCGCTGCTGCCCGAGCCCGATCTTTTCCTCTACGCCTACGTGCGGCGCGAGGCCGTGCTCTCCAGCCAGATCGAAGGCACACAGTCCTCGCTGTCCGATCTGTTGATGTTCGAGCTCGACCAGGCGCCCGGCGTACCTTTCGACGACGTCACCGAGGTCTCCAACTACGTCGCCGCGCTGGAACACGGCCTGGCGCGCCTGCGCGAAGGCTTTCCGCTGTGCAACCGGCTGCTGCGCGAAATCCACGCCCGGCTGCTGGCGAGCGGGCGCGGCGCGACCAAGCAACCCGGCGAATTTCGCACCAGCCAGAACTGGCTCGGCGGCACCCGGCCGGGCAACGCCCAGTTCGTGCCCCCGCCGCCGCAGGAAGTCGAACCCTGCATGGGCGCGCTGGAGCGCTACCTGCACGCGCCTGACGCCCCGGGGGCGCTCGTCAAGGCGGCGCTCGCGCACGTGCAGTTCGAAACCATCCACCCGTTTCTGGATGGCAACGGGCGCGTGGGAAGGCTCCTCATCGCCCTGATCCTGCATCACGACGGCGTGCTGCGCCAGCCGCTCTTGTACCTCTCGCTGTATTTCAAACAGCACCGCGCCGAGTACTACCGCCAGCTCGACGCCGTGCGCCACACCGGCGACTGGGAATCCTGGCTGGATTTCTTCCTCGAAGGCGTCGAGCAAACCGCCACTGGCGCCATGGACACCGCGCACCGCCTGCTCGCGCTGTTTCAGCAAGACGCCGTGCGCGTGAGCACCCTCGGCCGCAGCGCCGCCAATGCGCTACACCTGTTCGACGCCCTGCGCCGCCGCCCCGTGGCCACCATCGGCATGCTCGCCCAGCAAACCGGCGTCAGCTTCGCCACCGCCGCCCGGCACGTGGAGGCACTGGTGCAACTCCGCATCCTGCGCGAACTCACCCAGAAAAGCCGCGAGCGGGTGTTTGCCTATCAGGGGCTTCTGGACATTCTCAATGAAGGGGCGCAGGCGTGAGTGGCGGACGAAGGCGGGATTTGCGGGGCGAGGCGTGCGGGCTGAGTGCAGCGGACGCCGGTGGTTGGAAGGAGATTGGGTATGTCAAGTGAGTGGAAAGACTGCTCGCTCGGCGAGGTGATCGAATTGAAGCGCGGATACGACTTGCCGCAAAAAGACCGTCGGCCTGGTGATGTTCCGCTCGTTTCATCTTCGGGTGTCACAGATACACACGCAGAAGCTATGGTCAAGGGACCTGGAGTCGTAACGGGACGATATGGAACATTGGGACAAGTGTTTTATGTTGAGCAGGATTTTTGGCCGCTCAACACAACGCTTTATGTGCGCGACTTCAAAGGCAGCGACCCGCGCTTCATCAGCTACTTTCTGCGTAACGTCGATTTTCTCGCCTATTCAGACAAAGCTGCTGTTCCCGGCTTGAATCGCAACCATTTACATCAGGCGAGAGTTCGGATTCCAGCCGATCCCACAGAACAACGCGCCATCGCCCACATCCTCGGCACGCTCGACGACAAGATCGAAAACCTGCGCCAGCAGAACGAAACGCTGGAAGCGATGGCGCGGGCCTTGTTCAAGGCGTGGTTCGTGGATTTCGAACCGGTGCGCGCCAAAATCGAAGGCCACTGGCAGCGGGGCCAGTCGCTCCCCGGCCTGCCCGCGCACCTCTACGACCTTTTCCCCGACCGGCTCGTCGAATCGGAATTGGGGGAGATTCCGGAGGGGTGGTCGATAGCAGCGCTTGATACCTTCGCTGCGCTCGTGACCACCAGTGTTTCGCCATGGAAGTCACCAGAGACCGTTTTCGAGCATTACAGCATTCCGGCTTATGACGCAGGACGCATGCCAGCAATGGAATTTGGTGCATCGATCAAGAGCAACAAGTATAGGGTCGATGCCAATTCTATTCTGATCTCTAAGCTGAACCCACAGACTCCACGCATTTGGTTGCCCGCCGTTGCTACTGCGCATGCCATTTGTTCTACTGAATTTATGCAGTTTGTTCCATATGACCGAGGGAACCGAGCGTACCTATATTGCCTCATGTCATCTGAAGCGATAAAAAGCGAAGTGCTGAAGCACGTCACGGGATCGACTGGCAGCCGCCAACGGGCACAGCCATCACAAATAATGAAAGTTGATTTTCTTCATCCGCATAAAGACATTTTGACGGCGTTCAATCATCGGGCTGCGCCAATTCTGAATGCTGTCGCAGAAAATCAACACGAATCCCGTACCCTCGCCAACCTCCGGGATACCCTCCTGCCCAAGCTCATCTCCGGCGAGCTGCGCGTCAAAGACGCCGAAGCCTTCCTTGCGGAGCGTGGCTTGTGAGCGCCAACAACCCCATCATCATTTTCGAGTCTGCCGGTCATGCCGTGCAGGTTCGGCTGGCGGGGGAAACCATCTGGCTCACCCAGCGCCAGATGGCCGAGGTGTTCGCCACCACGCCCGAAAACGTGCTGATGCACCTGAAGAACATCTACGCCGAGGGCGAACTGCAGGAGGAGGCAACGGCTAAGGAATTCTTAGTGGTTCAAACCGAAGGCACGCGGCAGGTGCAGCGCCGGCTCAAGCACTACAACCTCGACGCCATCATCTCCGTGGGCTACCGCGTGAGTTCCACCCGGGCGACGCGCTTTCGCCAATGGGCCACCGGCGTGCTGCGCGAGCACCTGACGCACGGATTCTCGCTCGACCGCGAGCGCTTCGAGCGCAATGCCGCGGAACTCGAAGCCGCGCTGCACCTGGTGAAAAAGGCCGCCGCGGGCGAAGCGATCACCCTCGACGAGGGGCGCGGGCTGGTGGACGTGATCGCCCGCTACACGCAGACGTTCCTGTGGCTGCAACGCTACGACGAAGGGCTGCTCACCGCCCCACCGGGCAGTCCCGGCGGCGTGCTGCCTTCGCTGGAAGAATCCCGCGCGGCCATTGCACGCCTGAAAGCCGACCTGATGGCGCGCGGCGAGGCGTCCGACCTCTTCGGCCGCGAGCGCGGCGATGCCCTCGCCGCCATCTTGGGCAATCTGGAACAGAGTGTGTTCGGCGAGCCGGCTTATCCCACCTTCGAGACCAAGGCCGCGCACCTGCTCTATTTCGTCATCAAGAATCACCCCTTCTTGGACGGCAACAAGCGCACGGGCGCGTTTTTGTTCGTGGAGTTCCTGGCGCGCAATGGCCGCCTGCTGCGCGACGGGATGCCGGTGATCAACGACGTGGGGCTTGCCGCGCTGGCGCTACTGATAGCGGAGTCGGACGCCAAAAACAAGGACGTGATGATCCGCCTGATCGAAAACATGCTGGCCTTGCCGGCAAGCGGAGGAGGATGAGCCGTGGCGTTTCTGTCGGAGGCCGAAGTGGAAGCTGCCCTGCTGGAGCAGCTGGCTGCGCTGGGCTATGCCATCGAGCGTGAGGAGGACATCGGCCCGGACGGGCACCGTCCCGAGCGGAAGAGCCATGACGAAGTGATCCTCGAGCGGCGGCTGACGGCGGCGGTCGAGCGTCTCAATCCCGCCTTGCCGGCTTCCGCGCGCCGGGAGGCGATCCGGCGCGTGCTCCAGACCGAGCTACCGAATCTGCTCGAAGAGAACCGCCGGCTGCATCGCCTGCTGACCGAAGGCGTGGACGTGGAGTACGACGCCGACGACGGCGCGCTCACCGCCGGCAAGGTGCGCCTGATCGACTTCGATGACCCGGCCAACAACGACTGGCTGGCGGTGAGCCAGTTCGTGGTGATCAACGGGCAGGCCAAGCGGCGGCCGGACGTGGTGGTGTTCGTCAACGGCCTGCCGGTGGTAGTGATCGAACTGAAAGCGCCGGGCAGCGCCCAGGCGAGCGTCGCGGCCGCCTTCAACCAGTTGCAGACCTACAAGCAGGACATTGCGCAGCTGTTCCACACCAATGCGCTGCTGATCGCCTCCGACGGCCTCACGGCGCGAGTGGGTTCGATCTCGGCCGACTTCGAGCGCTTCATGCCCTGGCGCACCACCGACGGCACGGCCATCGCGCCGAAAGGCGCGCCGGAGCTCGCCACCCTCATCGAGGGCGTGCTCACGCCGCGGCGACTGCTCGATCTGGTACGGGACTTTACGGTGTTCGGGCAAACGCCCGCGGGCCTCATCAAGATCCTCGCCGGCTACCATCAATTCCATGCGGTGAAGAAGGCGGTGGAGCAGACCCTACGCGCCATGCCCCCGGCTCGTATCGCCCAGGAAGACCCGGCGGAATACGGGCTGCCGTCGGCAAGGACGCAACGCGCCGGCGATCGACGGGTGGGCGTGATCTGGCACACCCAGGGCTCGGGCAAGAGTCTGTTGATGGCTTTCTACGCCGGCCTGTTGGTGAAGCACCCTGCGCTGGAAAACCCCACGATCGTGGTCATCACCGACCGCAACGACCTGGACGATCAGCTCTTTGCCACCTTCTCGATGTGTCGTGACCTGATCCGGCAGACACCGATCCAGGCCGAGAGCCGCGAAGACTTGCAAAAGGTCTTGAGCCGGGCCTCGGGCGGAGTGATCTTCACCACCCTGCAGAAGTTCGGCGAGCTCGAAGGCCCCCTCACCCTGCGGCGCAACGTCGTGGTCATCGCCGACGAGGCGCATCGCAGCCAGTACGGCTTCAAGGCCAAGGTGGACGCCCAAACGGGCGACGTTTCCTACGGCTTTGCCAAATACCTGCGCGACGCGCTGCCCAACGCTTCCTTCATCGGCTTCACCGGCACGCCCATCGAGGCCGACGACGTGAACACCCCGGCCGTGTTCGGCCACTACATCGACATCTACGACATCAGCCGCGCGGTGGAAGACGGCGCCACGGTGCCGATCTACTACGAATCGCGCCTGGCGCGCATCGAACTGGACGAGAACGAGAAGCCCAAGATCGACGCCGAGATCGAAGAGATCCTGGAGGACGAGGAAGAGAGCGTCCGCGAACGGACCAAGCAGAAGTGGGCCACCGTCGAGGCCTTGGTGGGCGCGGACAAACGCCTGCGCCAGGTGGCCGAGGACATCGTCCAGCACTTCGAAGCCCGAGTGGCGGCGCTCGAGGGAAAGGCGATGATCGTGTGCATGAGCCGGCGCATCTGCGTCAAGCTCTACGATGAAATCGTCAGGCTGCGCCCCGAGTGGCACAGCGACGACGACACCCAAGGCGCCATCAAGATCGTGATGACCGGCTCCGCCGCCGATCCGCCGCAATGGCAGAAGCACATCGGCAACAAGGCGCGGCGCGATCTGCTCGCCAAGCGGATCAAGGACCCGGCCGATCCGCTGAAACTCGTGATCGTGCGCGACATGTGGCTCACCGGCTTCGACGCACCCTGCCTGCACACCCTCTACCTCGACAAACCCATGCGCGGCCACGGCCTGATGCAGGCCATCGCCCGCGTGAACCGGGTGTTTCGCGACAAGCCGGCCGGGCTGGTCGTGGACTACATCGGCATTGCCCAGAACCTGAAGAACGCGCTCGCCCAGTACTCGCCCCGCGACCGCGAGCAGACCGGCATCGACGAAGCCGAGGCCGTCGCCGCCCTGCAGGAAAAGTACGAAGTCGTGCGCGACCTGTTTTTCGGGCTGGACTACCGCCCCGCCTTGAATGCCTCGCCTCGAGCGCGTCTGGCGATGCTGGCCGAAGCCATCGAATGGATCCTCGCCAAGCAGCAGCACTGGGCGGAGCAGGAAACCACCCCCGAAGGCAAGAAGGCCGCGCACCGGCGCTTTGCCGACGCAGTGCTCGCCCTTTCGAAAGCCTTTGCGCTGGCGGCCAGCTCGGACGAAGCACGTCGCATCCGCGAAGAAGTGGGTTTCTTTCAGGCCGTGCGGGCGGCGCTCGTCAAATCGGACAGCGCTTCCGGTTCCTCCGCCCAAGAGCGCTCGCTTGCCATCCAGCAGATCGTCAGCCGCGCGGTGGTCTCGACCGAGATCGTGGATATTCTGCGCGCCGCCGGGCTCAAGAGCCCGGACATCTCCATCCTCTCCGACGAGTTCCTGGCCGAAGTGCAGCAGATGGAGAAGAAGAACCTGGCGCTGGAAGCGTTGCGCAAGCTCATCGGCGACGGCATCCACTCACGCACCCGCACCAACGTGGTCCAAACCCGCGCCTTCTCCGAACGGCTGAAAGCGGCGATCGCCCGCTATCACGCCAACGCCATCACCACCGCCGAGGTGCTGCAAGAACTGATCGAGCTGGCCCGCGACATCCGCGCCGCCCGGAAGCGGGGCGAGGAATCGGGACTGTCGGACGAGGAAGTCGCCTTCTACGACGCCCTGGCGGAGAACGAATCCGCGGTGCAGGTGATGGGAGACGACAAGCTGCGCGTGATCGCCCACGAACTGCTGATGAGCCTGCGGGACAACGTCTCGGTGGATTGGGCCCACCGTGAATCGGCCCGCGCCCGGCTGCGGGTGCTGGTCAAGCGCATCCTGCGCAAATACGGCTACCCGCCGGATCTGCAGGATGCCGCCGTACAGACCGTGCTGGCGCAGGCCGAGGCGCTGTCGTCGGTATGGAGCGTCGTATGAGAGTCTTGGGGGAAGTGCTTGGTGGACCGGAGGAGGATCGAACTCCCGACCTTCGCATTGCGAACGCGACGCTCTCCCAGCTGAGCTACCGGCCCATGATCTTGCACGACGGTATGACCCACCTGGGTGGTGGGCGGTAGTGGGATCGAACCACTGACCCCTGCCGTGTGAAGGCAGTGCTCTACCGCTGAGCTAACCGCCCGTCGTGTGCAGAGACCGCAATGATACGGGCTCGCCTTTCGGACGTCAACCCCTGTCGCACGCGCTGGGAGCGGTACGAGAGACGGGGGACTTGTCCGACTTTTTCCCCGCTGGGCGCGCCTCTGATCCGCGGTTCTTGTTACACTAGGCGGTATCCGCATCCTACGCAGTCGCACGAGGAGCGCCGTTCCGATGCCCCGCGGTTTCTATTCCATCATGGCCGCGCAATTCTTTTCCGCGCTGGCCGACAATGCCCTGCTGATCGTCGCGATGGGAATCCTGCGCCAACTCGAGGCGCCACCCGAGTACGAGCCGCTCCTCAAGCTCTTCTTCACCCTCTCCTACGTGCTGCTCGCGGCCTTCGTGGGGGCATTCGCCGATTCCATGCCGAAGTGGCGTGTGATGTTCATCACCAATTCGATCAAGATCGTCGGGTGCCTTCTCATCGTCTTCGGCGTGCATCCCCTGCTGGGCTACGCCATCGTCGGCGTGGGGGCGGCGGCCTATTCGCCGGCCAAGTACGGCATCCTCACCGAGTACCTGCCGCACCGCCTGCTGGTGGTAGCCAACGGCTGGATCGAAGGGCTCACGGTCGGGGCGATCATTTTGGGAACGCTGCTCGGCGGCGCCCTGGTGGCCCCGGGTCTGGTCGCCCGGTTCGACGCCTGGTTCCCCTGGCTGCACAACGGGCTGTGGGTGTCCCTGCTCGTGGTGGTGCTGGTCTATGGCGTCGCTGCGGTGTGCAACCTCTACGTACCCGACACGGGTGTGGCGCACGTGCCGCTCAAGAAGAACCCCTTCTATCTGTTGCACGAGTTCGGGCATTACTTCCTGCTGCTGTGGCGCGACAAGCTGGGGCAGATCTCTCTGGCGGTGACGACCCTTTTCTGGGGCGCGGGGGCGACGTTGCAGTTCATCGTGCTCAAATGGGCTGAGGTGAATCTCGGTTTGCCGCTATCCCAGGCGTCGATGCTGCAAGGAGTGGTGGCCGTGGGCATCGCGGCGGGGGCGGTCGCGGCGGCCAAATGGGTGGCGCTACGCGAGGCGCCGCGGGTGATTCCTCTGGGGATCGTCATGGGATTCGCGGCGATCGGCATGATCTTCGTGCATTCGCTCGCCCTGGCGATCATCCTGATGATCGCCGTCGGGGCGCTCGCCGGCTTTTTCGTGGTGCCGATGAACGCGATGCTGCAGCACCGCGGCCACGTCCTCATGGGGGCGGGGCATTCGATCGCGGTGCAAAACTTCAACGAAAACCTCGCCATCCTGGTGATGACCGGCCTCTACGCGATCCTTTTGCGGTATGACTTGCCGGTCCACCAGGTGATCATGCTCTTCGGGCTCTTCGTAGCGGGTACCATGGTCGCCATCTGGGCATGGCATCGCGCCAACCAGCGCCGCATCGATTCGCTCCACCTACTGGAGATGGTCGAGCGGCATTGAGGCGCGGCGTTTCGCCCCGTCAGCGAAACGCAAAGAGTTCGCGATGGAAGCGCCGGCGCACGTCGAATCCCTGCGCGGAGAAGTCGCGCAGTAGCGCTTCACCAAACCCCTCGGGGCCGCAAAACCACAGGCTCGCTTCGCGCCACTGCGGCACGGCAGCGCGGATGCGCTCGCCGGTGAGCCGCCCGTCGCGCTGCGGCCAGACGAGGTACAGCGCCACCCCCGCCGCCTCGGCGAGCGCCCGCAGCCGTGCCTCGGCGGCCTCGTCCGGCGCCGTCAGCGAATGGAAGTAATCGACCGGGCAGGAAGGCGAACCGCGTAGCGCTTTCTGCTGCAGCGCGGCGAGAAACGGCGTCACCCCCACGCCGCCGCTCACCCAGATCTGGCGCGGCGCCTCGTCGGCAAACGTGAAACCGCCGTAAGGCCCCTCGATTCGTACCTCTTGCCCCGGGCGCAGCCGCTGCGGCAAACTGCGGGTGAAATCTCCCAGCGCCTTGACGACGAAGGAGAGCCGCGGCGAGCGCTCGTCCCAGACGCTGGCGATGGTGAAGGGATGAGCCTTTTCCCGCACGTCGAGCGTGAGGAAAGCGAACTGTCCAGCTGCGTGCCCCGGCCAGCGTTGCGGAGCCACGGTGAGCGCGAGCGCTCCCGCGCCCGGCAACGGTTCCACCGCCTCCAGCCGCCCCAGGATGCGCCGCGCAACACCGATGCGTCCGGCGAGCGAGACGGCGGCGGCACAAACTCCGGCAACGATCTCCAGCGCGAGCAGCGCTCCCAGCTGCGTGCCCCAGTAGGAGAACTTCACGAGCACGAGGGCGTGGAAGGCGAAGACGAGGAAAAGCAGCGGGATCAGGCGGTGCAATTTGGCAAAGACGTGATACGGCACGCGGCGCAGCAGCGCGATCAGCAGCAGCGGCACGGCGGCGTAGAAGGCCCATTCCCCCATGGTCTCGGCCAGACCCCGCACGGCGCGAAACGCCGCCTCGATCGCATTGCTCGGCTCCGGTCGCGGCCCGCGCGGCGGGCGCGTGATCCAACCCAGCTGCACCGCCCACTTCGGCCCCTTGACCCACAACCAATGGGTGAGGGCGAAGACGAGCGCGCCGATTCCCAGCCACTTGTGCAGACGGTAGGTTTTGTCCAACCCGCCGAAAAGGCGCTCGACGGGGCGCAGGCGCAGCGCGAGCACCATGGCCGCGCTCATGCAGCCGAAGGCGAGCACGCCGCTCAACTGCGTCATCACCTCGCGCCAGGCGAAGAGCGTGTCCGCTTCGTAGAATGTCGGCTCGGCCGCCAGCCACAACAGGGCAGAGCCGAGCAGCAGGGTCCACAACCCATGGCGCATCCGATCCATCACATACCTCCACAAGAAATATTTATCCTATTGGCATCGCCATAGGATAACCGCCGAGAAAGGACGAAGGCTTAACCCGGAATGAACGCCGTGTAACGAAAACGCTCTGCGCACTACCCCTGCCCTTCGACGAGCGCCCTGGCCCGGCACAGATCCTCCCAGGCCTTGGCTTTGTCGGCGGGGTTGCGCAAGAGGTAGGCGGGATGGTAGGTGACTACGACGGGGATCTCGCCGTAGCGGAAGATCCGGCCGCGCGCCTGGGCGATCTTGACATCCTCATCGAGGAGCGCGAACGCCGCCGGACGCCCCAGGGCCACCAGCACCTTCGGGCGTACGAGTTCGATCTGGCGGAAGAGGAAGGGCGCGCAGGCGGCGATCTCCTCGGGCGAGGGCGTGCGGTTGTCCGGCGGACGGCACTTCACCGCATTGGCGATGTAGACCTGGGTGCGGTCCAGTCCCAGCGCGAAGAGCATGGCGTCGAGCAGCTTGCCCGCCGGGCCGACGAAAGGCTCGCCGCGCCGATCTTCCTCCCGCCCCGGCCCCTCGCCCACGAACATCCAGCGCGCCTGACGGTTGCCCACGCCCGGCACCGCCTGCGTGCGCGTGCGGTGCAGCGCACAGGCGGTGCAGGCGCGGATCTCCGCTTCCAGTGCCTCCCAGTCGAGCGCGGCGATGCGTGCGGCGCGATCCGGGTCGACGGTCCGCGCCGAAGCGCCAGCGGCGCGGGATGCGGCCGGAACAGGAGGCGGAGCCAGAGGCGGTCCGACCGGTCCGAAAGGAGCATGGAGCGGCCGAACCCTGGGGCGCTCCCTGGCCGGCGCGGGCGCTGCCACTGCAGCCGTAGTGGGTTTCTGCGGCGGCGTATCCAGTGTCTGGTCGGTCGAGGCCGCGACGGCAGGGAGTTCTTGGTGCGCGGCCTTGGCCTCACCCGCCTCGCAGGCCGGTTGCAAGCGGGTACGCAGACGCCACAGCGGCGTCAAGCCCATTTCCTCGAGCTTGGCAAAGCGCTCTTTTTCGTCGAGGGGCGCGCTCATCGAACGAGTTCCCGCTGCATCACCAGCGCGTCTTCCCTTGCCCCCTCCCGCGTGGCGTAATAGCCGCGGCGCCGGGCCACGATGGTAAAACCGCTGCGCTGATAAAGGGCGATCGCCGCCTGGTTGGAGACGCGCACTTCCAGCCATACTCTGGCGGCGCCGCGCTCGCGCGCTTCGTCGAGCGCAGCCTCCAACATCTCGCGCCCCAGCCCGCGGCCGCGATGAGTCGGCGTGATTGCCAGATTGAGGATTTCGGCCTCACCGGCGACGAGCAGCAAGATGAGGAACCCCACCGGTTCGGCCAAAGCCGTGGCCGGATCATCCCCCGAGAGAACTTCCGCCACCCAGCAGGCGTAACCCGCCGCGAGCGCCTCGCGAAAGCTCTTTTCGCTCCAGGGGACTTCCTGCGCGTCGCGTTCGAGCGCGACCACCCAAGGAAGATCGTCCTCGCGCATGGTGCGCAGGCGCAGCCAGTTCACGACGCCTGCACCCTGCGCTGGCGCAAGGCGGCCTGCTCTTCGGCCGTGAGCGCCACCTTGTCGCGCACGTAGTAGGGCGCGACCTCCCAGGGGGGAAGCGCCCGTCCCTCGGCGAGCATGCGCCGCGCGAGCGGCAACAGGTCGCGGGACTGGACCGTGGCATCGAGCACGATTTCGACCGCGCCGGCGCGGATAGCTTCCGGCAGGCGCGGCCACAGCGGCTCCATCCCTTGGCCGATGACGTGCCATGGGCCGACCCCAGCGGGCGGGAAAAGCGCTTCGGGCGCGTCCACCCCTGCTGCGGCAAGCGCTTCGATTCGCCCGCCGCAGCAGCGAAACCAGGCGTGATAGCATTGGCCCATGCGGGCATCGGCAAGCGCCAGCACCGTGCCCTCGCCCGCCTGCGCCGCCAGGGCTTCGAGCGAGCCGACGGGCACGAGCGGCAGCGACCACGGCATGGCGAGCCCTTGCGCCACGGCGCAGGCAAGCCGCAGCCCGGTGAAGGCCCCGGGCCCGGCGCCAAACGCGATGGCGGAGAGCTGCCCCACGGCAAGCCCCGCTTCTTCGAGCACGGCCTGGACCGCGGGCAGCACGTGTTCGGCGTGGCGGGCGTAGCCCTGCAGCCGGCGTTCCCAGACGGTGTCGCCGCGCTGCAGCGCCACGGAGGCGATTTCGCCGGAAGTTTCGATCGCGAGCAGATCCATGCGGGCATTTTACCGCCGGGCTGGGCATTTTCGCGTGCGATCTGCGACAATCCCACCAAACGCCGTTGACGTTTTTCCAGCCGGGGAGGATCGAACCATGAACGAAATCGGCCGCTGCCGCGTCCTGCTCGTCGATGACGACGCCCGCCTGCGCGAGTTGCTCACGCGCTTCCTGCACACCCAGGGGTTTCCCGTCAAGGCCGTGGCCGACGGGGCGGCCATGGAGCGGGCGCTAGAGCGCGAGCATTTCGACATGGTCATTCTCGACCTGATGCTGCCGGGCGAAGACGGGCTCACGCTGTTGCGCCGCCTGCGCCAGCGCGAGGCGCCACTCGGCGTCATCATGCTCACCGCCAAGGGCGACGAGGAAGACCGCATCCGGGGGCTGGAGCTGGGCGCGGACGATTATTTGCCCAAGCCCTTCAACCCGCGCGAGCTGGTGGCGCGCATCCACGCCGTGATGCGCCGCCGCCCGCGCGAACCGCTCGGCGCCCCGGCGCCCCAGGGCGGCACGGTGGTCTTCGGCGACAACGTGCTCGACCTCACCACGCGGCGCCTGACGCGCCACGGCGAGGAAATTCCGCTCACCACCGGCGAATTCGCCGTGCTGCGCGTGCTCGCCGAACATCCCAACCAGCCCATGACCCGCGACAAGCTCATGGAGCTCGCCCGTGGCCGGGAGCATGGCCCCTTCGATCGCGCCATCGACGTGCAGATCAGCCGCCTGCGTCGCCTCGTCGAACCCGATCCGAGCAAACCGCGCTACCTCCAGACCGTCTGGGGCGTGGGCTACGTCTTCGTTCCCGATGTGCCCGCCGGGGAGGCCGAATCCTCGCCATGAGCGGGTCGCGTGAAAAAGGGCTGCGGGCGCTGCTGTGCCGGGTGAGCCTCTTCTGGCAGCTCTTCGTCTCGATCACCGCGCTGCTTCTCGCCGCCGCCGCCAGCTGGTGGTGGCTATCCTGGCAGATCGAGACGGAACAGCGCGCCCGGGACAATGCCCGGCTGATCGCCTCGGTGATCAACCTGACGCGCTCGGCGCTGCGCCACACCCCCCAGCGTTTTCAAGGCGACTTGATGATCGATTGGGTCACGCTCGAGGGCATCGCCGTCTATCCGGCCGATTTCGGCGACGAGGTCGAGCCACTGCCAGACGACGATCCCGATCGCGCCCTGCAGGAGGAACTGCGCCGACTGCTCGGCCCCTCCACCCAGGTAGGCAAGAGCTGGCGCGAGCAGCCCGGACTGTGGGTGTACTTCCGCCTCTCGCCGGAGGACCCTCGCGGCTACTGGCTGCGCTTTCCCCCCGAGCGCATTCCTCGCCCCGATCCGCGGCAATGGCTGATGCTCGCCAGCGTCATCCTCGCCCTGGCGCTCCTGGGCGCCTTCGTCATCGCCCGCTGGATCAGCGGCCCGCTGCGGGTGCTGCGCCGCGCCGCCGAGATGGTGGCCGCCGGCGGCCAGCCCACCTTGCTGCCCATGCCTGCCTCGGCCGAGCTCGCCAAGCTGGTGCTGGCTTTCAACACCATGGTCGAACGCTTGCGGCTCAACGAGACCGAACGGGCGCTCATCCTCGCCGGCGTGTCGCACGACGTGCGCACCCCCCTCACGCGCCTGCGGCTCGCCCTGGCGCTGCTCCCCATCGACGAGCGCGAAGCCCAGGCGCTGGAGGCCGATCTCGACGACATCGACCGCATCGTCGGCCAATTCCTCGACTATGCCAAAGTCGACGCGCTCGCTGCCGACGAGACCTTCGCGCTCGATGACCTCGTCGAAGAAGTCGTGGCCAAGGAACGTTTGCGCGGTACCCCCATCGAATGGAAAAGCGACGTGCCCCACGTCTTCGTGCGCGCCAACCGCGCGGCCCTGCGCCGGGTGCTGGTCAATCTCATCGACAACGCGAAGAAATATGCCGGAACCGAACACCCCATCGAGATCCTGCTCGGCGAGGACGCAGCCGCCCCCACCCTTACCGTGGCCGACCGCGGTCCCGGCATCCCCGAAGACCAGCTCGAGCGGGTGCTCGCCCCCTTTGCCCGTACCGAATCGGCCATGCGCAGCGGCGTGACGGGCTCGGGCTTGGGGCTAGCCATCGTCAAGCGCACCATCGAGGCGCTCGGCGGGCGCCTCACGCTCGCCAACCGCGACGGCGGCGGTCTCGCCGTAACCCTCGAACTTCCACCCGCCCCGCCTCCCCTTCCCGCTCCCACTCCTTCGCAGGACGCTTCATGAAACTGCTCTTCGACCTCTTCCCCGTGCTCGTCTTCTTCCTCGCCTATCGCCTGGCAGGGTTCTTTCCGGACGCCCTCGCTCCCTTGGGGATGGCGATGGGCGCCTCGCCCTCGACCCTGCCGCTGGCCATCGCCACCGCGGCGACCATGCTCGCCACCGCGGCCCAGATCCTCGCCCTGCGCCTGCGCCGGCGGCCCGTCGATCGCATGCTGTGGGTGAGTTTCGTCCTGGTCACGGTTCTGGGCGGGGCGACGCTCTTCCTGCACGATCCCGCCTTCATCCAGTGGAAGCCCACGGCGCTGTACTGGAGTTTCGCCGCGGCGCTCATCGGTGCGCGGTTTTTGCGCCGCAACCTGATCCGCAGCGCCATGCAGGCGCAGCTGCGGCTGCCCGATCCCGTCTGGGCGCGGCTCTCCGACCTGTGGAGCGGATTCTTCCTGGCGATGGGCGCGCTGAACCTCTACGTCGCCTGGCATTATTCCGAAACCGTCTGGGTGAATTTCAAGCTCTTCGGCACCCTGGGCGCGATGCTGCTGTTCGTGCTCGCCCAATCCCTGTGGCTGTCCCGTCATCTTGAAGAGGAACGATCCGATGCCTGAATACGACCCCATCGCCGAACTGCGCCGGCGGCTACAGACGCTCGAACCGCTCGAACTCGAGATTCGCGACGACAGCGCCGCGCACGCCGGCCACGCCGGAGCGGCCGGTGGCGGGCATTACTGCGTGCGCCTCGTCTCGCCCCGCTTCGCAGGGCTTTCCCGGGTGCAACGCCACCGCCTGGTGTTCGCCGCTGCGGGCGATCTGATGCAAAAAGGGATTCACGCGCTCGCCGTCACCGCCCTTGCCCCGGGCGAGTGAGGCCCGCTTGCAGTTTGCTACAGGTCGATGAATTACTTTCGGCCGTCATCGGTTACACTCGGATTCGCGGCGCGCATCGCGGCGCGCCGGAACCGTCATCCGTGAAAGGAAACCCATGTACGCCAAACTCCGCACTCCCGTCCGGGCCGCCGTCCTCGGCCTCGGGCTCGTTGCCCTGCCCGCCCTGGCGCAGAACGTGGCCAAGGTCAATGGCCAGCCCATCCCCCAGATCTACATGGACGTGATCGTCAAGGAACAGGTCGCCCAGGGGCTGCCCGACAACGAGCAGCTGCGCCAGGCGGTCAAGGACGAGCTCATCCGCCGCGCCGTCATCGCCGAGCAAGCGAAGAAGGCGGGGCTCGACAAGAGCCCCGAAGTGAAGGCCGAGATGGAGCTCGCCCGTCAGGGCGTGCTCGTGCGCGCCTACCTCAAGGATTTCGTCGCCAAGAATCCCGTGAGCGAAGAAGAGATCAAGAACGCCTACGAGAAGATCAAGACGATGTACTCGGGCAACGAACTCCACACGCGCCACATCCTGGTGGAGAAAGAGGACGAAGCCAAGGACATCATCGCCAAGCTCAACAAAGGCACTTCGTGGGATGAGCTGGCCAAGCAGTCGAAAGACACCGGCAGCAAGGACAAAGGAGGCGATCTCGGCTGGGTGACGCCCGACATGTTCGTGCCCGACTTCGGCACGGCGCTGGGCAAGATGCAGAAGGGCGAGACCTCCAAGACCCCGGTCAAGACCCAGTTCGGCTACCACGTGATCCGCGTCGACGACGTGCGCCCGCAAACGCCGCCGCCGCTCGAGCAGATCCGGCCGCAGATCGAGCAGCAGCTGCAGCAGCAGAAGATCCAGAAGCACCTCGAAGAGCTGGTCGCGAAAGCGAAAGTGGAATAAGAAAGAAGCAAGGGGTGCCCCTGCTCCTTGCAGGAAGCCCCCTGCGCCACTTCAGCGGCCGATCAGCCCGCGAAAGATCTCCTTCACCGCCGGCACCACCGGCGGCTGTTCTTCTTGCACCTGCCCTTCTTCCGGTGGCGCAAGCCGCCGGCGGATCGCCTCCTTGGCGAAATCCCGGGCCAGTTCCTCGGTCACCACCCGGTAGGCGGGCGAAGCGAGCGGCCCCGTCACTTCCAGCGGAATCGGCAGCCCGAGCAGGACGGCGAGCGGTCCGTCTTGCTGCACTTCGGGCGTGGCGGTCAATCGCACCCGCAGGCGGTAATCGAGCTCCGAACGGATCAGATCCACGCGACCGGCCCCCTCGGCGGTGAAGAGCGCCGTGCGGCCGAAGAGGTCGTCGTTGCGCAGCACGCCGCCAGCCAGCACCCCGCTGCCGGAGAGTTCCTCGAACGGCGTGCGGTCCCCTCCTCCGCCGCCGGCCGGCCGCTCGCCGCGCAGCACGGCCGAAGCGTCGCGCAACAGGCGTTCGACGTCCACCCCCAGCACGGCTCCGTCACGCACCCGTGCGCGCAGCGTGCCCTGGGCCGAGCGCAGCGCCTCGTTGGCCGTCAGCCCCCGTCCGCGCAAGGCGAAATCGACGCTCCCTTGGCCGGTGAGCGAAGATTTGCCGTACACGGCGGTAAGCAGCCGCGCCACGTCGACCCCCTCGAGCCGCCCCTCCGTTTGCCAGTGAGGCGACCCGGCGAGATCGTCCAGGTTTGCCTGAAGGCGCAGGGCTCCGCCGTAGGCGCTTCCGCTGAGCGTCGTCTCCACGCGATCGCCCGGCAGATCCGCCCCCAACCGCCCTTGCAGCGCGACCTCGTCCACGCTGAGCTCGAGCGCGTCCAGGTGCAGCGCGGCGGCGTCGGCCAGCACGTCGGAAGACAGGCGCACCCGACGCAGAGCCGACGACGGCAGATCGAGCGCCACGCCCTGCGCCTCGAGCCAGGCGCGAAGATCGAACTCCGGCACTTCCAGCCGCCCCACCCAGCGCGGCGCGCGCGGCCACTGCTCCAGCCGGCCGGCCAGGCTCATCTGGCTGCGCTCAGACAGCGCCAGGGTCGCTTTCAGCGGCACCGCTGCCTCGGACACCACCGGCCCGGCCTCGAGCGCGAGCGGCCCGAGGCGAAACGGCTGCTCGCGCCCCGCCCCATACCACAGGACATACGCCTCGCGCACCGACACGCGGCCCAAAGCAAGCGGCAGGGCGGCCGCCCTCGCCCCCGCCGGCTCGGCCGCAGGCGCGGGTTCGGCCTCGGCTCCGGACGCCGCGGCCACGGACGTCGGGCGGTCGAACCGCCAGTTCTGCCGCCCGTCGGAGCGGCGCTCGAGGTGCAGGCGCACGCCTTCCAGCGTGAGCGTATCCACCTCGATCCGGCGGGAGAACAAGGCCAAAAGATCCACCCCAAGCGCGAGCCGATCGATCTCGGCCAGGGCGGGGGAGGAGAACCCCGGCGGGTTGCCCAGGCGCACCGTCTGCGCTTCGAGCGCAAGGCGGGGCCAGAGCGCGAGCTGCAGCTCACCGTGCACCTCGAGGGAACGCCCCAGGTGGGCCTGCGCCCAGCGGTCGATCTCGTCGCGGTAACGCGCCGCATCGAAAGTGGCCACGAACACCGCTAGCGCAGCCACGGCGACGGCAACGAGCACGAGTACGCCAAGGAGCAGGCGTTTCATCATGGGATTCCCCTCTTTACCCAGGTTCAGAACATCTCCTCGTCGAGCGCCAGCACACCGGCCGCGCCTTCGGTGACCGTCATCCCCAGCGCCGGGGCGCGGGCGAGCACATGGTCGGCATAGAAGCGCGCCGTGCCGATCTTGGCGCGATAAAACGCCTCGTCTCCCCCGCCTTCGGCCAGGCGCTTGGCCGCCACCAGCGCCGACAGACCGAGCTGCCAGCCACCGCAGACGATGCCGAAGAGTTCGAGCAGCGGCACCGAAACCGCATGGGCCGCTTTTGGGTTGGACCCGTAGGTCTCGAGGATGTAGGCCACGCCTTTTTCCAGGGCATCGATGCCGGCGCCAAGCCGGCGCGCGAGCACGCCGAAGTCTTCGCCCGGCTGCGCGCGCAGTTTCTCCGCCGCCAGCCGCATCTCTTCGATGAGCCCCCGGGCGATGACGCCGCCGTTGCGGGCGATCTTGCGGCCGATGAGATCGTTGGACTGGATCGCGGTGGTTCCTTCGTAGATGGGGGTGATGCGCGCATCGCGGTAGTGCTGCGCCGCCCCCGTCTCCTCGATGAAGCCCATGCCGCCGTGCACCTGGACGCCGAGCGAGGCGATGGTCACCGAGTTCTCGGTGCACCAGCCCTTGACCACCGGGGTCATGAGCTCGACGAAGCCGCGGCTGCGCTGGCGCACCGATTCGTCCGGATGGTGGTGCGCCAGATCGAACGCCGCCCCCACCGTATAGGCGAGCGCACGCATGGCCTCGGTCTGTGATTTCATCAGCATCAGCATGCGCCGCACGTCGGGGTGGCGGATGATGGGCACGCGCGGCCCGCTCTTGACACCGACCTCGAACCCCTGGATGCGCTCCTTGGCGTAGGAGAGCGCCTTTTGATAGGCGCGCTCGGACAGCGCCAGCCCTTCGAGGCCGACGGCGAAGCGCGCCTCGTTCATCATGATGAACATGTATTCGAGGCCGCGGTTGGGCTCGCCCACCAGGGTGCCGACCGCGCCGCCGTGGTCACCGAAGGAGAGCACGCAGGTGGGGCTGGCGTGGATGCCGAGCTTGTGCTCGATGGAGACGCAGCGCACGTCGTTGCGCGCCCCCAGGCTGCCGTCGGCATTGACGAGGAATTTCGGCACGACGAAGAGCGAGATGCCCTTCACCCCCTCGGGCGCGCCGGGCAGGCGCGCGAGCACGAGGTGCACGATGTTCTCGGCCAGGTCGTGTTCGCCGTAGGTGATGAAGATCTTCTGGCCGTAGAGCTTGTAGGTGCCGTCGCCCACCGGCTCGGCGCGGGTGCGCACCGCCGAGAGGTCGGAACCGGCCTGCGGCTCGGTGAGGTTCATGGTTCCGGTCCACTCGCCGCTCACCATCTTGGGCAGATACATTTTCTTCTGCTCGGGCGAGCCGCACAGCATGAGGGCCTCGATCGCCCCCTGGGTGAGCATGGGGCACAGCGAGAAGGCGAGGTTCGAGCCTTTCCACAGCTCCATCACGGCAGTGGCCACCACTTTGGGCAATCCTTGCCCGCCGAACTCGGGCGAGCGGGCAAGCGCCGTCCAGCCGGCCTCGCGAAAAGCGGTGTAGGCCTCTTTCCAGCCGGGCGCCGTCTTCACTTCGCCATCCTGCCACACGGCGCCGTGCACGTCGCCGACCCGGTTCAAGGGGGCGAGCACCTCCTCGGCGAACTTGCCGCCCTCTTCGAGGATGGCCGCCACCACGTCGGGGCTCGCCTCCTCGCACTGCGGCAGGCGCGCGATCTGCTCGAGGCCGATCAGCTCTTCGAGCACGAAACGCATGTCTTTCAGCGGGGCACGATATTCACTCATGGATTACTCCTACAGGGTTTTCGTCGTTCGAATCCCGGAGCCTGGGCTCCGGTACCTGTTCCCTTTCCACCCCGGTCGAATGCCGGCTTCGTTTTTTCATTTGTTTTTCAGGTATCGGGCATCGTCGAAAGCCGCCACCCAGTCAGGACGATAGACCACGAACATCGTGATCACCACCCCACTGAGCCACGATTCGGCAAAGCCCATGAGCACAAAATAAGGTGCCCAATCTTGCAGCAGGTGCTCCAGCGTATAGGCGCCAGCTCCCCACAATACCAGGATGGCGAGCGCCCCTTCGGCGAGCAGCGTCAATCCCGACCCGAAGAAGGCCACCACGAAGATGAACACGAAAAAATGCGCCGGTAAGAATCGCGCGACGAAGCGGCGCCAGGCATCGGCAAAGATCACCGGCCAGACCGACGTCACGAGAAAATTGAGCGCATAGGCCGGTGCATCGAACGCCCCATTGGCGCACACCACGGCGAGGGCCAAGCCGAGCGCCAGGGTGGCGAGCGGCGCCCCCAGCGAGAGCGTGGCGGCCATCGCCCCGAGCACGTGGAAGGTAAGCCCCGCTTCGATGCCGGCGCGAATGCTCCACAGCAACGCCAGCCCCAGCGCCCAGCCCGCGACGAGATGGAAACGCCGGTCGTCCTTGAGCGCTTGCCAAGGGGTGTGGCGAGCGCTGCGCCAAAGCCACAGCCCCGCCAGCACCCAGGAACCGGCGATCCATTCTGCGGAAAAGAGCGCCGAAGGCAGGTTCATCTCGCGCCGTGTCGCTCACAGTTTCTGCGTCAGCTCCGGCACCGCCTGGAAGAGATCGGCCACCAGGCCGTAATCGGCCACCTGGAAGATGGGCGCTTCGGGATCCTTGTTGATCGCCACGATCACCTTGGAATCCTTCATGCCGGCCAGGTGCTGGATGGCCCCGGAAATGCCGATGGCGACGTAGAGCTCGGGCGCGACGATCTTGCCGGTCTGGCCGACCTGATAGTCGTTGGGGGCATAACCCGCGTCCACGGCGGCGCGCGAGGCGCCGATGGCCGCGCCGAGCTTGTCGGCAAGCGGCTCGAGCACCTCGTGGAATTTCTCCGCACTGCCCAGACCGCGCCCACCGGAGACGATGATGCGGGCGTTCGTCAGTTCGGGGCGCGCCGACTTGGTCACTTCCCGGCCGACCACCTTGGTGGGCCCCGGCTCGGCGATGGCCTCGATCGCCTCGATGGGGGCGTTTCCGCCGTCCCCCACGGCGTCGAACGCGGTGCCGCGCACGGTGATCACCTTGATCGGATCGCCCGAGCGCACGGTGGCGAGCGCGTTGCCGGCGTAGATCGGGCGCACGAAGGTGTCGGCGTCGATCACCTTGACGATGTCGGAGATCTGGGCCACGTCGAGCAGCGCCGCGATGCGCGGGGCCACGTTCTTGCCGAAGGCCGTGGCCGGCACGAGGATGTGGGTGTATTCCTTGGCGATTTTGAGCGCCTGGGCGGCGAGCGCCTCGGCGGTGAGATCTGCGAGCGCCGGCGAATCGGCGAGCAGCACGCGGGCCACGCCCTCGAGCTTGGCCGCCTGTTCGGCGACCGCCCGGCAGCCATGGCCGGCCACCAGCACGTCGGCTGCCGCGCCCAGCGCCTTGGCGGCGCCCAGGGCATGCGCCGTGGCCGGAGCGAGTTTCTGGTTGTCGTGTTCGGCGATGACGAGAATCTTCATGGTATTTGGCTCCCGGCTCAGATCACTTTGGCTTCGTTGCGCAGTTTCTCGATGAGCTCATCGACGCTGCCCACCATCACCCCCGCCTTGCGCTTGGGCGGCTCTTCGACCTTGAGGGTGGCAAGGCGCGGCGTGACATCTACGCCGAGCGCTTCGGGCGTGAGCGTATCGACGGGCTTTTTCTTCGCCTTCATGATGTTGGGCAAGGTGGCGAAGCGCGGCTCGTTCAGACGCAGGTCGGTGGTGATGACTGCGGGCAGCGGCAGCTCGACCGTCTCCAGCCCGCCGTCGACTTCGCGCGTGACCCGGGCCTTGCCGTCGGCGATCTCCACCTTGGAAGCGAAGGTGGCTTGCGGCCAGCCGAGCAGCGCCGCGAGCATCTGGCCGGTCTGGTTCGCGTCGTCGTCGATCGCCTGTTTGCCGGCGATCACCAGGCCCGGTTGCTCTTTCTCCACCACGGCTTTGAGGAGCTTGGCCACCGCCAGCGGCTGCAGCTCCACGTCGGTCTGCACCAGGATGCCGCGGTCGGCCCCCATGGCCATGGCCGCGCGCAGCGTTTCCTGGCACTGGGCCACGCCACAGCTGACCACGATGACCTCGCTCGCCACGCCCGCTTCCTTGAGCCGGATCGCCTCTTCCACGGCGATCTCGTCGAAGGGGTTCATGGACATCTTGACGTTGGCGGTATCCACGCCGCTGCCGTCGGGCTTGACGCGGATCTTGACGTTGTAATCCACCACGCGTTTTACCGGTACCAGGATCTTCATTTTTCTCCCCGAGTTGAGTATGCCATCTCGACCTCGCCCGGCCGGGCCGGGCCACCCCTTGCGGGATCGTGCTCCATACGGTATCGTATGGAAAGGATTTCGTCAAGATGGCAACCGTGAACGACCCAAACCGCTCCCCCGTCGAGCGTGCCTCGCTCGATCGCGCCGCCTGGATCGAGGCAGCGATCGATCTCATCGCCACGGAAGGAATCGCCGGCCTGCGCATCGAGACGCTGGCGCGCAAGCTGCGCGTCACCAAGGGCAGCTTCTACTGGCATTTCCGCGACCGCCGGGCGCTGCAGCGGGCGCTGCTCGAGCACTGGCGCGAGGGGCGCATCCGCGACATCCACAAACAGACCCGTGCCCGACCAGGGCACGAGGCCGAGCAGTTGCGCCACGTGATCGACGTCTATAGCGCGAGCCGCAACCGCAAGGGCATCCTCATCGAACTCGCCATCCGCGAATGGGCGCAACGCGACCCGGAAGTGGCCGAAGTGGTGGCGGAAGTTGATGCGATCCGGCTCGCCTGCGCCCGCGACCTCTTCCTCGCGCTGGGGCTTTCGGAAGAAGAGGCCACGGCGCGGGCCACGCTCCTCTACGCCTACGTCTTCGGCTTCTCGCTCATGCACGTCGAGCGCATGCCGCAGGAAATCGAGCGTCTGAAGACGCGCATCGCCGGCTGGATCACCGGACCCGCTGCGGGCGACGACGAGGGCAGCAGCGAGCGCCTGCACGCCGAATGAAGGGCGCCGCGTCCAACCGTCGCGAGCGACGACGGAACAAGACGACCGGAGCATGTCACAGCCGAAGCACGCGGCGCGCGTTCTCGCCCGTGCGCTCGATCACTTCAGCAACCGTGCAGCCGCGCAGCTCCGCGAGGATCTCGGCGTAGCGCGCCAGATCCGCCGGCACGGTGCGCCGGTCCTGCGCCCAGACGGGCGGGATGTCCGGCCCGTCGGTCTCGAGCACGATCGCCTCCCAGGGAAGCTCGGCGGCGAGCCGGCGGACGTGGCGCGACCCTTCGTAGCTCATCGTGCCGCCGAATCCCAAAGCAAATCCCAGGCGCAGCGCCCGTTCCGCCTGGGCGAAGGAGCCATTGAAAGCGTGCAGGATGCCGCCAGCCACGCGGTGCTTCGCCAGGCTCTGGAGCACGTCCTCGACGGCTCGGCGCACGTGCAGGATCACCGGCAGACCGAGTTGCTGTGCCAGCCGCAGCTGGGCCTCGAACCAGGGCCGCTGCGCTTCGAGCGAAGGGGAAGCGACGAAGCGGTCGAGCCCGATCTCGCCGATCGCCACCGTCGGGTGCGCCGCGATCCAGGATTCCAGCTGCGCCATCGCCGCGGCGCAGGCGCCCGGCCCATCCGGCTTGGCTCCGGCAAGCGCCTCGGCGTGGCGCTGCACCTCGTGTACGTAGAGCGGGTGCACGCCCCAGGCGAGCCGCGCTTCGGGCACGTCCCGGCATTTTTCCGCCTGCCGGGCGAAAAGCCCGGGCACCACGCCGGGCACGACGAAAAGGCCGATACCGGCCGCGCGCGCTGCCGCGAGCAGATCCTCGCGATCGGCGTCGTATTCTTCGGCGTCCCAGTGCAGGTGGGTGTCGATCAGCATCCGCGCCACTGCGGCGGACGTTTCTCGATGAAGGCGTCTATCCCTTCGGCGGCGTCCTCGGCCATCATGTTGCAGGCCATCACCTCGCCGGCAAGCTGGTAGGCCGCCTCGATCCCCATCTCCAGCTGACGGTAGAAAAGCTCCTTGCCCATGCGCACCGCCACGGGGGATTTGGCCTTGATCGCGGCGGCGAGCCGCTCCACCTCCTCATCGAGCGCCTCCGGGGCGACGACGCGATTGACGAGGCCGCGGCGGCGCGCCTCCTCGGCGTCGATGAATTCCCCCGTGACCAACATTTCGAACGCCTCCTTGCGCCCCATGTTGCGGGACAGGGCCACGGAGGGAGTCGAACAGAACAGCCCGACGTTGATGCCGGAGACGGCGAAGCGCGCCTGACTACTCGCCACGGCAAGGTCGCACATGCCCACGAGCTGGCAACCGGCGGCCGTGGCAATGCCATGCACGCGCGCGATCACCGGCACCGGTAATCTGATGAGGGAGAGCATCACCTCGGAGCACAATGCGAAGAGCCGGCGCTGGAAATCCAGCGTGCAGTTGGCCCGCATCTCCTTGAGGTCGTGCCCGGCGCAGAAGGCTTTGCCGGCGCCGGCGAGCACGACCACGCGCACGGCCGGATCCTGCGCCGAGCTCAGCGCCTCGCGCAAGGCTTCCAGCATCGCCCAGGAGAGCGCGTTGTACTGCTGCGGCCGGTTCAGGGTGAGGGTGAGCACGCCGTCTTCGAGCTTGGTGTGCACCAGGGGCTCGGCGGCGGTCGTCTGGGATTGGTCCATGTTCGGGTCTCCTCTGGGGAATGGATCACGGCCCGTTCATGATACGCCAAGCTCAGCCGGCGTGCGCTTGTGCCGCAAAATCCGGCAACGGTGCGCGCAATCCCCCCAAAAGGAAACTCATGAGCCGCGCTTCGAGCTTGGCCGGATCGTGATCGTCGAAGGATTCTCCGGCAAGCTGCTGCAGCCCCCCGGCGCCGGCGATGGCGTAGGAGACGGCGCCCAGCATGAAGTGGAAACGCCAGAAGATCTCCGCGTGCGGCACGCCCGGCAGGGAGCGGTAGAGCGCCTCGAGGTATTCGTCGGTGACGTCGCCGTACTCCTTGGCGAGCACGTGCCGCACGAAGGCGCTCGGATCGGTCATCGTCCGGCCCAGGAGCTGGAGAAAGCGCCGCCCTCCTTCCGTGCGGGCCAGTTCCAGCAATGGGGCGAAGAAGGCTTCGACGATGCGACTGGGTCGCACCGCCTTTCCCAGCGCCTCGGCGTCGCGCTGAAGCTGCGCCAGGCGGCGTCGTCGCTCCTCCGTGATCTCGGCCAGACGCCGGCGGAAGATCTCGCGCAGCAGGTTCTCTTTGGATCCGAAGTGATAATTGACCGCCGCGAGGTTGACCCCGGCCCGGGCGGTGATCATGCGCATGGAAGCGCCTTCGAAGCCGTGCTCGGCAAAGAGCGCCTCGGCCGCATCGAGGATTTTCTCCCGCGTCTCGGCACCGCAGACCGGACGCGGGGGTTTCCTTTCCTTTTTCTCGCTCACGCTCGCACCCCCGCCGTCACGTCGCCGTCGCCATAATGCCAAGGGAAGCGGCGCCGCATCTCGGCCTCGATCCACTGTGCCGCCAGGCGATTGACCTCGTCGACGCTCTTTCCCTGGGGATCGATCGGCGGTCCGATCGACACCAGCACTTCACCCGGGATCTTGACGAAGGCCCCCTTGGGCCAGAATTCACCGGCGTTGTGCGCGATCGGCACCACCGGCACGCCCGCCGACACGGCAAGCGCCGCGCCGCCAGCGAGATAGCGCCTCGTGTGCCCCGGCGCCACCCGGGTGCCTTCGGGGAAGATGAGCACCGAGAAGCCCTGCGCGAGCCGCTCCTTGCCCTGCTCGATCACCTGCTGCAGCGCGCCGCGCCGGTCGTTGCGGTCGATGGCGATCATCGAGCAGCTCGCCAGTCCCCAGCCGATGAAGGGGATGCGCAGCAGCTCCTTTTTCAGCACGAAGACGAGCCGCGGCAGGATCGCCTCCAGCACCAGCGTCTCCCAGGCCGACTGGTGCTTGGCGAGAAAGACGCAGGGCCGCGCCGGGATATTCTCCCTCCCCTCCACCCGCCAGCGGATGCCGAGCACGTGCCAGATGAGGAAGGCGGTGATCTTCGCCCAGAAACTGACGATGCGATGGCGCGGCAGCGGCGGCAAGGGACGCACGGCGACCGTCACCAGCGAATAGGGCACCGTCACGAGCGTCATGAGCACGACGAAGAGGATCGAGCGGATCCAGGCCGAGAGCGGGGCGCGGCGGGGGCTCATGGCGACTCCGTGAGCCGGCGGGCGACTTCGGCCAGATCTTCGGCGATGGTCACGTTCTCCGGCAGCAGACCGCTTGCCAACGTCTGCCGCCCTTTGCCGGTGAGCACCAGCCACGGGCGGCAGCCGGCGGCAACCGCCGCCTGGATGTCGCGGATGCCGTCGCCCACCGCCGGCACCTGCGACAGATCCACGCCGAAGCGCTGCCCGATCTCGAGCAGCATCCCCGGCTTGGGTTTGCGGCAGGCGCAGTTCTCCACTTCGGCGTGCGGGCAGAAGAAGATGGCGTGGATGCGCCCGCCCACTTCGGCCAGGCGCCGCAGCATGGTCTCGTGGATCGCGTTGAGGGTATCCATGCCGATGAGGCCGCGACCGATCGCCGACTGGTTGGTGGCGATCACCACGCGCCAGCCCCACTGGGTGAGCTGGGCGATCGCCTCGAGCGAACCGGGAATGGGGATCCATTCCTCCGGACTCTTGACGAACTGCTCGGAATGCTCGTTGATCACCCCGTCGCGATCCAGCACGATGAGTTTCATCGCTGCCCCCCTCAGGCGCCGGCCTCGCGCGCGAGTACCGACAGGTCGGCCACCTGGTTCATGAGCCGCCACAGCTCGCGCAGCAGCGCCAGACGGTTGGCGCGCAAGAGCGGCTCGTCGCACAGCACCATCACGCGATCGAAGAAGGCATCCACCGGCGCGGCGAGCGCCACCAGCGTGCTGAGCGCCTGGGCGTAGGCCTCGTTTTCCAGATGCGAGGCGACGTAAGGCGCCACGGCGTGCATCTTCTCGAAGAGCGCCTTCTCCTCGGGTTCGGCAAAGAGGGCCACGTCGACGTGCGCCGCGCCCTCTTCGCCCGCTTTCCTGAGCAGGTTGGCGATGCGCTTGTTGGCCGCGGCGAGCGTGGGCGCTTCCGGCGCCTCGAGGAAAGCGGCCACCGCCTCGAGCCGCGCCGGCACCGTGTCGATGCGGCCCGGGCGCAGCGCGAGCACTGCATCGATCGCATCGAGCGCATGCCCCGCCTCGCGCAGCCAATGGCGCAGACGCTCGTCGAAGAAGCGGCGCAGTTTCTCGACGGTATCGGCCGGAGCCTGGGCACGCACCGCCGGGGGCTGCTCGGCGAGCGCGCGCTCGATCGCCGCGTCGAGCTCGAGCGGCAGCGGCGTCTCGACGGCGATGCGCAGCACCCCCAGCGCGGCGCGGCGCAGACCATAGGGATCTTTCTCGCCGGTGGGGATCTCGCCGATGGCAAAGAGCCCGGCGAGCGCGTCGAGCCGCTCGGCGAGCGCCACGATTTTCCCCGTGAGCCGGCGCGGCAGCGTGTCGCCGGCAAAGCGCGGCTTGTAGTGATCCTCGATCGCCTCGGCCACCGCTTCCGGCTCCCCGTCGGCGAGCGCATAGTAGCGCCCCATCACGCCCTGCAGCTCGGGGAACTCACCCACCATCTGGGTGACGAGGTCGCACTTCGCCAACCTTGCCGCACGCCGCGCGAGCGCCACGTCGGCGGCCAGCCGCTCGGCGAGCCAGCCTGAGAGCGATTCCAGCCGCGCCACGCGCTCGCCCAGGGTGCCGATGCGGTTGTGATAGACGATGGCATCCAGCCGCGGCAGGCGCGATTCCAGCCGTTCCTTGCGGTCCTGCTCGTAGAAGAAGCGCGCATCGGCCAGGCGCGGGCGCACCACCCGCTGGTTGCCCTCGACGATGTTGCGGCTCTTGGGCTCGGGCAGGTGCATGTTCGAAACGATGAGGAAGCGGTTCGTCAGCCGCCCCTGCGCATCGAACAAGGGAAAATACTTCTGGTTCGCCTGCATCGTCAGGATGAGGCACTCGGGCGGCACGGCGAGGAATTCCTCCTCGAAGCGCCCGACATAGACGGTGGGATGCTCGACGAGGGCGGTTACTTCGTCGAGCAGCGCCGCATGCTCGCCCAGAACGTCCCCTTCGGCGGCGGCCTTTTCCTGCAGCTGGCGTTCGATCTCGGCGCGCCGCTCGGCGAAGTCGGCGATGACCTTGCCCTCGGCGCGCAGCGTCGGCTCATAGGCCTCGGCATGGGCGAGCTCGATCGCACCGCGGCTCATGAAGCGATGCCCCAGGGTCTCGCGGCCCGAGTCCAGGTCGAGCACTCGCCCCGGCACCACCCGTGCGCCGTGCAGCAGCACCAGGCGATGCACCGGGCGCACGAACTGCGCCTCGCCCGAGCCCCAGCGCATGAGCTTGGGGATGGGCAAGGCGCGGATCGCCTCGGCCACGAGCACGGCGAGCGCCTCGTCGAGCCGCGCCCCTGCTTCCACCGTGTGCAGGTAGAGCATTTCCTGCTTGCCCTCGATGCGGCGCTCGAGCTTGGCGTTCTGCAGCGTGAGCCCCTTGGCGGCGAGGCGCTTTTCCAGCGCCGCCGTGGGCTTGCCGGCGGCATCGAACGCCACCGCCACGGGCATGAGGCGTTCTTCTTTGGCCTGATCGGGCGCACGCTCGCGCACGCCGCTCACCTGCACCGCCAGCCGCCGGGGGCTGGCGAACCAGCGCCAGGGCGCGTCGGCATCGACCAGGCGCCGCGCCTGTAGGCGCTCGAGCACACCGCGCCCGAAGGCTTCGCCCAGCCGCGGCAGCGCCTTGGGCGGCAGTTCCTCGGTGACGAGTTCGACCAGCAGGGTTTCCCGTTCACTCATGACTCAGGCTCCTTTCTTTGCGGCCGCGGCGAGCATGGGAAAGCCCAGCGCCTCGCGGCTGGCGAGATAAGCCTGCGCCACCGCGCGGGCGAGCGCCCGGATGCGCCCGATGTAGGCGGCGCGCTCGGTCACGGAGATCGCCCCGCGCGCATCGAGCAGGTTGAAGGTGTGCGCAGCCTTGAGCACCATCTCATAGGCGGGCAGCACCAGCGCCGCCTCGATCAGCCGCTTGGCTTCAAGCTCGAAATGCCCGAAAAGTTCGAAGAGCAGGGGCACGTTGGAATATTCGAAGTTGTACTTCGATTGCTCCACCTCGTTCTGGTGGAAGACGTCGCCGTAGGTGACCACCCGGCCGTCGCCCGTGCGCGTCCAGACGAGGTCGTAGACGTTCTCCACGCCCTGCAGGTACATCGCCAGGCGCTCGAGCCCGTAGGTGATCTCGCCCAGCACCGGCCCGCAGTCCAAGCCGCCGACCTGCTGGAAGTAGGTGAATTGCGTCACTTCCATGCCGTCGAGCCACACCTCCCAGCCCAGGCCCCAGGCGCCGAGCGTGGGGTTCTCCCAGTCGTCCTCGACGAAGCGCACGTCGTGCTCGCGCGGGTCGATCCCCAGCGCCACGAGGCTGGCGAGGTAGCGATCCTGGATGTCGAGCGGCGAGGGTTTCAGCACCACCTGGAACTGGTAGTAGTGCTGCAGCCGGTTGGGGTTCTCCCCATAGCGCCCGTCCTTGGGCCGGCGCGAGGGCTGCACGTAGGCGGCGTTCCACGGCTCGGGGCCGATGGCCCGCAGGAAAGTGGCGGTATGCGAGGTTCCCGCGCCCACTTCGAGGTCGTAGGGCTGCAGCAGCACGCAGCCCAGCTCGGCCCAGTAGCGCTGCAGGCGCAGGATGAGGTCCTGAAACGTGGGTTTTTCTTCGCTCATAGTCCGTCCGGATGCTCGATGGCGGCGCAAAGGCGCCATTTTACGGGCTAACGCGGCGCGGCGCCAGCAGAACTGCAGGCCGCGGCGCCATCGAAAGCCCCCGCCGCAGCTTGCGGCAAAAGAGGAAAAGGGAATGCGCGGCACGCCAGAAACCGCCTCTCACCGGGCGTCAGTCCCATCCTACCTCGAGCAACCACGTCTGCCCCAACCGCGACCACACCGCCGCGAGGTAGGGCGCGAAGGGCTGGGGCGGCCGCGCTGGATCGGCCCAACACAATCCGTCGCAGCGGTGCGGCTCGGCGATGCGCGCTTCCCCCTGCCAGCGACGTGCCTCGAAGAGGAACTCGATGCGGTTGGTGTCGGATGCGCGATGCACCACCGCCACCGGCGTGAGCGCCTCCTGCGCCACCTCGATGCCCAGCTCCTCGGCGAGCTCGCGCACCGCGGCCTGCCGCAGGCTCTCGCCGTTTTCCACGTGCCCGCCCGGCAGGCTCCAGAACCCGTCGAAAAAGCCCGTACCGGCGCGGCGCAGGAAAAGCACCCGGCCCTGCTCGTCGAAGAGCCGTACCTGCACCGCGGTGGGGATGGCGAACCGCACTGGCGTGGCGCTCAAGCGTGCCCCGTGCTGCCGAATCCGCCCGCGCCCCGCTCGCTCGGGTCGAACGACTCCACCGCGACGAGACGCGCATGGATCACCGGCACGATCACCAGCTGGGCGATACGCGCGAGCGGCTCGACCACGAACGCCTCATCGCCGCGATTCCACAGCGACACGAGGATCTCTCCCTGATAGTCCGAATCGATGAGCCCGACGAGGTTGCCCAGCACGATGCCGTGCTTGTGTCCCAACCCCGAGCGCGGCAGGATGAGGGCCGCAAGGCCCGGATCGGCCAGATGGAGCGCGATGCCGGTGGGCACGAGCGCCGTGGCACCGGGCTCGAGCTCGAACGGAGCCGCGATCGCCGCGCGCAGGTCCATTCCCGCGGCACCCGGCGTGGCGTACTGCGGCGGGCGGGCCGCGATGCGCTCGTCGAGAAAGCGCACCTGCACCGTCACTTCGTCATTACCCTGCGTCGGAGCGCTCATAGATCCCCCCGTTCCACGGCCGTGTCGATCAAGCCAAGGCGCTGCGCCACGTGCCGCACGATGCCCCAGGCAACCTGGACCTTGTCCGCAGTCGGCAAGGGAATGCGGCCGTTCTCGTCGTAGAGCACGACGGTGTTCTCGTCGCGCCCCATCGCCTCCTGCACGAGGTTCCCGACCACCAGCTGCAGCCCTTTTTCCCGGCGCTTGCGCTCGGCGTATTCGTCCAGATTCTCGCTCTCGGCGGCGAACCCGATGCACCAGGGCGGCTCGGGCAGCGCCGCCACCTCGGCGAGGATGTCGGGATTGCGCACCAGCTCCAGCGTGAGCCGTTCCGCCCCCTTCTTGATCTTTTGCGGCGAGACGCGCGCCGGCCGATAGTCGGCCACCGCCGCCACCGAGGCGAAGATGCGATGCCCCGGGACGCGCTCCAGCACCGCCGCGCGCATCTGCTCGGCGGTGGTCACGTCCACCCGCGTCACGCCCAAGGGCGTGGGCAGGCTCACGGGGCCGGAGACGAGCGTCACCGCGGCGCCGGCCTGCGCGAACGCCTGCGCCAGCGCATAGCCCATCTTGCCGGAACTGAGGTTGGTGAGCACGCGCACCGGGTCGAGCGGCTCGTAGGTCGGCCCGGCCGTGACCAGCACCGCATGCCCGGAGAACCACTTCGGCGCGAAAAACGCTTCCAGCCGCGCCACGATCTCCTCGGGCTCGATCATGCGCCCGGGACCGGTCTCGCCGCAGGCCTGTTCGCCCTCGGCGGGCCCCCAGACGAGCACGCCGTCGGCGACGAGCCGTTCCCGGTTGCGCTGCGTGGCCGGATGCAGCCACATCTGGCGGTTCATCGCCGGCGCCACGGCCATCGGGCAGGCGCGCGCCAGCGCGAGCGTCGCCAACAGATCGTCGGCCTGCCCCTGGGCGAAGCGCGCCATGGCATCGGCCGTGCAGGGCGCCACCAGCAGCAGGTCCGCCCCGCGCGTGAGATCGATGTGCGCCATGGCGTTGGCGCGTCGCTCGTCCCAAGGGTCGCACCACACCGGCCGCCCCGAGAGCGCCTGGAAGGTGGTGGGCGTGACGAAATGCGCCCCGCCCGGCGTGAGCACCACGTCGACCTGCGCTCCGGCCTTGACGAGCCGGCGCACGAGTTCGGCCGCCTTGTAGGCCGCCACCCCCCCCGTCACGCCCAGCACGATCCGCCGACCGAACAGAAAGGGCGGCGCCCCGCTTTCATTGCGCTCCATCTTCTCTCCTCTTCCCCGTTGCGCCCGGGGCGCACTTCATGGAAAATGCATCTCGTCTCGTTCGCTGCGCAGGCGCCCCATGCCCATCACCGACTGGCCAGAACAGGAACGCCCTCGCGAGAAACTGCTCGAACGCGGCGCCTCAGCCCTCTCGGACGCCGAGCTCCTGGCGATTTTCCTCCGGGTCGGCGTGCGAGGCAAGAGCGCCGTCGATCTCGCGCGCGACCTACTCACACACTTCGGTGGCGTGCGCGCGCTCGTCTCCGCCCAGCCCAAAGCCTTCGCCGCCGTGCATGGCGTGGGCCTGGCCAAATACGCGCAGCTCCAGGCCGCCTTCGAGCTCGCCCGCCGGGCGCTGGCCGAAACCGCCCGCGAAGCCGACCTTCTCTCCGATCCCGAGAGCGTCAAGGATTGGCTGCGCCTGCGGCTCGCCGGGCTGGAGCACGAAGTCTTTTACGCCCTGCTGCTCGACAACCGCCACCGCCTGCTCGCCGCCCACGAACTCTTTCGCGGCACCGTCGACCAGACGGCCGTCCACCCGCGCGAACTCGTCAAGCTGGCGCTCCACGCCAACGCAAGCGCCGTCATCGTCGCGCACAACCACCCCAGCGGCGCCGCCGAGCCGAGCCGCGCCGATGCCGCACTTACCCGCACGCTGCGCGAGGCGCTGGCGCTCATCGACGTACGCCTGCTCGACCATTTCATCGTCACGGCAGGTAACGTCGTCTCGCTCGCGCAACTCGGTATGCTCTGAACCCGGAACGAGCCGCCAAGTCCACTGCAGCAAAAAGAAAAATCCGGTGCAAAATTTTAAAAAAAGCCCTTGCTACGCCAGTAAATGAGAACTATAATCAATCAGGCCTATCCAACCGATCGAATTTGCCCATCGCTACCCGGAGTCTTGCCATGGTTCCTGAGTCCGCCGCCAAAGCCTTTCCCCTTCCCGTGGCCCCGCTCGGTTGCCGCCTGCGCATCGCCGCGCTCCACGGCGGCGCCGAATTCACGCGCCGTCTCACCGAACTCGGCTTGAACGTCGGCTGCGAGATCACCTTGCAGCAACGCGAGGGCGGAAAATTCGTCGTCAAGCGCGGCGAGACGCGCTTCGCACTCGGCGGCGGCATGGCGCACAAGATCCTGGTGCATGAATCCCTCGTGGCGGAACGCGATGCCCATGCTGCTGCGTGACCTCGCCGTGGGCGAGCGCGCCCGCGTCACCGGCTATGCGCCCGGCGGCGAATCCTACCGCCGCAAGCTGCTCGCGATGGGCCTCACGCCCGGGGCCGAGCTCGTCGTCACCCGCATTGCCCCCATGGGCGATCCGCTCGAGATCCGCACCCGCGGCTTTTCCCTGTCGCTGCGCAAGGGCGAAGCCGCCGCCGTGGAGGTGGAAAAAATCCAATGAAAAACGCCTACACCATCGCCCTCGTCGGCAACCCCAACTGCGGCAAGACCACGCTCTTCAACGCGCTCACCGGCGCCAAGCAGCGCGTGGGCAACTGGCCCGGCGTCACCGTCGAGAAAAAGACCGGCGAGTACCGTTTCGAAGGCGATGAAGTCGAGGTGGTCGACCTACCCGGCACCTATTCGCTCGACGTCGTGGGCGAAGACATCTCGCTCGACGAGCGCATCGCCCGCGATTACGTCCTCTCGGGCGAGGCCGACCTCGTGGTCAACGTCGTCGACGCCGCCAACCTCGAGCGCAATCTCTACCTCACGCTGCAGCTGGCGGAGATGCAGGTGCCGCTGCTCGTCGCGCTCAACATGGTCGACGTCGCCGAGAAGAAAGGCATGAAGATCGACGTGGCGGCGCTTAGTGAGCGGCTCGGCTGCCCCGTAGTCCCGATCGTCGCCAGCGAGAACCGGGGCATCGCCGAGCTCAAGGCGGCGATCCGGCAAGCCATCGTCACCGCCCCCCAGCCGCGCGCCGTTCCCTATGGGGAGGAAGTGGAAACGGCGCTCGCCGAACTCGTGCCCGAGCTCGAACCGATCGCCGCGCAGAAAGGCTGGTCCCCGCGCTGGCTCGCCGTGCGGCTGCTCGAGGGCGACGCGCTCGCGCGCGCGAGCGTCGACGAACCCCTCGCCCGGCGCGCCCAAGCCCTTGCCGAGCGTTTCGGCGGCGAACTCGACATCCTCGTGGCAGACGCCCGCTATAGCCTCGCCAACGACATCGTGCATCACGCCGTGCACGTTGCCGGCCAAGCCCCGGCCGACCTCACCGAGCGGATCGACCGCGTCGTGCTCAACCGCGCCCTGGGAATCCCCATCTTCCTTGTGGCGATGTACCTGATGTTCCTCTTCACGATCCGCGTGGGCGGGGCCTTCATCGATTTCTTCGACCAGCTCGCCGGGGCGATCTTCGTCGATGGCTTCGCCGAGGCGCTCAACGCCATCGGCTCGCCCGACTGGCTCACCGGGCTGCTCGCCCACGGCGTGGGCGGTGGCATCCAGACGGTGGCCACCTTCATCCCGGTGATCGGCTTCCTCTACCTTTTCCTCTCAATGCTCGAAGATTCGGGCTACATGGCGCGCGCCGCCTTCGTCATGGACCGATTCATGCGCTGGGTAGGGCTGCCGGGCAAGAGCTTCGTGCCGCTCATCGTCGGCTTCGGCTGCAACGTCCCGGCCATCATGGCCACGCGCACCCTGGAGCACCGCCGCGACCGCCTCATGACGATCGCCATGGCCCCCTTCATGTCCTGCGGCGCGCGCCTGCCCGTCTATGCACTCTTCGCCGCCGCCTTCTTCCCCACGGGCGGCGAGAACGTCATCTTCGCCCTCTACCTCATCGGCATCGCCGTGGCGGTGCTCACCGGGCTCATCCTCAAAAACACCCTGCTCAAGGGCGAGGCCACGCCTTTCATCATGGAGCTGCCGCCCTACCACCTGCCCACCGCGCGCGGCGTGCTGCTGCACACCTGGGAGCGCCTCAAGACCTTCATCGTGCGCGCCGGCCGGCTCATCGTCCCCATGGTCGTGGTCATCAACTTCCTCAACGCGATCGGCACCGACGGCAGCTACGGCAACGAGCACAGCGACAAGTCCGTGCTCGCCGCCGTCGGCCGCACCCTCTCCCCCGTCTTCGCCCCCATGGGACTCACCGAAGAGAACTGGCCCGCCACGGTGGGCATCTTCACCGGCGTGCTCGCCAAGGAAGCCGTGATCGGTACCTTGAACGCCACCTATACGGCGCTCGCCGCCGAAGACGCCGGCGCGGCGCAAGAAGAGGAAGCCGCGTTTTCTCTAGGCGAAGCGGTTGCGGCGGCGTTCGCCACCATTCCGCAGAATCTCGCCGATGCGCTCGGCGCCTGGGCCGATCCGTTGGGGCTGCGGCAGGCCGAAGAAGGAAACGAGGAAGTCTCGCAGGCCGCCTTCGGCGCCATGGCCGCGCGCTTCGACGGCGCGGTCGGAGCGCTTGCCTACCTGCTCTTCATCCTGCTCTACACCCCCTGCACCGCCGCCACTGCTGCGGTTTACCAGGAATCCGGCCGGCGCTGGACGCTCTTCGTCGTCGCCTGGACGACGGGCATCGCCTGGGCCACAGCGACGCTTTTCTATCAGGCGGCCACCTTCAGCCGCGCGCCGCTCGCCTCGACCGCGTGGATCGCAGGCATCGCCGCGTTCTTCGCCCTCGCCTATCTCCTCATGCGCCGCAGCGGCGGCGCATTCCTCTCCCCGGCGGCAGCCGGAGGCACCAAGACAGTCCGCCAAGGGGGTTCCGCATGATCCTCTCCCGCCTCAGCGACACCCTGCGCCAGCAGCGGCGCGCCAGCCTCGACGATCTGGCCACGGCACTGCAGGCCGCCCCCGAGGCGCTCGAAGCCATGCTCGCCACGCTCGAGCGCAAGGGCCGCGTGCGGCGCCTTCCCGCCGGCTCCTCCTGCGGCAAGAGCTGCTGCGCCTGCGACCCGAAACGCCTGCAGATCTACGAGTGGATCGAACCCTCTGGTAGTATCTCCTGAACCCCGCAACTCTTCCTTCATATCCCCGTAAGAAGCGGAGTACCCAGTTTTTGGGCGCTGAATCGCGGCTCCTCTGGAGCAAATTCTTGGTGCGGAGTCCCGATAGTTCTTGCAAATGAAAATGGTTATCGTTTACAATAGCACTATCTATTCGTTTAACAGCATCCGATATCCGTTTTCAGCCGCAAGGAGAATGAAGCCATGTGCGAGACCGCCTTCGCCACGACTACGCCTGCGCTCACCCTCGAGCCCCCACCTCCCTCGCTCTTCTCCCGCCTCGGGTCCCGTCGGCGCCGGCTATGGGAATTGTCGCGGGAAAGCCACTGCCCCGTGATCGGCGTCTGCCTGCCGCTGCCGCTGCTGCGCAAACTGGTCGGCAAGGCGCTCAGCCAGACAGCCCCGCTGGGGGATTACGATCTGCACGTCGGTGCCGTCAATGCCTGCACCCGTCGCAACCGGCTCTCCGAGCTGCTGCAAGAAGAACTCGATCGGCGTTACGCCACCGTGATCCGCCGCTACAAGGCAGCCAAGACGAGCGAAGCACTCGAATCCCTGTGGCAGGAAGCAGTCGACGAGGGAGACGTGGCCGGTCCCTTCTGGGCCACCCTCACCCATCCGCGCTGCACCCCCGTGCTCGAACTCGCCTTGTGTCGCGAGATGCACATGCTGCAACACCAGGCCGGCGCCACCACCCGCGTCGAGCGAAGCCGCTTCGAAGCGCTCATGCAGGAAAATGCCACCCTGCTGCGCGAACTCGGCAAAGTGCAAGAACGGTGTACCCGTCTCGTGACGGAGAAGACCCAGGAACTCGAACGACTCCGACAAGAGCTGATGCAAGCGCGCGCCGCCCTGCTGTGCCGCGACACCACCATCGCGTGCCTGCGCAGCGACTTGGCGGAAGTGCGCGAAACGCTGCCCGAGCTCGAACCCCGGCTGCAACTCAAGCGCAAACTCAACGCGGAAAAAGCCCATACCAAGGCGCTCGAGCAGCAACTGGCCGCACTGCGCCAAGAACTCAGCCGGGCCCAGGCCGAACTCGCCGCATCACGGCAGCACAGGAGCAAAGCGCCGACCTGTGCAGAAGCGTGTCCGTCTGCCGGGCAACCCTCGCCCCACGTCGCCGCCGAGCCGCAGCTACAGGACAAGACCATCCTCTGCGTAGGCGGACGCAGCGGAAACGTCACCGATTATCGCAGCATCATCGAACGCATAGGCGGGCGCTTCGTTCATCACGATGGCGGTCTGGAAGACAACCTCGGACAGCTCGATGCCAACCTCGCCGCAGCCGATCTCGTCATTTGCCAGACGGGATGCATCAGCCACAAAGCCTACTGGCGGGTCAAGGACCACTGCAAACGCACGGGGAAACGCTGCGTCTTCGTCGACAACCCCAGCGTCTCTGCGCTTGCCCGCACCCTCTTCCCCCGACTCGAGGAGAACGAAGCCGCAAAAAACGCCACGGAAGACGCGAATCCTCATTGAATCGACATTTCTCATCCATCCATCAAGGACGAAATCATGATAGATACCCTATCCGAAGCCGACCGCCGGGCCGCCATCGAAGCCCTCAACCGTGTGCTCGAGGTCGAGCTCGCCGGCGTCGTGCGCTACACGCATTATTCGCTCATGGTCTACGGGTATAATCGCATCCCTATTGTCTCTTGGCTCAAAGACAACGCCAAAGACGGGCTCGATCACGCGCAACGGGTCGGAGAGCTGATCACGCTGCTTGGCGGGCACCCCTCGCTCAAGATCGGCACCCTCCTAGAAACACAACGTCATGACATCGAGGAAATCCTGCGGGAAAGCCTCGAGCATGAACGCCTGGCGCTCCAGGGTTATCATGATCTGTTGAAAATCACCCAAGGGAAATCCGTTCTGCTCGAAGAATTCGCCCGAGAGATGATCGTCGAGGAAGAAATGCACTTCGACGAAGTCAACAAGATGTTGCGCCGCCCCGGCGAGCTCGCTCCTTTCCGCGATTGACCCCTGTCCGGGTCGTGAGCAACACACGACTCGGTTTTCCATCCTTCATCAGCCCCGAGGAAAAAACGATGTACAAAAAAACGCTCGCCCTCTCGCTCACCAGTCTCTTCTGCCTGCCGGCGCTCGCCCAATCGGGCGTGCAACTCTACGGCTCGGCCGACGCCTTCTTCAAATACGGCAAGGTGATGGGTGACAGCACCGCCGGCATCGACGACGGGGGTATCGGCAACAGCTTCTTCGGTCTTCGCGGCGAAGAGGAACTCGGAGCCGGCCTGAAAGCCGTCTTCGTCCTCGAGGAAGGCTTCAGCATCGACAGCGGCAAATCCTGCTGCATGAGCGAGGAAGATTCCTCGTCCAACTCCGGCAGCGAAACCTTCACCCAGCAAGCCTACGTCGGCCTCAAAGGCGCCTTCGGCCAGATCGCCCTGGGGCGCCAATATGCCCCCGGGTATTTCACCGACCCCTACGACGCCTTGCAAGGCATGACGCCCAGCCCGCAGAACTGGCTCTCGCAGCTGGCCAACCTCACGATCACCCCCAACGCCCCGGCACGCTGGAACAACTCCGTCGGTTACACCGGCGAATTCGAGACCGTCGGCGTGAGCGCCATCTACTCGGCCGGCAACCTCGAGACGGACCAGGCACACGGCGCCTCGCGCACCGACGACGACAAGTACGGCCTCGGCCTGCGCTACGAGAACGGCCCCTTGAAAATCGGCGCCATCTACCAGGCCGTCAAATACAAGGCGCACTACGACGGCGGTTGGCTCGAGGCCTCTTCCGGCGAAGACGAGACGCAGAAAGACTGGATGCTGGGCGCAGCCTACGACTTCGGCTTTGCCACCCTTGCCGGCTCCTGGCAGCAGGGTCGTGACGTGCTCGGTGCCAGCGGGTTCGACGTCGATCTCTGGCAGATCGGCCTCATCATCCCCGTCGTGGGCGAAGACACGTTCAACCTCGCCTATGGCCAGGCCAAGCTCGACGGCGGCAATCCCATCATGGGCGAGGGCGGCAGCGTCAAGCCCAAGTCGCTGGGCGCGGCGTATCTGCATCCGCTCTCCAAGCGAACCACCGTCTACGCCGCCTACACCTGGGTCGACCACGACGATCTGCGCTGGGATCAGGCCACCGCCCTCGGCCAGGACGACAATGGCCACAAAGCCGACGGCGAGGTGGACGATACCAGCCTCTTCTACCTCGGCCTGAACCATCGCTTCTGAGCCCGACAGGGTCTCGCCCCCGGGATACCCTTTCCGGCAAAGGCATCAGGCAGAAAGCGCTTCGGCCAGATCCCGACGCAGGGCGGCGAGGTAGCACAGACCCGAGATGGCGCGGGTGCCGTACCACGACACCATTTCGCCGTCGACGAGCGTCACCGGCACGTCCGCACCGAGCAGGCGACGTGCCTCCTCGGCGTGCTCCTCGCCGAAGCGATAGGGTTCGGAAGGCAGCAGCACCCGTGCAATGCCCGCCCGGTGGACGGATTCTTCGTCGATCACGGGATAACGGGGTTCCTCGATCGCGGGCCAGGTCTGCCAGCCGACGGCTTCCAGCATGGCGGAGATCCAGGTACTGCGGGCCACCGTCATCCACGGCCCGCGCCAGATCGGATAGAGCACGCGCTCCGGCGGCAGGGAGGCGGCGATCGTGCGCGCGAGTTCCAGCACCGATTCGAAGGCCTGCACGGCGTAGTCCGCCGCCTCCTCGCGGTCGAACACCCCGCCGAGCAGGCGAAAGAGCGCGACGTTGTCTTCCAGGCGGCAGGGGTGGGTGACGATCACCTCGATGCCGGCCGCGGCGATCGCCTCGACCTGTTCGCGCCGGTTCTCGTCGACGTTGGCGATGACGTGCGTCGGCTCGAGGGCGAAGAGGCGCTCGAGCCGCACGTCCTTGGTCCCTCCCACCTTCGGCACCCCCTTCACCTCGGCGGGATGGACGCAAAAACCGGTGCGCCCCACCACCGCCTCGCCCAAACTGAAAGCGAAGAGCGTCTCGGTGAGCGAAGGCACCAGCGAGACGATGCGCGGCGTGCCCGTGACGCGGCGATGCGGCACCCCGAGCGCGTCGTACCACAAGGCCTCAGCCATCTCGCGGAGCTCCCGTCGGGGAGGTTCCGACCGTGCCCTCTTCGCCCTGTCGACCGCCTGCCAAGGCGGCCGCCGAAGTCGAGGATTCTCCTGCCGCCGCAGCGGCGTCGCCGACGTCGATCTCCCCGACGCAGGGCGGTCGGCGCAAGCCGGAGAGCAGACGCGCCACGTCCTCTTCCTCCAGGGTTTCCTTGGCGAGCAACTCCCGGGCCGCCGCCTCGAGCTGGTCGCGGTTCTCGCGGAGCACGGCGAGGGTGCATTCGAAGGCTTCCATGACGATGCGCTGCACCGCCGCATCGATGCGCTCGTGCAGCGATTCCGACACCCCCAAGGTCTCGCCCGGCATGGGAACCTGCGCGTCGAGGAAGCGCGGACGGCTCTGCTCGAATACCACGAAGCCCAGCTCGTCATCCATGCCGTAGCGCGTCACCATGTCGCGCGCGATCTGGGTCGCCCGCATCAGATCGTCGGCCGCGCCGGTGGAAAGGCGATTGAAGACGAGCACCTCGGCGGCGCGCCCGCCGAGCAGCACCATGATCTTGTGGCGCAGCTCCTCGCGGGTCATGAGGTAGCGATCCTCGGAGGGACGCTGCAGGGTGTAGCCGAGCGCACCGATGCCCCGCGGCACGATGGAGATCTTGTGCACCGGATCGGCTCCCGGCAGCGCGCGCGCCACCAGCGCGTGCCCGATCTCGTGATAGGCCACCACCCGGCGCTCGCGCTCGCTCAGCACCCGGGTCTTCTTCTCCAGGCCGGCGACGATGCGCTCGAAGGCGGCGGTGAAATCGGACTGGGCCACGGCGTCGGCTCCGCGGCGGGTGGCGACGATGGCCGCTTCATTGACGAGGTTGGCCAGATCCGCCCCGCTGAAACCGGTGGTCATGGCTGCGATCTGCTCGAGGTCGACTTCCGGCGCCAGGCGAATCTTCTTGACGTGCACCTTCAGGATCTGCAACCGCCCGTTCTTGTCGGGCCGATCGACCAGGATCTGCCGGTCGAAGCGCCCGGGCCTCAGCAGCGCCGGATCGAGGATCTCTGGGCGGTTGGTGGCCGCCAGCACCACGATGCCGGTCGAGGAATCGAACCCGTCCATCTCGGCGAGCAGCTGGTTGAGCGTCTGCTCTTTCTCGTCGTGCCCACCGAAGCCCGGATAGGCCCCGCGGGCGCGCCCCAGCGCGTCGATCTCGTCGATGAAGATGATGCACGGGGCGTGCTTCCGTGCCTGCTCGAACAAGTCGCGCACCCGCGCCGCGCCCACGCCGACGAACATCTCCACGAATTCCGAACCGGTGATGGAGAAGAACGGCACTTTCGCCTCCCCTGCCACCGCCTTGGCGAGCATCGTCTTGCCGGTGCCCGGAGGTCCTACGAGCAGCACGCCCTTGGGCATGCGGGCCCCGAGCCGGCCGTAGCGCGCCGGATCTTTCAGGAATTCCACCACCTCCTTGAGTTCGGCTTTGGCCTCATCGACGCCGGCCACGTCGTCGAACGTGACCCCGGTATCCTGCTCGACATAGACCTTGGCGCGGCTCTTGCCGATCGACATGAACCCGCCCATGCCCTGCTTCTCGATCACGCGCCGGAACACGTAGTACCACAGCGCGAAAAAGACGAGCACCGGGACCACCCACGAGAGGAGATCGCGGAAGAACGTGTTTTCGATGACGCGGGTATAGGGAACGTTGTAGCGGTCGAGCCGCGCGGCCAGATCCGGCTCGACCCGCGCCGTGGCGATGGCGACCTTCCTGCCGTCCGGCGTCTTGAGGCGGCCGGTGATCACCCGGTCGCCGATGATCACCTCGGCCACGCGCCCCTCGGCGAGCGCCTGCTCGAATTCCGGGTAGGACACCGTCTCTACGGTATTGGCCGCCTGCCACTGGCTCTGCAAAAAAAGCAGCAGGGCGATGGCAATGAGCCAGTAGCCGACGTTCCACTTGCGCAATTGCTCTTCGTTCATGCCCTTCCCCTTCAGGGTTCGTCGCGCCAGGGAATACCGGCGCGTTCGAGTAGCCGCCGCAGCCGCTCGATCTCGTCGATGAGCTCCATCATCATCGCCGCCGCGGTGAAACTCGCTTCGAAATCACGCATCAGGCGGCGCATGCGGCGCACCCGCTCCAAGGCCACGCCCTCGAAGCGCGGCGCCCCGGCCTCGACCTGCCCGGCCTCGATCAAACCCTCCTCCCATAGGGTGCGCACGAAGGAAGGCGAGGCGCCTGCCGCCTGCGCCAACTCTTCGAGCGTGAGCCAGCGCTCGCCGCCCAGCCATTCGCAATGCACCACGATCGCCGTCTTCATCGCCGCATCTGCTCTCAAAAACGTACGCAAAAGTGCGCACGGTTTTCTTCCTGCCCCGAGCCGTCTCGATGACCGTGCTCGTGCCTGACAGGCGTGACTTTC